>JACOTG010000305.1 GCA_016178505.1 Planctomycetota bacterium
CGCTCAGAAACCTCGACGCGGTGTCCGGCCACCCTTCGCTCGACGTGCGCGTCGGCAGCGTGCTCGACGAGGAAACGACCACGAGCCTCGCCGCGCGGTCGGACGTCGTCGTGCACCTCGCTGCTGCCGTGGGGGTGCGTCTCATCGTGGAACGACCGGTGCACACGCTCGAGACGAACACCGGCGGTTGCGCGATCGTGCTTCGAGCCGCGGCGCGATGCGGCGCGAAGGTCGTTGCCGTGTCGACGTCGGAGGTCTACGGGCGCGGCGTCCGCGGCGACACGACGCCTTTTCGCGAAGATCAGGACCTCGTGCTCGGCAGCCCGTCGCGGCCGCGATGGGCGTACGCGTGTTCGAAGGCGTTCGACGAGTTCCTCGCGCTCGCGCATCACCGCGAGCAGGGTTTGCCGGTCGTGATCCCGCGGCTCTTCAACGCGATCGGGCCGCGGCAAGTCGGTCGCTACGGCATGGTCGTTCCGCGGCTCGTGGATCAGTCGCTCGCGGGCGAGCCGCTCACCGTTCACGGAGACGGACTCCAGACGCGATCGTTCACCGACGTGCGCGACACGGTCGAGGCGCTCGTTCGCCTGCTTCGCTGCGACGCAGCCGTGGGCGAGGTCGTGAACGTCGGCGCGTCTCAAGAGATCACGATCGACGATCTCGCGCGCCGGATCATCAGGCTCAGCGGATCGTCGTCGTCGATTTCGCACGTGCCGCACGCGGCGGTCTACGGTGCCGAGTTCGACGACATGGCTCGTCGTCTGCCGGACACGTCGAAGCTCGAGCAGCTCACGGGTTTTGCGCCGCGCCGCTCGATCGACGTGGCGCTCGAGTCTGTCATCGTTTGGCGCCGCTGCCTCTGACTCCTGCATCCGTCTTCTACGAACGCGCCCGCACCTCGAGCCGATTGGCCCGCGACCTCGTGACTCTCGAGGCCGGCCACGGGTCGGTCGTGCTCATCGTGGGGGAGTAGCGCTCGATCGATCGTGCGGGCTATAGTCGTCGCCTGCCATGACGCCTCGCATCTATCTCGACCATGCCGCCACGACGCCGGTTCGCCCGGAGGTCGAGGCGTTCATGCAGCCCTTTCACCGCACGCGGTTCGGCAACGCGTCGAGCCTGCACGAGGAAGGGCGGCTAGCCCGTGAAGCGATCGAGGATGCGCGGCTTCGCGTCGCGCGCGCACTCGGCGCCGGTGGCGACGAGGTGGTCTTCACGTCGGGCGGCACGGAGGCCGACAATCTCGCGCTCTTCGGGGTTGCGTGGTCGCCGCGCGCGAAGAGCCGGCACGTCGTCACCACGACGATCGAGCATCACGCGGTCCTCAACACGGTTTCTGCGCTGCGTGAGGACGGCTTCGAAACGCGCTTCGTGCCGGTCGATCGCGGCGGCCGCGTCCGATTCGACGAGCTCGAAGCGGCGTTGCGCCCCGACACCGCGATCGTGTCGGTGATGTGGGCGAACAACGAAGTCGGCGCGATCCAGCCGATCGCAGAGATCGGCGCGCTGTGTCGCGATCGGGGCGTGCTCTTCCACACGGATGCCGTGCAAGCGTTCGGAAAGGTCGCCATCGACTTTCGTTCGCTCCCCGTCGACCTGCTTTCGGTCTCGGCACACAAGATCGGCGGGCCGAAGGGTGCCGGTGCGCTCGTCGCCCGTCGCTCGCTGAAGCTCCGTCCGATGCTCTTCGGCGGGCAGCACGAGTTCGGTCGCCGTGCGGGCACCGAGAACGTGGCTGCGATCGCGGGCTTCGGCTGCGCCGCGGAGTCGTGTGCGCGCGAGGTCGCGGAGCATTCCGCACACCTGGCGTCGCTCGGTCGCGCGTTCGTGGACGCGCTTCGTGCGGCGGTCCCGGGAGTGCACGTGCACTCGCCCGACGAGGGCGTCGCGCTGGGAATCGTCAACGTCGCGTTCGAGGGAGCGGCGGGCGAGGCCATCGTCCTGCAACTCGACCGCCTCGGCATCGCAACATCGCCTGGATCGGCCTGTACGTCTACGGTCGAGAACTCGAAGCCGTCGCACGTGCTCGTCGCGATGGGCGTTCCCGCGCACGAAGCGCGCGGTTCGGTTCGCTTCTCGTTCGGGAGCGAGAACTCCGCCGGCGAAATCCCGCGGACGGTGAGCGCGGTGAAGCAAGCGGTCGAACGGCTGCGCGGAGTTTCCCGCGTCGGTTAACGTCAGCCGTTCTTCTCGAGGAAGTCGACGATCTTCTTCTCGATGCCCTCGACCTTTCCGAGCATCCGCGTGCCGTGCTCGGCGTCGGGAATCACGTCGACTTGTGCCGCACCCTTCGGCATCGCGCCGGCGACGTCTCTCGCAGCGGCGCTCTCGCGGTCGTTCGTGAGGATCAGCACGGGAAGCGCGGCGACCTTCGACGCGTGGGCCATCGAGTCCATGCCCTGATAGTTGCGCCCCGGCGACATCAGGACCATCGACTTCAGCGAGTGGTCACGCCCGGCGGAGTCGATCGCCACGCTGCAGCCGATGCTCGCGCCGACGAGCGACACGCGCGACGCGTCGATCCCCGCCTTTTCGACGAGGTACTTCTTCGCGGCGGCGACGTCGCGGTACATCGACAGGAATAGGTTCTCGCCGCCTTGGCGCGCCGAGTTGTAGTCGAGGACCTTGTCGCCTTGATGAAGGCTCTCGCCGTGACCCCGCGGGTCGAGCGCCAGCGCCGTCATCCCTTTCTGTTGGATGAGCGGTGCGAGCCGCTTCCACGATGCGCGGGTGTCGCCGTACATCGGAAGGAGGATGACCGCGCGAGCGTTCGGCTTGCCCCCGGCGTACAGATCGGCGACCAGCTTCACGTGGTCGTCGGATTCGAACGTCACGCGCTCGGCCGGCCCCGCGAGGAGAGCCGCCGCCACCACTGCACCCAGGATCGACATGGCGGCCATCCTATGTCCAGGCGATCATCACGGTCAACGCGCCGAGCCCGGCGTCGTCCGGCGAGACGTCGTCGAACGCGCCGCGCGTGGCTTTCGGCGCGCGGCGAACTCCAGCGCAGCCGATAGAGCGGCGATCATCGAACCGGCATCGGCAACTCCTCGGCCGGCGATGTCGAACGCGGTGCCGTGGTCGACCGAGGTGCGGACGATCGGGAGGCCGAGCGTCACGTTGATCCCGTGACCGAATGACAAGAGCTTGACGGGCACCGTCCCTTGGTCGTGGTAGATCGCGATCACCGCATCGTACGCGCCGCCGCTCGCGGCCTTCGGAAACAACGTATCCGCCGGGTACGGGCCGGTGCAGTCGATGCCGAGTGCACGCGCGTCCGCGACGGCCGGTGCGATCTCCGTCGAGTCCTCGCGGCCGAATCGGCCCTCGTCTCCGGCGTGCGGGTTCAGACCGCACACGGCGATCGCCGGCCCACGGACGCCGAAGAGGCGCTCGACGTCGCGCGCAACGATCTCGATCGTCTCGAGGACGCGCTCGCGGGTCACGAGCGGCGCGAGCTTGCGGATCGCAACGTGCGACGTCACGAACGCAACGCGCAGCGGCCCGCCCGCGAGCATCAGAACCGTGCGCTTCACGCGACAGAAGTCGCGCAGCATTTCCGTGTGTCCTTCCCACGCGAAACCCGCGAGCTCGATCGCTTTCTTGTGAATCGGGGCCGTGACGATCGCATCAGAGTCGCCGCGCTGGCACATCCGCACGCCCCGCTCGATGTATGCGACCGACGCGCGCCCCGCGGCCGCCGACGGGCGACCGCGCGGGATAGTCGCGGGATCGGCGTTGCGAAAATCGACGACGCTCGCGGACGCGGGGAGCGCCCGAATGTGCGCGATTCGAAGCGCGTCGTCGACGACCCTACGATCGCCGAGAATCACGAACCGCGCACGGCCGGCGACCTTTCGCGATACGAGCGCCTTCACCGTCACCTCGGCCCCGATGCCAGCCGGGTCGCCGAGCGAGATCGCAATCGTGGGAAGACGCCGCCTCACGTGCCGAGCCTCCGGATCGCGACGTCGATCGGCAAAAGCACGAGCGCGAGCACGAGCCATGCGAACGAGAACGGCTCGTCGACGGTTCGCGTGACTCCCGACGGCTCGAGCACTGCGGTCGGGTCGGGTGAAACGGTGCCGCCCGTCGCTCGCGCTACGGACTCGAGCAGCGCCCGATTCGCCGTTCGCTTCCGATCCTCCTCGGGCGGCTCGCCCGGCGAGAGGTCGCGCGCGACGGCGATGCTCTCGGGAACGCGGCGAATCGAGCGCATCACCTGGCCCCAGAGCTTGGGGTATTCCGACCATGCAGGCCAGTCGGCCGCCGCATCCTCGCCGGCATCCGACGTGAACACCGCGACTCGTCCGAGGCCGAAGCTCCAGCTCACGAGGAGCGGTGCCGTCGTTTCGTCGTCGAACGCCTCGAGCGCGACGGTCGACGAGAGGCGCGCTCGCGTGGGGTTCACGCGCCCGACGCTCGGGATCGTCCGCGGCGAAATCCCCGCAAGCATGGCGCTCGGGTCGCCGATGCGCACGCGCCTCGGCTTCGACGGCTTCGGCGCCTCGCGCTCGGGCGGCTTCGCATCGGGCTTCTTCGGCTCGTTCTTGACGACGGGAGGGGTGGGCGCCTTCTGTTCGAGGTCGGCATCCGCTTTCGCTGCGTCGTCTGCCTTTTTCTGCTCGTCGTCTCGCGCGATCTGGGCCTCGCCGACGACACGGCCGACCTCGGTGACGAAGATCTGCGGGATCTGCTTCACGTTGAGCGCCACGTCGAAGCGCCCGCCGCCGTACTCGGCGATCTCGGTCAGCGTCTTCGACTCGAAGTCCTTTCCCATGATCCCGAGCGTCGAAACCGTGATCTTCTCCTGCGCCATGTCGGCGGCGATCTTCTTGAAGTCCGCGAGCTCGTCCGTGGCACCGTCCGTGAACAAGATCACGTGGCGAATGCGCGTCGGCGTGTGTTCGAGCGCTTCTCGAGCGCACTGGAGGACCGGAACGAACCGCGTGCCGCCGCCGGCCTCGAGTCGCTCCACGGCGGCCCGGATGCGTGGGTACTCGCGGGCCGCCATCAGCGGCACGATCCAGTGAGGTTCCGAGTCGAACGCGAGCACCGCGATGGAATCCTCGGGGTCGAGCGTCCTCGCGGCCGCGAGCGCGGCCGCCTTGACGAGCTCCATCTTCTCGCCCGCCATGCTTCCGCTCTTGTCGATCGCGAGCACGAGCGTCAGCGTCGATCCGACGATGCGCTTGATCACGGGCTTGTCCTTTGGAGTCGGCTTCGGTGGCTCGTCGGCCGGAGGGGTCGTCGGCGGCTCGGGCAGCGGCTCGGGCGGTTTCTCGGTCGGTTCCTCGATGACGTCGACCGGCAGCAGTCCGGCGAGCGTCGGCGGCGCGGTACGCAGCGCCTCGAGGCGGCTCTCTTTCGGCCCACCGAAGACGAGCAGTCCACCTCCGAAGTCCTTGACGTACCGGCGAAGGCGCATCGCGGTCGATTCGTCCGCAGGTGCCGCCGGCTGGGAAAGAAGGACGGTCGCCGCGTACCCCTCGAGCGCCGCGAGGTCATCGCCTTTGGGGAGTTCCGCGACGACGTCGACGGCAAAGTCCTGCACGCCGAGCGCCGCGGGAAAGGGGGACGCGGCCGCGTTCCCGACCACGAGTAGGCGAGGCTTGTCGCGCACGACCACGGGCCCTTCGATGCGATCGTTCTCGGGGAGCTCGTCGCCCAGGACTTCGACGACCACGCGGTGAGCACCCGGCTCCGCGACGATCCGTTCGAACGTGATCGGCACGGGCGGGACGTCGGCAGCGACATCCCGGCGCGCGATCTCGCGATCGTCGAGGAGCACACGCACGCCGACCGCGCGATCCTGTGCTGCGCGCACGGTCGCCTTCACGTCGAATGGAAGGCCCGGCTCGACCGATGCCGGGAAGCTCGCCGACTCGAGCGCCGCGTCGCTGGGGTCTGGCCTCGAGATCGGCGAGACGAACATCGGTGCTCCGCGCGCGCGGAGCGTCTCGAGCGCCTCGGATCGCAACGCCGTGGCCGTGTTGCCGTCGGTCGCGAGCACGAATCGCGTCGCGGCGGTCGGCGAGACGAGGCCTCGCGCGAGATCGATGGCGGCCGCGAGATCGGTTCGTCCCGGATCGAGCGGTGAGGCATCTTCGATTCGCGCGGCGCGAGCCCGCCACTCGGGGTCGTCGAGCTCGCTCGCCAGGACCGGGTTTCGGTAGACCTCGGCCCGGCCTGCGAAGCGAACGATCGCTGCATCGGACTCGCGCGGCGCAGCGGCCACGAGCTCGGCGAACGAATCGAGGGCGGCCGCGCGGTCCGCATCGGCCACGCTTCGCGACGCGTCGAGTAGGAGGACGAGGCGGATCCCTTCCGCGGTCGATTGCGGAACGATGGGCCGCGCGAGCCCGAACAGGAGCGACGCGGCCATCGCAATCCGGACGAGGGCCGACGTGATCCGGCGCCACGACGGAAGCGAGCGACGCCCGCGCCACGCCGCGAGCGCGATCAAGCCCGCGAGGGGGACGAGGAGCAGGAAGACCTCGGGGCCGAGCATTCTCATCGTTCTGATTCCGGCGCGTTCTCGAGATCGCGGGCCACGAAGCGCGTCATCATCTCACTTCAGGAAGATGGCATTGCCCCAATCGCCGCGTGCGCCCGCTCCGACGTCGTCGGCGAAATCGACCACGAGGCGAACTTCCTTGGCGCCGCGCACGTCGAGGGGCGGAATGCGTTCCGGGGTTGCACCTCCCGAGACGCGGGCCTCGAACTTCTTCTGACCGTCGACGACGACGCGGAAGATCGCCGTGCCACGTGCCGGAAAGCCGCGCGTTTCGTCGTCGATGCCGATCAAGCTCGTGAACGACGAGAAGCCGCCATCGACGGCGTAGGCCAGCTCGGTCCGCGCGTGCATCCCGAGCCCTTTCGCGAATCTCAGTCCGCTGATCTGGAGAGGGCCGCCGCCGACGCTTCGATCCCGCCGCCATGGAAACAGGACTTCCTGGTCGCCGCCGAACGCCGGGACCTGCACGACCTGCTTCGGCTCCATGTCGGATGCGAAAGCGAAGCGATCGCCCGAAAGCGTCAGCGCGGCAACGTGCTTGAGCGGGATGCGCAAGCGCTTGCCGAACATCCAGTCCATCTCGAGGTTTCCGACTCCGATTGACTGCAAGGCTCCGGTGAGGCGGCTTCCATCGCGGAACGAGACGTACGCCGCGCCGCGCGGCGTTGCGGGGATCTTTCCCTGCGGCACGAGCGCGATCGCGACGACGTCGGGGAACTTGAACGGGTACTTCGTCGACGACCAATCGAGGACGATGCCATCGCGCGTGAACGCATCGAGGGTGCCCGAGACGATGTCCGTTCCCTTCGGCGTCTTCTTGTAGACGGTATCTTGCTTGTTGACGGCAACGTAGCCGTCGGCGGCCTCCGGTCGCGGCAGATTCGGCGCGACGATCAATCGGTCGAGCGCGGTGATCGCGACCTTCACCGTGCCGAGCGGCGCGCGCAGCGACACCTCGTTTTCGTTGCCGTCCTCGACGGCGCCGCGCAGGCTGTCGCCGTTTCGGAGACGCAATACGATGTCACCGGTCTTGTCGAGGCCTTCGCCTTCGCCGAAATCGGCGAACACGAGGTCGGCGAGCGCGAACGTTCGCCGCGCTTGACCCGGCACGTCGAGCGAGAACCCTTCGCGCGCGTCGAACTTCACTTCGGTCCCGCGGACGAGCTCGCCGGCGGTCGTGTACACGGTGACGTCGCCGCGGGCCGCAACGACGCCTGCCAGGGAAACCAAGACTGCCGCAGCGACCGCCGCCTGCATCCGTTTCTGACTCGACATTGCGATGTCCTCCGATGGGTTCGTCCATTCTAGTACCGCTTCTCTCTATCGGTAAGCAGCGGCCCCACACCTATGCCATTTGCGCTGCTACAATCCGCCGTTCTTATGTCCCTCCCGATCGTCGCCATCGTCGGCCGGCCGAACGTCGGCAAGTCGTCATTGCTCAATTGCGTCGCGAAGCGCCGCATTTCGATCGTCGAGCCCACGCCCGGTGTGACTCGCGATCGGGTCTCGGCGGACGTCGTGCACGACGGCGTGACGTTCGAGCTGGTGGACACGGGCGGGATCGGCATCGTCGATTCGGACAAGCTCGAGGCGCAGGTCGAGACGCAGATCCGGTTCGCGCTCGATCTGGCCGACGTGGTGATCTTCCTCGTCGACGTTCGCGCCGGCGTCACACCGCTCGACCGCGAAATCGCCGGCCTCTTGCGCAAGCTCCAGAAGTCGGTCGTCCTCGCCGCGAACAAGGCGGACGTGACGAGCCTCGAGGCGGCTGCAGTCGAGTTCTTCCAGCTCGGGTTCGGCGAGCCGATCGCGATCTCGGCGCTCGAGCACATCAACACGACGACGCTGCTCGACGAGGTCGTGCGCCGCATCCCCGAGGAGAAGCGACAGCCCGCCCCGGCATCGGAGATGAAGCTCGCGATCGTCGGGCGCCGCAATGCCGGCAAGTCGACGCTCATCAACGCGATCGTCGGGGAGGAGCGCGTGATCGTGAGCGAGGTGCCCGGCACGACGCGGGACTCCGTGGACGTTCGCGTCGCGCGAAAGGGGAAATCGTTCGTCGTCATCGACACGGCCGGCATGCGCAAGCGCGCCCGCGTGCAGGACTCGATCGACTTCTATGGTCAGTCGCGAACCATGGCGTCCATCTCGCGAGCGGACGTCGTCGTTCTTCTCCTCGACGCGACCGACGACATCGGCGAGGTCGACAAGAAGATCGGCGCGACCGTTCGCCTCGAGGCGAAGCCGTGTGTGATCGGCGTCAACAAATGGGATCTCGCCGGCCACGTGACGCCCGAAGAGTTCCAGCCGTACGTGCGAGACCACCTTCGCGGCCTCGACTTCGTGCCGATCGTCCACCTGTCGGCCCTGAAGAAATCGCGCGTGCAGGCGCTCGTCGACGCGGCATTCAAGGTCCATCGCCAGGCGAACGAGCGCGTCACGACCGGCAAGCTGAACCGCGTGATCGAAGCGGCCGAACGCGTGCGTCGCCCGCAGGCGCGCCGCGGAGTCCTCCCGAAGCTCTTCTACGCGACGCAGACCGACGTGAACCCGCCGAAAATGCTCCTCTTCGTGAACGACCCCGCGCTCTTCACGAAGGAATACGAGCGCTACCTCGAGAACGTCTTTCGCCGCGACCTCCCATTCTCCTCCGTGCCCGTGAAGATCGTCTTCCGCAAGCGCCCGAAGGTGATTCTCGGCGAGCCGCGATAGCTCGGTTTCGCTCCCCGCAATCGTCGTCCAAGTCATCGGTTCGCCACGAGTCTGCTCGCGTTGCGCGTGCAAAAGCATCGTGATATGTTCCGCGGCTCGCGTCGAACTCGAGTCGGGAGACGAATCGTGCACCTTCCAGATGGATTGTTGACCCTGCCCGTTTCGGCGTCGCTCTGGGGTGGCGCCGTCGCGTCGATCGGCGTCGCCGTCCGCGCGGCGAAACGGACGCTCGCGCCGGAACGACTCCCGCTCATCGGCGTGCTCGGCGCGTTCGTGTTCGCTGCTCAGATGCTCAACTTTCCGATCGCGACGGGAGTCTCGGGTCACTTGGCGGGTGGCGCGCTCCTCGCCATCGCGCTCGGCCCCGGCGCGGCTGTCCTCGCAATGACGGCGGTGCTGATGGTGCAGTGCTTGCTGTTCGCGGACGGCGGTGTGCTCGCATTCGGCGCGAACGTGATGAACATGGGCGTGATTGCTCCGCTCGTCGCCACCGCCGTCTACCGATTGCTCGGCGATCGATTTGCCGGAATGGCGGCGAGCGCGTCGGTGCTGGCGGCCGCGTTGGCCGCGACGCTCGAGCTCGTCGCGTCGCGCGCCGTTCCGCTGGCGACGTTCTTGACGCCGATGCTCGCCCTCCACGCGCTCATCGCCGTCGTCGAAGGCGTCGCCACGCACGCCGTCCTTCGCGCGCTGCGCGGAATGCGCCCGGAGATCTTCACGCGCCGACTGGAGACGACGTGAAACGCGCTTGCCTGGTGATCGGCGTCGCGGCCCTTGTCGGCGGAGCGCTCGCGTCCGTCGTCGCCTCTTCGAGCCCGGACGCGCTCGAGCATCTGACGGAACAGTTGACGTCGGGACACGCCGTCCTGGGGCCGCGCGGACCATTCGGCTCGCTGCCGCCGCCCCCCGCGGGCGCGATCGGGGTCGGCGTGACGCTCGCGCTTCTCACGATCGTCGCGCGTTTGCTTTTCGGCGGCGCGCGGCCGCTCGACCCTCGCATCAAGATCGCGCTCGTCGTCGCCTACGCCGTGCTCCTGTCGACGGTCGGGCGCGAGGGGGTGTGGAAGCTCGGGTTCGTCGCGGTGGTCGCTTCGATCGCCACGCTGGCGCTCGGCGTACCGCTCCGTCGACTTCGACTCCTCCTCCCCGTGCTGGCGGTCGCCGGGTTCGCCGCGGCGTCGTGGGCGATCGCCGATCGTACGCAGGGGCTGCAGCGCGGGGCATTGCTCCTCGCAAAGGCGGTCCTGTCGGCGCACGCGGTGATCCTGCTGCGACACACGACGCCGTCAGCGGAGATCTGGCAGGGACTTGGCGGCCTCGGCGTTCCACGAAGCCTCGTGCTCGCCGCGCTCCTCCTCGAGCGATCGATTGCGACGCTCGGCGACGAAGCAAGGGCACTCGACCTCGCGATCCGGGCGCGTGCGGGTTCGCGGTCACGCCGAGTCTCCGGTGCGGCGCTCGGCTCGCTCTTCTCGCGGACACTCGACCGAGCGGAGCGCGTGCGCCTTTCGCTCGAGGCACGCGGCTTCGATCCGGAACGGACTTCCGCGAACGAGACGATCCACGCGTTGCATCCCGCCGACGCGATCTTCGCCGGTTCGGCGGCGCTCCTCCTCGCGGTGGTCGCGTGCCTGTGAGCGCGACTGCCGTTTCGCTCGAGCTTCGCTCGTTGAGCGTGCGATTTCCCGGCGACATCGATGCCGTTCGCGGCGTGTCGCTCACGATCGAGGAGGGCGAGCGCATCGCGATCCTCGGCGCGAACGGGGCAGGGAAGTCCTCGTTGCTCCTCGCGGCCGCGGGGCTGGTGCCGTTCGAAGGCGAAGTGATCGTCGACGGAACGACTCTCCGCCGCTCGACGTCGCGCGCGCTGCGGCCGCGAATCGGGTTTCTCTTCCAGAATCCGGACGACCAGCTCTTCCTGCCGACGCTCGGCGAAGATGTTGCGTTCGGGCCGCGAGAGCTTCGGCTCTCCGAGGACGACGTCCTGCGCCGCGTCGCGGCCGCACTCGACGCGGCCGGACTTCGCGGCGCCGAATCGCGAAACCCGCACCGCCTCTCGGGCGGAGAGAAACGGGCTGCCGCTCTCGCGACCGTTCTCGCGATGGAGCCGGGATTGTTGCTCCTCGACGAGCCGACGACCGGGCTCGACGCGCGGGCCGCGCGGTCGGTCGTCGCGAAGCTCTCGCGGCTCGACGCGACGCTCGTCATCGCGACGCACGACCTCGACGTCGCGCGCGCACTCGCGACGCGGGCGATCGTGTTGGAGTCCGGAGAGATGCGAGCCGACGGTTCGATCGAGGACTTGCTCGACGATCGCGATCGCTTGGAGCGATTCGGGCTCGCGTGACTCGGCGCGTCAGCGCACGCTCTCGAGCCAACCGCGCAGCGCCGAGATCTCCCGCCGATCGATCCCCGGCTGACGCTCGAGCGCTCCCAACGCCTCGATCGCGCCCGACTCGGGTGCCGTTCGAATCGCGAGGAGCGCGGCGCGCTGCGTGCCCGGGCTCAAGCGTTCGATCTGATCGACGAACGCGAGTGCGCGCTTGCGGTCCGCGATCGGAACGCAGCCGAGAAGCCGTTCTTGGGCGCCAAGGTCTGGCACGAAGGACTCGGCCAGCATCTCGTAACCCTCGGGAAAGATCTCGGTGCTCTCGAACGCAAAGCTGGCGAGCCCACCTCCGACGGCGACCCCGTTGGTCCGAAAGACTTCACCCGGCAGCGCCACGTCGGCAGAGAAATGGAAGGGTAGCTTCGCTTCCGCGGCGACGAGCGCGGCCATCCCGGGCGGCAGGAAGTCCGTCGCGACGCGCCACTCGAGGTCCAGGTCGGTGTCGTAACGCGCTCGAAGGAGGCGCAACCCCACTTCGGCGATCCGTCCAGCATCCGATTCGATCCGTTCAAACGTGACGGGCTTCGGATCGAGTCGCCGAGGCAGGAAGAGCGGCGTGATGCGCGAGTCGAACCATCGCGCGAATGCATCGCGCAGCGCCGCGTCGTCGGCGTGGAAGTCGACGTCGAGTCCCA
Source organism: Planctomycetota bacterium (assembly GCA_016178505.1). Taxonomy (GTDB): domain Bacteria; phylum Planctomycetota; class JACOTG01; order JACOTG01; family JACOTG01; genus JACOTG01. The sequence goes on from JACOTG010000305.1 coordinate 12,254, forward strand.
GAGTGCGAACGCTCTCCGTCGTGATCGCGATCAGTCGTTCGCGCCACGCTTCCTGTCCGCCGGCGAAGCGACTCGGCTTGTGCGCGGCGAAGAAGTCGTAGAAAGCGATGGCGAGCCTCAGCAGCTCCGGTGCCGCTTCGAAGTCGAGGAACCGTCGAAGCTCCTCGACGTCGAAGTCGTCGCCGTAGACGTCGTCGGCGATGCGCATCACGAAATCGCTGGCGAAGGCGAGGAGCTGCTTCACGGCGAGGTCGTATTCGGGCGCGACGACTGCTCCACTCAGGGTCTCGCGGTAGCGATGAGTTTGGATCAAGACCAGGTCGCGCGAATCGACGGAGACGAAGTTTCGGAAGCGAAAGCCGGGATGCAGGCCTTCGGCATCCGGCTGCCAGAAGAGGTCGCACGGGATCGATGCACACGGCGCGTACCGGCCGTCGACGACGTACCGCGCCGGAGTGAGGCTCAGGCGCGTGAAGCCGGCGGTCGGCCGCAAGAGCACATCGAGGAGCCCGCCCGCCTTCGCCGTTTCCTCTTGGTTCGAGTGCTTCGCCTCGAGGTGTCGCGTGACCGTTCCGTCGCCGGCGACGGTCGTCGAGACGTCGACGTCGACGTGCGCGCAACCGAACGCGAGGCTTGCGGCGAGGACAGCGACTATTCGTCTCATCGCATCGACTCTCTATTTCTTGTCCGGGGGCTTCTTCTCGATCGGGAAGTCGCCATGGCTCCATTCGGCCCAAGAGCCGGGATAGAGGAGTACGTGCTCGAAGCCGAGGCGTTCGAGGGCGAGGACGCTTACCGAGGCGCGGGTCCCGATCGCGCAATAGCAGACGACGGTCTTCGACGAGAGTTCCTTTGGCGCGAGCGAGCACGAGGCGTACGTCTTCCAGAGTTCGGGCTCGGCGCGAAGCCTCCCACCGGCGAGGTTGTCCCGCCACTCGACGCGTTTTGCCCCAGGAATGTGCCCACGATCGAATTCTCGTTCCGTGCGCGAGTCGACGAGGACGACGTTTCCATCGTGAAGGTGCGACGAGATCCACTTGCCGTCCACGACTCCCGCCGCGGGAGCCGTGGCAGTGAAGTCACCGGGCGCAATCGGTTCGATCGCCGTCGACATTGGGAGACCCGCCTTCCGAGCCGCGTCGATGCCGCCGTCGACGAAGTAGGAGCGTGGATGTCCGAACACCCGGAACGTGACTTCGGCGCGCGCCGCGTACGGCTCATTCGGGTTGCCGTAGACGACGACGGGCCGATCGCGCCGGACGCCGAGCCTGCGGGCGAGCGCGGTAATCGCTTCCGGCGGAGGCATCATGCCTGGAAGTCCGTCGACGGTCGCGAGGAACTCGGACGACGTGGCGTTCGCCGCGCCCTTGACGTGACCGGATTGGTACTCGAAGGCGTCGCGCACGTCGACGAGCGCGATTCCTTGGTCGGACGCCATGGCGTTGCGCACCCAGTCGGCGTCGACGATGGGCGACGTCGGATCCGCCGGAGCCGTCGGGCCATCGCCCGCCGCTGCGAGGACGAGAGGCAACGTCCCGTCGCCCACGTGCCCTTCGAATGCGAGGGCAAGGGTGGTCGGTGCCTGGGCGACGAACTCGCCGACCGACGCGGCGACGACGCGCGCCTTCGATTCACCGGGCGGCTGCCAGATCGTGGTGATCGTCGCGCCGGGCCAGAAATGATCGGAGAAGTTCGGCCAGTCGCGGTCGCTCAAGCGCCCGTAATAGCGCTCGAGTTCCGCCCGCACGATCGGAGCCGCGTCGGCGTTGGCATCGCGCGTCGACGCCGCGCAGCAACCGAAAAAAGCGAGGGCTGAGACAGCTAGGATGGCCGTTCGTCCCAACGCGACACGGTGGCCCGGGGAAATCGTCACGCCTCGCCTCCTTTTTGCTCGACGCGCGAGGATTCAGGCCGGATCATGATTCCCGGTTGTTCGACCATCCGAGCACCTCTCCTGCCGACGTGTGGGGTCACGCATTCAGGCATTGCATGATAGCGACTTGTTTCGTTGGTTGGGCCCTCGTTGCCGCGAGCATCGGGCACGTCACGCAGACGAGCGCGTCCGCGATCACCTTGGAGGACGGTCGCCTCGTCGCCGAAGTCCGCGTCGCGCAAACGGACCTGGCGCGGAAGGGCGAGGCGTTCACCCACTCCGGTCCGGATCTGGAGCGTTACGTTCTCGACGCGCTCGACGTGCGCGCGGCCGGCAGATCGCAGCTCATCGGGCGCGTGGCTTCCACGGAGAGTCGGCTCGAAACGTTCGGATCGCCGGGCGCGCGGCCCGAGCGTTGGGTCGTGATGAGGATCGAATATCCCCTCGCGGAGACGCCGGCGGCGCTCGAGCTCGCATCGCGGCTATTCCTCGACGTCGACACCGAGCACCGTCATCTGGTTCGTGTCCGAAGCGGTTCCGAGGAAACGTGCCTCGTGCTCGGACCCGGGCAGACCGTTCGCGTGCCGCTCGGAACGGCGGCGCGCTGGACCGGTTTCTTTGGCTTCTATCGAACGGGCATCGCGCACATCCTCGGGGGGATCGATCACCTGCTGTTCCTCTGCCTCTTGCTTCTCCTATGCCGCACAACGGGGAAGCTCGTCCGGACGATCACCGCGTTCAGCGTCACGCACGGTGTCACGCTGTCGCTCGTCGTGCTCGGCTTCGTGCACGTCTCGCGGGAGTGGGTGGAGTGCGCGATCGCACTGAGCATTCTCTACGTCGCGGTCGAGGTCGTTGCCGGCGAGTCCGTGCCAACGTGGATCTCGGCGTTCGTGTTCGGGCTATTCCACGGATTGGGTTTCGCCTCGGGGCTCGCGGAAATGGACTGGCAATCCGGAGGGATCGTTCGATCGCTGCTCGGCTTCAGCCTTGGCGTGGACACGGGTCAATTGCTCGTCGTGGGTGCGCTGTTTCCGATCCTCGCCATCGTCCGCGCGAGGGTACCGCGAATCTACCCGTGGATTGCGGTGCCCGTTGCGGGGTGCGCGGTGCTCGTGGCCGGCATCTGGCTCTACGCGCGGTGGCCCGCATGAAGCTCACGACTTCTTTCCGTGGTGACCGGGCGAAGTTCTCCATTTCGCCGTCGCGTCGCGTCCCGTATACTTCGCCGCGACCTCTCGGCCGCTCGAAACGGCCGTCAACCCTGGGGGTGATTTCGAGAAAGACGCGATCTGCGCCGTCTGATTTCACGCCGGTCGGCGCACGCGGTCGTCTTGTGGGGTGCCTTCAAGACTGCTCGCTAGAACGTGGGCTAGGAGAATCTTGATCGTGTATCGAAAGCTGATCTGCGCTCTCTTCATTGCCGTTCCGGCCGTCGCGCAGCCGGTCGATCCAATTTCGTTCCTGCAATCTCGGGAGGCGCTGTACTCGATGCGAGTTGGCGACCTCCACATTCACACGTCGTTCTCGGCTGATGCCTACGCCCAGATCGCGAACTCCGATCCGAACACCGGGCCGACGTACCGCAACCCCGCGTACTCGTACGCTTATGCGCGCGACGTTCAGGGTCTCGACTTCGCGGCGGTCACCGATCACGCGGAGTCTCTCACCGATGATCTGTGGATGCAGACACAGTCGATGGCCGACTCTGCCGACGATCCGAACGGAGTCCGCGGGCCGAGATTCGTCGCATTGAAGGGTTGGGAGTGGTCCTCGACTGCGACCTTCCAGAACGGGCAACTGACTCGCGGATATGGTCATCGAAACGTCATCTGTCGAAACAACATTGCGCCGCCACATGCATGGAACTCCCTCAATGCCGGTCAGTCCGTCGACACTTCGAGACCCGATCTGCTTTGGACTGCCCTCGATTCGTACCGCCTCGTCTTCGGCAGCTTCGACTACATCACGTTACCGCACACGTCCGCCGAGCTTCGCTCGAACGGCGGTGGAGACTATCGGAGCGCTGCCACGGACTGGGACTACGTCGACGGCGTGCGACAACCGGCCGTCGAGATCTATTCGAAGCACGGATCGTGCGAAGGCGCCGACGGGCGGGAGTGGATCGACACGACCGCGAGCTCGGTCTACGACTGGTGGGTGATCCACACGTTTCAACCCGTGAAAGGCATTCACCGATTGCGCGACCGCACGGTTCAGTACACGATGAATCGCTGGGTCACCACCGGCAACGACGGCTATCGGCTCGGTCTCTTCGGAAGCACGGACACGCACACCGCGAAGGGAGGGCTCGTCACCGAACTACCCGTCAATGATCCCGACTTCTTCTTGTACGGGAACGGCGGGTTGATCGGCGCGTGGGTGCAATCGTTCACGCGCGAGGGCGTGTTCGACGCGATCAAAGCACGGCGAATCTTCGCGACGTCGGGGCCGCGCACGGCGATGTCGGTCGCCGTCGTCTGCAGCGATGGGGCGTCGGGCTTCATGGGCGATGTCGTTCACACGTCGGGAACCCCGACGTTTGCGATTCACGCCGTAGGAGTTGCCGGCGTCGAGATCCTCCGCAATGGGGTCAGCATTGCCGCGTTTCGGACGGGTCCCTCGATGCCGTACGTCACGTACACCGACCTCGCGTACCCGCCGGGTCGCGCCTACTACTACGTTCGCGCGCAGACGGTGCCTCAAGTCCAATACTGGACGCAGAAGGTGACGCCGACCAATCCGTCCGGATCGTACCGGACGCGCGAACGCATCTGGTCGTCGCCGATATCCATCGTGAGACCTTAGCGGGAAGCCGTGAACGTGACGTTGAAGAGCTGGGCTCCCGTGCTGGTTTCCGTCGTCTGCATCGGCGCGATCGTCGCGTTCAAGCGCTCCGAACGCGCGGCCACGGCGTCGAGCGCTGCGCCGTCGGCTCTCGCGTGGGTCGGCGACCAGCCGATCACGGCTGCCGACGTCGATCGCCGTCTCGCACTCTTGCGATCGACCGAATTTGCGTCGCGTTCGCGCGCCGACGGCAGGGACTCCACACCGCCGAAGAACGACGCAGCGAGCGTCCTCGAGTACCTGATCGAGGAAGAGCTGATCTTTCGCGAAGCGAGCGAGCGTAGACTCGACAAGGACGAGTTCGTCCGTCGGCACGTCACGAACCGGCTGATGGAGGAAGAGGTTCTCGGTCGCGCGCAAGCTCGCGGCGAGGACGAATCGGCGCTACGCGTTTACTTTTCCGCGCACGCCGCGGAGTTCGGCGGCAAGACGTTCGACGAGGTGCGCGAACCGGTACGCGCGAAGTTCGTCGAGGCGGAGACGGCGCGCCTCACGCGGGAGATGATCGACACGCTTCGGACGAAGTGGGGAGTGCACTATGAGACGCCGCCGCCGTCGTCGACGGAGCGGCAACCGTGAGACCGCGTAACGCCTGGATCCCCTTCCTGTTGTTCGTGGCGTTTCTCGCGTCGGGATTCGTCGTTTTCGGCAAGAAGCCGCCAGCGTTCGAATCTCGGCTGGAGTCATCCGCGAATGAATCTCACGGGTGTCCGGAAGAGAGCGGCGATGCGCCGCTCCCCGCGTCGCCGGACCTTCGCGTGCTCGAGGACGAACTGTACCGCGCCATCACGCTCGCGCTTGGCGACGCGCTGGCGCCATCCAGCGAAACGGAAACGGCGATCCGGCGCGCGCTCCGGGACGGACTGTCGGCGGTCGAGTCGGTGTGGAAGGCGGGCGACCGCTCGACGATCGACGCCAAGCTCGACGACATCTACGCGAAGACCCGAGCCTCCCTCCAGAAGTCGCTCACCGAGGCTCAGTGGCAGCGACTCCAGGCCCAAGGCCAGCTTGCGCCGCGGCGCTGACGGCCTCGCCGACTCGTTCCTCGCATCGTCTGCGTGACGGTCGTAACCGCACGCTCGCGAACGCCGAGCACCGCGTCTCGCAGTGCAACGGTGATGCTCGACTACTTCTCGAGGCGCCCGAGCAGTCGCAACAGTCCATCCAGGATCGTCAGTGGATGGGGCGGACATCCGGGGATGTACAGATCGACGGGAACGAGCGACCCGCAGCCGTTGTGCACCTCCGCGTTGTCCACGTAGGGGCCGCCGCTGATCGCGCAGGCTCCGACGGCGATGACCAACTTCGGCGGCGGAACTGCCGCGTACGTGTCCAGCAGTGCCGTGCGCATGTTCTCGGTGACTGGGCCGGTGACGACGATTCCGTCCGCGTGCCGCGGAGACGCCACGAACTGGATGCCGAAGCGGCCCATGTCGAAGACGACCGTGCCGAGGACGTTCAGGTCCGCCTCGCACCCGTTGCACCCGCCGGCGCTGACCTGTCTTAGCTTGAGCGACCGGCCGAACAACCGGCGGGATTTCGCATCGAGGGCTTCCGCGAGTTTCAGCGTCGCGCCCTCGAGGCTCAGGTCCTCGCGCTTCCGAGTCGCCAGGCGATAGTCCTGCGTGTAGCGGATGGCACCCTCCGGGCAGGCTTCGGTGCAGTCGCTGCAGAACAGACACCGCCCGAGGTCCAGACGCAGTCCCTTGCCGTCGATCGTGATCGCATTCGTGGGGCAGGCCTCGGCGCAGGCCCGGCAGTCGTCCGGGCACTTGGAGGAGTCGACGACCGGCAGGCCCCGGAATCGGTCGGGCAACGACGGACTCTGCGCGGGGAATGCGATCGTTCGGTGTCCTTGCTTCAGGCGGGCGAGGATAATCTGCAGCATGTCGTCTCCTCAGAGGTCGTGTCCGCAATACGACAGGTTGAAGCTCTTGTTGCACAGCGGGAAGTCGGAGATTTGCTGATCCCGCAACGCCATTGCTAGGCCCATCCAGTTGTGGAACGACGGGTCGACGATCTTGTATCTTGAAAACTCTCCACTGTGTCCCGTCAGCGCTACGTGGCAGATCTCGCCGCGCCATCCCTCGACGAGCGAAATGATCAACTGGTCGGGTTTCAACGCTCCGACGGCGGTGCCGATCGGGCCGTCCGGGAAGGCGCGGAGTTGATCCTTGATGAATGCCACGGAACGTTGGATTTCCAACCATCGAACGTACGCACGCGCGAAGACGTCGCCCGTAGTCCAGCTCGACACCGGCACCTGAGCGAATCGGAAGATCCCGGCAGGGAAATCCTGACGAACGTCGCACTCGAGACCGCACGCCCGAGCTGCCGGTCCGATGATTCCCAACTCCCGACACGTTTCCTGGGAGATGGCTCCCGTTCCTTCGAATCGCGCCTGGACCGACGAGGAGTTCCAGAGGAGATCGACGGCATTGGAAACGTCGCGGAACGCAGCATCGAGACGCTCCATGCACTGTTGCAAGCGACCCGAGTCGAGATCGAATCGAACGCCGCCGGGTCGGACCTCGCCGCGGCCAAAGCGGCTCCCACACAAGAGAGCCGTGAGATTCAGGAAGTCCCCGCGGAGGCGCCCGCAATACGAAGCCGTCGGCAGGAATCCGACGTCACCGGCCAATGCGCCGAGGTCGCCCGTGTGGTTCGCCAGGCGCTCGAGCTCCAAGGCGACGCCACGAAGCACTTCGGCACGAATGGGGACCCGGCAGCCAGTGAGACCTTCGACGACCTGACTGTACGCCGTCGCATGGCCGACCGACGTGTCGCCGGCGAGTGTTTCGACCGTGTGGATCGTTCGCTTGTTCGGTATGCCAATCACCGTTCGCTCGGCCCCACGATGCTGATAGCCAAGTGAAATCTCCAGGTGGAGGACCTGCTCGCCGTGGCACTGAAATCGGAAGTGTCCCGGTTCGATGACTCCCGCGTGAACGGGACCGACGGCGACTTCGTGAATCTCCTCTCCTTCGACCTGGTAGAAGTCCGTGACGCCGATGACCGGCGCGGCGTCCGGCTTCCTGCCCCACGCGTCGCGGCCGCGATGGTAAGAGGCGTGAAATCGAACGGGCTTCAACCAGGGATGTCCTTCGGGTCGAACGCCGTACTGTTCCGCGAGTTCGCGTTCGAACAGGTGAGCCTGCGGGCAGTCCGGCGTAATGGAGGGAAAGCGGTCCTTGTCCAGCGTCGATTTTGCAACGCGCAACAACGCGCGGGTGCTGTCCGCGAGAACGGCGTAAACATCCAGCTTTTCCCGCGAGGCCGAATCGTCGCCGAAGAGCGCGGCGACCCTCTCACCGCCGGACACCTCGTCCACGATGCAAGTGCGAAACTCTCCAAAGGACAGTTGCGGAATTTTCTCTCGCGGAATCGGCTGTCCGGTGTGCACGGCCAAGAACCCGTTGCCGTTCATCGTTTCACCTCCAAGAACGCAGCGGCGTCGCGCAAGAGGGATTCGAGCGGCGGTGGTATGTAGAGGCCGAGTAGCAACACGATGGCCATGAAGAGGAGAATGGGAAGGCCCGTGGCGACGCTGTCGCGAAAGCTGTTCGCTTTCCCTTGGTCGGAAGGAGTTCCCTGCACGACGGCCAATACGGTGGCTCCCATTCCGATGAACACGATGCCGAGCAAGAGCAGGAAGACGCCGCCGGCGAGGTACTGCCCGCTGCCGATTGCGCCGTTCAGGATGGTGAATTCGCTGACGAATGGGCCGAAGGGCGGCGAACCCGTGATGGCAAGGAACCCCGCGAGGAACAGGCTCCCGGAGAGCGGCACGCGTTGGATGGCTCCCTGCACATCGTCGGTGATCTTGCTCCCGTACGCCCGATGTATGTTGCCGGCAGAAAGGAAGAGCACTCCTTTCGTGAGGCCGTTGTTGATGAGATGCAGGAGCGCGCCGTACGCGGCAACGCCTCCGACGCCGATCCCGAGCACGAGGATTCCCATGTGTTCCACGCTGGAGTAGGCCAACATGCGCTTGATGTCGCGTTGCCGGACCATGAAGACCGCCGCAACGGCCATCGACAGCAGTCCCATGAAGATCATGATTTCCCGGGCGAATTCGGCGTCGGCCCCAGCTCGACAGATCTGATAGATCCTCAAGATCGCTAGAAAGGCGCAGCTCGTGACCCCGCCGGCGAGGAGCGTGCCCACGATTCCCGGCGCTTCGCCATACGCGTCGGGTTTCCACGTGTGCATCGGCGCCAGGCCCATTTTCGTCCCATATCCGACGAAGAGGAGCACGAACGCTGCGTGGAGCCATGGCGTCGACAGTCGAGGAGCGTCCTTGACCAACTGGTCGAACAACAGCTCCGATTGGAGCCCAGCCTTCAGTGATGCATAGGCCAGGAAGAACGACCCGAACAAGGCCAATGCGATCCCCACGGAGCCGATGAGGAGATATTTCCAGGTCGCCTCCAAGGAGCGGGAATTGTGGTTGAAATAGAGGAGGGGTGCGCTGGCCAGTGTCGTTGCCTCCATGGCAACCCACATCAATCCGAGGTGGTGAGACAAAGTGACCAGGGTCATCATCGCCTGCACGATGAAGATGTTCGCGCAAAACACGCGGTTGGGTCGATCGGAGCGAAGGGCGAGATAACCAGGAGCGTAGAGGGAGCACAGAAAGAAAAGGACGCTCAAGAAGACAGTGACGAGCTTCCCCAGCGCGTCCAGCGCCAACCAACCCCCAAGCGCAGTACCCGGATCGCCGGGGGCTGCACGCAAGATCACCCACAGTACGAGAACGAGGTGTCCCATCGCACCCAGTGGCAGGAGCCAGGGGCGCCATCGGTTGGAGGGGACGGAAAACGTCACGGCTGCCATCACCACCGGAAAGATGATCAGCATCAAGCTCATCGGTTATTCCTTCAACTCGGTCAGGTGCTCGGTGCTGATCGAGGCAAATTCGCGGCTGATGTGGTGAATGATGATGCCCATCACGAACACGCCGGTGAAGAGATCGAGAAGCACGCCGACCTCGACGAGGAGCGGCATCGCTTCGAGCAGCAACAGGCCGAACAGAAAGATGCCATTTTCGAGAAGCAGGTAGCCGAGCACCTGCATGATTGCTTTCTTGCGCGTCGTGAGCATGAGGAATCCGGTCCACACCGTCGCAAGCGACGCCGGCACGAGCAGCAATCCCTTGTGAGTATCCGCGAGAGGGAGTGTGGACGAGAACACCATGGCCAATCCAGTGCCGACCGCGCCAAGCAGTATGGAATTCATGTAGTTCACGACCGGCGTAACCTCGTGCTGAATGTTCGCCTCGCGCAAGGCGTGAACGAGGAATCTCGGAATGACGAATCCCTTCAAGCAAATGGTCCCACCAACCAGGAGGATCCCCCGAATCCCGATTTCCGAGTGAACGAACAGTGCGAGAATCCCGAGGAGGATCCCTTGAAGCGCGACAGCGTTGATGACGCCGCGAATCCGGCTCACGCCGAGGGCGACGAAGTTGAGCGCCAAGGCGACGATCAACAAGGGATCCAAGAATGGGGCCATGGAATCACCTGACCAGAAGAATGATGGCAAAGGCCGACAGCAGGCATGCCGCGACGAGAAGAACGGGAACACGCGTGAGACGGAGCCGAGCCATCGTTGATTCGACGACGCCGATCACTACCGCGACGACCAACAATCCCGCGACGAAGATCGGCCAATCGAGCCACGCGGATCCTACAGTCATCGGGACGGCGAGCCGGACCACCAGTGCGCCGAAAACGAATAGCTTGAGCGCCGCACCGTAGAGGATCATTCCGAATGCAGGGCCGCCGTGGTCGAGGACCATGACCTCGTGAATCATGGTGAGTTCCAAGTGGGTGTTGGGATCATCGAATGGGATTCGTGAGTTCTCGGCGAGCAGCACGATGAACCAACTCAGCAAGACCAACGCCAGCGAATCTCCTGCGTTCGCCCAGTGCGTCGCCAGCGAACTGCCCAGCATTCCCGACAATTGAAGCGACCCGGACAGCTTAGCGAGGACGAGCAGTCCCAAGAAAAAAGCCGGCTCCGCAAGACACGCGAAAGTCACTTCCCGAGCTGCGCCCATGCCCTCGAACGCCGAACCGGTGTCGAGCGCGGCGGACGCGGTGAAGAACCGGCCCAGGCCCAGGAGATACGCGAACAGGATCAAGTCGCCTGTGAAGGAGATCGGGGCCGCGGAGCCCGAAAGGGGAATCAACAACACCGCAATCCCCGCGGACACGAACCCGACCACCGCGCCGGCGCGGAATACCCACGTCGTCGTCGTGCTGTAGACCGAGCCTTTCTGGAAGAGCTTGAAGAGGTCGTAGTAGGGCTGAAGCAATGGTGGGCCGACCCGGCCGGCGAAAAGGGCCTTGGTCTTGGCGATGACTCCCAGAAGCAAGGGTGGCAAGCTGAACGCCAGCACGACATGGACCGAGTCATGAATGATCGTGTTCATCGCGTCCCATCTAACTCCAGAGCAGTAGCGCGATCAGCGCGAGGAAGACGTACAGCAAGTAGGCTTGGATGTTCCCTCGCTGAAAGACCCGAAACCAGGAGAACAGCCAGGCCGCAAATCGAAAGATCGGCAGCACGACGAAGTCGAGGACTGCGTCGGGCACATGACTGTGAAAGCTCGTGGGTGCTGGGAACAGTGGAAAATCCTTCGGCTTGCGAATGGTTGGGTGGAGCACCCAACCAAAGAGTCCAACCACCATTTGCGCGAACGAAGACGATGTGTATTGCATTCGGGAAGTCGGCGCCACGTACCCGCAGGCCCACGTGGTGCCCCTTTCCACGGACTGCCGGCGGTTTCGAATCCACAATGCGATGCCACCGAGAAGTGTTCCGAGAATCAGGACTAGACCCATGACGCCGACGCGACCGATGGGAGCCGAAGCGGCGAGAATCGAATCTGCGTCTCCCAGACCCGGCGCCCAGTCTGCGATTGCTCTTCCGAGAATCGGCATCGTCACGGTCGGTGCCGTACCGATCACTAGACAGCACACGACCAGAACTCCCATGGGCCAAAGCATGCTTTGCGGAGACTCGTGCGCATGCGTCGCATGTTCCGACCGGGGCGTGCCGAGGAAGACCGCACCGTATGCCTTGGCGAAGCACGCAAGGGCCAACGCGCCGATCAACGCCAGTATCGGAACCGCGAAGGCCGCCCAAACGAAAGACGTCCCTCCCGTACTCCCCAGTGTGTGAAAGAGACCGATGTAGATGAGGAACTCGCTCACGAAGCCGTTGAGCGGGGGTAGGCCGCAAATCGCGACAGCGCCGATCACGAAACAGAGCGAGGTCCAAGGCATGGACTTGGAAAGGCCGCCGAGGTGGTCGATCTCGCGACTGTGGGCCGCGTGAATGGCCGAGCCCGCGCTCAGAAACAAGAGTGCCTTGAACAAGGCGTGGTTCCAGACGTGAAGCAAGCTGCCGGCCAAGCCAAGGACGATCCAATCCGCACGACCCAACGATCGGCCGATCAACGCGAGGCCGAGTCCGATGACGATGATGCCGATGTTCTCGATACTGTGGTATGCCAACAGTCGCTTGACGTCGTGTTGACCAATCGCGTAGACGACTCCGAGGACACCGGACACGACGCCAAGCCCCAGGACGACAGCGCTCCATTCCAATGATGGGGCCCCTAAGAAGGACGTCACTCTCATCAGTCCGTAGATTCCCATCTTGATGACGACGCCGGACATCATTGCCGAAACATGGCTGGGAGAGGCCGCGTGGGAGCTTGGCAACCAGATGTGAAGCGGCATGACGCCTGCCTTGAGACCGAACCCGACCAGCGCGAGCACGAAGATCGCCGCAGCCGTGCCGGAAGATCCCGCCCGCTGGCTCGACGCAACGAGGGTGAACGATCCGTTGGTCACATGAAGGACCGCGAAGAGCGCGAACAAGCAAAGAGTGGCAACATGCGTTGCAACCAAGTACATCCAACCGGCGTCGCGGACTTCGCTCTTGTGCCCCTCGGTGGTGACGAGGAAGAAATTCGAAAGCGCCATGATCTCCCAGGCGACCATGAACAGAATGCTGTTCCGGGCGATCACGAGCAGCGCCATCCCGGCGGTCAGCGTGCCGTAGAAGAAACGCAGCCTGCGGCCGTTCTGTGGATGCTCCGTCTGGCGCCAGTAACCGAGCCCGTACACGTTTCCCAGCAGCGAGACCAAGAAGATCGGCATGAGGAACACGGCGGAAAGGCCGTCCATGGCGACATCGAACTCGGCGCCGGGGATGGACCACGGCAATGCGATCGGCCGACTGAGTCCGGTCGCCCAGAACGCGAAGATGGCCCCGATACCAAGCGCAGCACCGAGGACCGAAAGGACAGTCGTCACCCACTGTCCGGTCATCGAGTCTCGCCGCAGAAAGAGCCCGGGCACCCCGCTGGACGCGCAGATCCCGATTGCCAGGACTACCAGCAATTCGGTCATGCCGTACCCCACAATCCGCGGATCGAGACCCAGGCGAGCGCGAGGACGACGACGACCGCGATGTACACCAGGTACACGTGGATCTTGCCCTGCTGGAGGACCCGGAGTCTGGCGAATCGCTCTGCCCAGCGTCCAAAGAACGGCTCGTATACTCGGTCGCTCACGGGGTCGGGGCACTCAGCTGTGAAGCGGCTTTCGGCCGGAAACAAGCCGCGTGGGAGCTGCCCGCCGATCCGCGGTCGGAGAAATCGCGGGAGCAGGTGCTCGGAAATCGTCTCCGCGAAGGAGCGCCCTGTGTACTGCATCCTGACTGTGGGCTTGACGTATCCACAACCCCAGGTCGGAGCGTCCTTCCGCGTTGGCTTTCGCGACCGTGCGATCAGCAGGAAAGTTGCCGCGACGAAGGCAACGATCGTCCACGCATTGATGACGCCTACGATTTGGAGAGGGGTGTCTGATGTCTCCAGTCGCAGCAACGACCGACTGGCTTCGGTACCCAAGACCTGATCCAGCACGTGACGCATCTGTCCGGTGACCACTCGAGGGATCAGTGCGGCGGTGACGCACAACCCTGCGAGAATCGCCATCGGGCCGAGCATCCAAGCGGACGATTCGTGTGCGAGCTCGGCTGCCTTGCTTCTCGGCGAACCCAATAGCACCACGCCCGTGAGCCGAACGAAGGCGATTGCGGCGAGGCCACCGATCAGGGCAAGGAGGCCGATCGTCAAGAGCGGGGCCAGTCCGGAAGCTCCGGTGCTCGAGGAATTGCAACGGAGAAGGCTCGAGTAGATCAGCCACTTGCTGACGAACCCATTCAGTGGAGGCAGCGATGCGATCGCAACCGCGCCCACTATCAGGGCGCTCGCGGTCCAGGGCATCCTCTTCATCAACCCACCCTGCTTCTCCATGTCCGCCGTCCCCGTGCCGTGCAGGACGCTGCCCGCGGCGAAGAACATCAGGCACTTCATGAGGCCGTGATTCCAAACATGAAGGAGCGCGGCGGTCATGCCCAGGACTGCCACGGTAGGGAGCCTGTTGGCCCAACCCCAAAGTCCGATGCCCAACGCGAGACCTATCAACCCCATGTTCTCGATGCTGGAATAGGCGAGCACGCGCTTCATGTCGCGCTGATGCAGGGCCAGCGAAATGCCCACCAGCGCGGTGAGCAATCCCAGAGCGCCCAGTGTGAGTCCCCACCACGGAGCGGGGGGACCCATGAAAGTCACGATGCGCACCAAACCATAAATGCCCATTTTGATCATGACGCCGGACATCAAGGCGGACACATGAGACGGAGCGGCAGGATGCGCTTCGGGAAGCCAGACGTGAAAAGGAACGAACCCAGCCTTCGCTCCAAACCCGATCGTGGCCAATACGAAGACGACGCCCGCCGTGACCGAATCGGTGGCCGGCATGTCTTGAATGACGTCGAATTCGAGGCTTCCTGCCCGGCGACCCAACAGCACGAATGCGGCGAAGATGAACGCCACTCCAAGGTGAGTCGCGACGAGATAGATCCAGCCCGCTCGACGCACTTCTGCCTTTTCGTGTTCGAACGTGACCAAGAAGTACGCAGACAGCGACATGACTTCCCACGCCACGAGGAACAGAAAAGCGGTGCGAGCAATAACGACCGAGATCATCCCGGCAACGAACAGATTGAAGAAGAACCAGGTGCTGCCGAGCGATTTCTTGTCGCGGTAGGCGAGCAGGTAGTTGCCGCCGTAAATGGCAGCGAGTGCCGATAGGCCGAGGATCGGCAATAAAAAGAAGGCGCTGAGGGGATCTATTCCAATGCAGAACGCTCCATGGAAAAGATCCCAGGTAAGGCGCACCGACTCCGATGTGCCCGCGCACAAAATGCGAACTGTCGGTACTAGGGCGACCCCGCACATGACGAGGGTGCACCCGACGCCGAGCACGGTTTGCAGGGATGCACGCGATGCGCTCGATGCGTCGGCACCGGGCGACGATCCGTGATTCGCCGGCACGTCCATGCTAGCGATGGGTTCTTCCCATCTTGTTTCCGCGTGTTGCGAGAGCGAGCTCGACGCGGCGCGCTTCGTGCAAGATCTGTTCTCGCTTCCCTTGGCGCTGAACGACCGTTTTGAACCCGTCGTCGTGAAGGGCAAAGGACAGCATCGATAGCAGCTGCAAGTGGCTCCGCATGGTCGGGCAAATCAGCGAGAAGAAAACCTGGACGGGTATGCCATCGAGCGCCCCGAAATTCACAGGCCGCTCGAGGAAACAGAGCGTCACCATCGGCTTCGCGACGTGGAGGACGATTGGATTCCGCACGTGCGGGAGGGCGATGCCATTGCCGATCGCCGTGGTTGCCGAGGCTTCGCGAGCTAGAAAAAGCCGGAACAGCAATTCGCGATCGATCCCATCGGGAAGCGGCAGCACCTGGACCAAAGCTCTCAGCGCTTGCTCTTTGCTGGTGTCCTGGAGCTGATAGAAGATCCCTCCGGCTTCGAGAGCCTCGACCAGGCTCGGAACCGGTTCGTCCTCCGACTCCAAATGGTCAAACATGTCCACGGAGACTTTGATCTGGTTGGCGGTCGCCCACTCGAGCAGCTCTGCCCGATTGAAGCGATGCTGGCCGCCCACGTGATGCGAAGGCAGGCTCCGTTGCTTGATCCACCGAGTCACGGTGGACTCGGACACATTGAGGAACCGACTCACGTCACGAACCGTCAATTGCATGACTGTCTCCCCTGGCAGTTGCAAGATTGGATTGTGTTTCGACAGTTCCCACGCGTCATTCAGACCCATAGTCGGGTCATTTCGAGGGAGCGCTCCCGTTCTCGGATACCGAGAGCACTCGGAGAGTCGAGTTGCCCGCAGCGATCGGTTGTTGGCTCGCGGTGGCTTCGCGGCGTCGGCTTGGTGAGGGATCGCGGTCGACATCGCCATCATCAGTCGCCCTTCGCGTTGGCTGGCGCAAGCGTCGCTTCGGCGCGGCGCGCCTCGGCGAGGATCTCGTCGCGGCTCCCCTGGCGATGCACCACGCTCTCGAACGCTGGATCGCGAAGCGCGAAGGCCAGCCGCGACAGCAAGTGCAGGTGAGCGCGGACCGTCGGGCTCACCATCGAGAAGAGTGCGTGCACCGGCTGGCCGTCGATCGCGGCGAAGTCGATTGCCTTCTCGAGAAAGCACAGCGTGACCATCGGCTTCGCGACGTGCAGCACGATCGGATTTCGAACGTGCGGAATCGCGATGCCGTGGCCGATTCCGGTCGAAGCCATGGCTTCGCGAGCGAGGAGCACGCGAAACAGGAATTCGCGGTCGACCTCGTCCGGGAGACGCATGGTCTCGACGACCGCGCGAATGGCGGACGGTTTGTCCGTGCCGCCGACCCGATAGAAGATCCCGCCCGCCTGAAGCGCGTCGGAGATCCCCGGAATCGGCGAGGCGCTCTCCGGCTCGTTGAAGATGTCGGCGGAGACGTTGATCTTGCGCGACGTGGCCCATTCGAGGAGCTCGGCGCGATTGAAGCGGTACTGCTCGTTCACGCGATAGGCCGGCAAGGTTCCTTGCGCGACCCATCGGTAAACCGATTTCTCGGAGATGTTGAGGAGCTTGGCGACGTCGCGAACCGTGAGCTGCATGCCCGGGTGACTCTCAAAGGGCGGACATCTTAGGACATACTTCGACTATCGTCCACAAACGTCCAATTCTTGACCGCGTTGCGAAAACCGTACGCCGGAGTCGATCGACGATGATCGGCGACTCCAATTGGCTCTTGGATAATGCCTTGCAGGCGCTGATCGCGCTTCGGTCCGTCGCGGGAAGGGTTCGAACGGTACGCGCCCCGTGAATGCCGATGCGGTTGCCGCTCGCCGGGCGGGCGACGACGGGCTACGCGAAGTTCCAGCCGTCGAGGGAATCCAGGTCGTCCGGCTCGATCCGGAGCGGCAGATCGTGGAATGCCACGAGTCCCGATTCGACGAGCGCTCCGATACTCCGCCCGAGGCACGCGATCGCTTCACGATGCAGCGACGGCATCAAGACGAAATCGCATGCGATCGATGCGGCAGACGCGGGCACGCGCACCGTCATTCCGTCGCCGGCGAACAACGGAATCGTTCGCGATCGGCGATCGACCGCGCCGGCGACTACCGGACGCTGAAACCACAAGCGATTCGCGTCGCGTCGCGTCGCGCCGCGCGTGGAACCGCGTGCGACGTCCCACGCCGCGAGACCGGCAGCGAGGAGCTTCTGCACCTGGATCGGATCCCGAGCCGAACGCGCGATGCGTGTGCCTGCATCATCGAGAAGTCGCGCGATCGGCGCCGGCGAGAGCGGATCGAGCGCTGCGTCGAGTTCGAACCTCGCGTCGTCGACGAGCGTGCGAATGGCGTCACGAGGATCGGACTCTGGAAACGTCAGGCTCACCGCGAGCGAGCGCTCGAAGCAGACGACGCGATGCGGCGTCCGCGGCGGCATGTACAGGAGCGACCCCGGCTCGAGCGCGAGCGTGCGGTACCCTGGCATGCGACGGCGAGGGCTCTCGGGTTTCGTTTCGCGCGGCGGCTTCGAGACAGGCCTAGCGCTGCTCGGATCACGCGAACTCTCGTTCATATCCTCGGGCGTGTCCTCGGAGACCGGCGGGCCGAACGTCACCGTGCGACGTCCCTCGATCTGCAACCAGAACGAGTCGACGTTGCCGTCGTGGTGGAGGCCCATTCCTTCGCGTCCATCACCGCCGGCCAGAAAGAGGAACGAGCAAGGATTCCGAAAGGGCCCGAGGAACGCGGCACGAATCGCCACGATCAGCCGCGCGAGACGCGGCAGGACCTGGTGGGGCTGGACGAGGAAGATCGTGCGACCCTCCGCGAGGAGGCGATCGACGCGCGCGGAATCGGGCGAGCGGTCGTGGTCTCGTTCGAGCACCGCATGGAACGGAAGGCCCGAGCGCGCGAGGTCGAGAGATCCGGCGAAGTCGGGCACGATCATTCGATGAGCGCTGTCTCGCGGCGCGAGCACCGCGGACGCACGCCCGACGGAGGCGTCGCGGAATCGGACGAGATCGATGCGGCTTGCGAACCACGACGCCAGCGGTCCGAGGCATGGCGCGATCGCCGCGCGTCGTCGTCTCGCGGTCGTCATCGCGCGGAATCGCGACCGGTCACATGAAGTGCAGCGTGAACGACGCGAGGTTCGTGGTTTCGACGTGCCACACGCAATTGCCCGACACGCGAGTGGGACGTGCCGTGAACACTTGCGCGAAGATCGTCCGGCCGTTGAGGCGAGCGGGCACGGCCACCGGGAAGACGGGATTCACTTGATACACGCCGGTCGGAGAGACTCGCCCGCGGCTGATCTGGCGCACCGGCTTTTGCAGGTTGACGGTGACCGAAAGCGGCCCGCACGGCGAGCGAAAGGGCCCGAGCACCGTAGTCCCCGGCCCGAGAGCGAAGCAAAGGACGGCTTGAGAATTCGGGTCGGCGTTGACCACCGTAACCGACATCACGCCGCCCGGCGCAACGTCGGTCGGCTGAATCGTCAAGTTCGGCTGCGCAACGGCCGCGCGGCCCAGCGCGCAGAGTGCAATGATCAGTAGCGAAATGGAACGAAGCGACATCGGGTGTGCATCCTTCTCGGTGTTTCGGTGGTACCGCGCGTGCCATTCTCACTCTCGTCGACGATCGCGCGTCTGTCAAGGCTCGCCGTCAAGACTTTGGCTTCAGCCACTCATCGAGTGTCGAGGCTCGCCGTCAAGACTTTGGCTTCAGCCACTCATCGAGTGTCGAGGCTCGCCGTCAAGACTTTGGCTTCAGCCATTGATCAAACCAACCGATCGCCGTTTCATACCAGCGCTCGCTGTTCTGCGGCTTCAGAATCCAATGCCCTTCGTCGGGGAAGTAGAGCATCTTCGACTTCACGCCCATGCGCTGGAGAGACGTGAACAGCTGAAAGCCCTCTCCGATCGGGACGCGGTAGTCAAGCTCTCCGTGAGTCACGAGAGTCGGCGTCTTGAAGTTCTGCACGAAGCGATGCGGCGACCACTTCTCGTAGAGCTCCGGGCTCGTCCACGGCCGGCCTTTGAACTCCCACTCGGGGAACCAAAGTTCCTCGGTCACGCCGTACATGCTCGTGAGGTTGAACACCCCCGCGTGCGAGAGAAGACACTTGAAGCGGTCCGTGTGTCCGAGGATCCAGTTCACCATGTAGCCGCCGTAGGAACCGCCCGCGGCGCCCATGCGCTGGTCGTCGACGAACCCGAGCGAAAGCACGTGATCGACGGCTCGCATGATGTCCTCGTAGACGCGCCCGCCCCAGTCGCCGCTGATCTGGTTCGTGAACTCCTGGCCGAAGCCGGTCGAGCCTCGCGGGTTCGGCATCAACACGACGTAGCCCGCGGCCGCGAACGGCTCGGGATTCCATCGATAGCTGAACGCGTCGTCCCACGCACCCTGCGGGCCGCCGTGAATGAGAACGAGGAGCGGATACTTTCGCGACGGGTCGAAGCTCGGCGGCTTCATCAGCCAGGCCTGCACGGGCGTGCCGTCGGCGCCGGGAAAACGCACCTCCTCGGCCGGGCGCATGTCGATCTGGCCGAGAAGCGATTCGTTCGTGCGCGTGAGCGCGACCTCGTTCGTTCCGTCCGCGTTCGCGCGCCAGATCTCGACGGGAGCGTTGAAGCCCTGCCGCGTGAAGACGAGCGTTTTCTGATCGGGAGTGATCTCGACGTCATCGCTCGAGTGGTTGGTGAGGACAGGCGTCGGCGCCGTGCTCCCATCGGTCGGAAGCGAGTAGACGACGTGGCGCCCTTGGTCCTCGACGCCGAGGAAGAGGCGCGCATTGTCCGGAGACCACGTGATCGAACCGACCGATCGATCGAACGAGGACGACAGCACTTCTTTCGCCGTCTTCGCCTTGCGGTCGAACAGCATGAGCCGCCAGCGATCCGCTTCGAAGCCGGGCGTGGTCTGCGCGCGGTACGCGATGAAGCGGCCGTCCGGCGAGTAGACGGGCGAGGCGTCCGCGCCGCCATTCGCCGAAACGCGCGTGGCCTCGCCGCCGTTCACCGGCACGGTGAAGAGGTCGGTGTTCGTCGAAACCGCCTCCTCGTGATCGGGCCCGCGCTCGAAGCAGATCTCCTGGCCGTCCGGTGAGAATGCAAACGGTGCGGGGCCGCCGAGGCTGAATGGTGGCGCATCCGCGTCGCCCGGCGTGAGGTCTCGCGCCGCGCCGCCGGCCACCGGCACCACGAACACGTGCGAGCGCTTGCCGTCCTTCCACGCGTTCCAATGGCGATAGAGGAGACCGTCGAGCAGCCGCGCTTTCACCTTGCTCGCTTCGACCTCGTCGAGGCGCTTCTTGTTCGCTGCCTCCGTGGGGCAGTCGGGGTAGACGTCCGACGTGAATGCCAGCCACTTGCCGTCCGGCGACCACGCGACGCCGCTCGCCTCCGTGGCGATCGACGTGACCTTGCGCGCTTCGCCGCCGGTCACGTCGATGGCCCAGATCTGCGACGAGCCGTCGCGCGTGCTCACGAATGCGATCGTCTTACCGTCCGGCGACCAGCGCGGCGTGTCGTCCGCCTTCTCCGACGACGTGAGTCGACGCGGCGTGCCGCCCGCGACGGGCACCAGCCAAACGTCGCTGTTGCGCGAGTTCTTCGCCTTGTCGGTCGTGGTGACGACGTAGGCCACGGTCTTTCCGTCGGGCGAGAGCTGCGGGTCGCCGACGCGCTGGAGCTGGAAGAGGTCGTCGATGGCGAACGGCCGCGCGCCGGGACGCGGGGCCGAGGTCGCGATGCCGGCGATGCCGAGGGCCAGGATGCTGATGGCAACAAATCGAACGGACGGTCGGCGCATGAGTGCCTCCAAAACGGGACGAAATGCAGTGGCAGGCCACGTTATCAGCGGCCCCCGGCGGAGTCGAGGTCGCGACCGCGCGCGCGTGCGAGAACCCGTCGAACGGAACCGGGTACAGCGTGACGAACGTCGTGCGACTCGTCGTTCAGTGAAAACCGAAAAGTCGGAGGCGATCGCCCACGAGGTGAGACGTTGATCGGAAGCCCGCGCGCCGCTAGGATGCTCGCGCATCGATACCCGGTGGTGTAATCGGTAACACAGAAGATTTTGGTTCTTCTATTCCAGGTTCGAGTCCTGGCCGGGTAACCACTCCCCATCCAACGCGTGAAGCCAAGGACCTCTTTGATGACTCCACGCCGACTCCAACGGCCATCGCGCCATGGCCCATTCGCGCACGGGTGATGCCCACGCTTGTTCGGTCTACGCACGAAGCGTCCGCAGAGTCGCACGGAGCGCCTCGCGCGAATGGGCCGTGGGGCCGAGCCTCGCCGTCTGGCTGGGGATTCTGTTCTTCAGATGGAGATTCCACGCCGACTCCAACGGCCATCGCGCCATGGCCCATTCGCGCACGGGTGATGTCCACGCTCGGACGATCCCTGCGTGAAGCGTCCGCAGAGTCGCACGGAGCGCCTCGCGCGAATGGGCCGTGGGGCCGGGCCTCGCCGTCTGGCTGGGGATCTCCAACTTCAGCGCCATACCCCAAGGGCTACAGCGTCACGAACGCCGTCCTGCTTCGCGTGAGGTAGCGCCGTCCGTTTTCGACGCGCCGTTACCCGTGCGCGACGAGCGACGCGACGTGTACTTTGAGGGCGCGGTAGAAGCGGCTCGTCGCGGTTCCCTTCCGAAGAAAGATTGCGGAGACATTCACGATTCCCGACGCACGACACAGTTGCTCGAGGCGTCCACGCAACGAGGCGTCGCATCGGTCATCGATTTCGGCATACGCCGAGGGGACCGCGCCAGCCGCGGTCCGCGTGGCGACATACTCCCGAAGGGCCGTGACCAGCTGTACCTCGGTGAGTCGGACGTCGCCCCGGTAGAACCTCCCCTCGTCGTCCACATCGACGAGGAAGACGTCGCGCTGTGACGGGAGCGTGATCAGCTCCGTTTCCGCCGATTGATAGACATGCGCCCACAGGTCGATCACGTCGTTGATCGACTCGTCGATGCACGTCCGATAGATCTCGGTCAGCCTGTTGCCGTCGAGCGCCTTCTTCCGAGTGTAGATCCTGCCGATCTTGTCGTAGTAGCGATAGGCCCACTTGGCGTTCGCGATCTGCCACGCTTTGACGTCGTCGATCGCACTGCGTCGCCGCTCGTCGTGAAAGGTCCAGCCGGAGAGGGCGTTTCCGATCTCGAAGTCGAATTTGAATCCAAGGACTTGCGAGTGCGACTCGAAGCCGTAGCCGAGCGCCTCGAACAGCGGGTGATACCAGTTCTCGCGCTTGTCCTTGTCGGAGGTGTGAAGCGGCTCGTCGATGTCGGAGACGTAGTGGCTCAAAGCGCCGAACCAGTAGGCGACCTTTTCCCGCGGCGCCCGGTTTCGAATCATCGCCACGAGAGCCGACGCGAGGTAGGCGACATGGTCGGGATTGTCTCGCGTCCCGTCGTCGACGTGATACGTGTGGTTCTCGGTATCCATGAACTTGCGGTCGGGGTCCAGCGAGCCGCGCACGACCTCATCGAGATTCGCGCCGAGAAACGACGCGAGTCCCGGTGGGCTGTGTTCGATCGCGAGCGCGACGAACAGGCGGTGATCCTTCGGGTCCCATGCGGATGCGGGGCAGGCGAGGAGAACGAACGTGAGCAACCAAACACCGGTCACTCGTCGAGTCATGTGATCGCCTCGACTTGAGGTCGCATCGCTCGACTGTCACGAGCCTACCGCTGAACGGCATCGCTCGAACACGGCGAAACGGCCAGACGACGAAAGAAGCATTCTAGCCCACCGGGAGACTTCGAGAAATCGGTGACCGGGTGCGGGCGCGGGCACGCCAGGCTCTTGCGATCCGACCCGCGTCAGCTCACGCGCGTTGCGCCGCGCGGATCCATGCGCTGGGGCAAGCGCTCGCCGATCGCGTTCATGGGCGGTGTTCGAGTTCTGGCGGGGGTGAGCCACTCCGACGCGGGTCGTCCGGTGGACGCTCTGGGTGATTCCGAGCGGACTCCAACGGCCATGGCGCCATTGCCCATTCGTGCATGGGTGACTTCCACGCTCGGACGGTTCACGCGTGTCTCGCGCGCAGAGTCGCACGCACACCCTCGCGCGAATGGGCCGTGTCCTCGCGCGTCGCCGTATGGCTCGAAATCCCCGAAAAAGGCCCTCGATAGCGTGGCGTCAGCCGATTCGCGTCGCGCCGCGCGGGTCGAGGCGCTCGCGCAATCGCTCGCCGATCGCGTTCATCGCGAGCACGGTCACGAACACGATCGCGCCCGGGAAGACGCTGAGCCACCAGCGATCGACGTCCTCGCGTCCGAGCGCGAGGATGTTTCCCCACGACGGGTCGGGCTCGCGGATGCCGAGGCCGAGGAAGGACAGCGCGGACTCGGTGAGGATCGCGGCCGCGACGCCAAACGTTGCCGAGACGAGCACGGGGCCCAGCGACGCGGGCACGAGATGCCGCGCGATCACGCGCAGCCGCGACGCGCCGAGCGCGCGCGCCGCGAGCACGAACTCGTCCTCGCGAAGGCGCAGGCACTCCGCGCGCACGAGCCTCGCGACGTGCGGCCAGCCGAAGATGCCGAGGACGATCACGATGTTCCAGACGGACGGCGGAAGGAACGCGGCCGCGACGAGCACGGCAAAGAGCATCGGAAAAGAGAGCAGCGTTTCCGCGAGCCGCGACACGACGGCGTCCGCGACGCTTCCCATCGTGCCGGCGACGGCGCCGAGTGCGATGCCGATCGACGTGTAGGCGATCACCGCGGCGACGCCGATCAGCAGCGACACGCGCGTGCCGTGGACGATGCGCGCGAGCACGTCGCGGCCGTTGCCGTCGGTGCCGAGCCAGTGCGCGCCGGACGGCGGCTCGAGGCGTGCGGCGAGATCGTTGTCCGACGGCGCGTGAGCGATCGGCGGAAAGAGGGCGAACTCGCCCGGTCCAAGGCGCGCCGCGCGCGCGCGATAGTCTCTGGCGTCGAGCCGGTGCGGCACCATCGCCGCCGCGCCGAACCCGAGGGCGACCGCGATCGCGAACGGCACCGGCCTTCGCCATCGTCGCGGAAAGACGATCCATGCGAGAGCGCCGGCGAACGCCACGAGCCACGCGACATCCGCGGCCTGCAACGCGGTGAACGCCGGGAACTCGACGCGACCGTCGACGCGCCACACGAGCGGCCGGTCGCCGGCGAGGAGCGGCGCCAGCGCGGCTGCGGCGAACAGGATCGCGGCAATCGCGAGGGCGAGTCTCGGCACGCGGTTCCTCATCGCAGTCGAATCCGCGGATCGGCCCACGCGTAGAGGAGATCCGAGACGACGAAGCCCGCGATCGTGAGCGCGCCCGTGATCGTCGTGATCGCGAGGAGAACCGGATAGTCGAGATTACGTGCCGCTTCGTACGCGAGATTGCCCATCCCCGGAATCCGAAAAACGCGCTCGACGACGAGGCTCCCGCCGACGAGCGTCGGAAGGATCGCGCCCACGAGCGTGAGGAGAGGAAGCAGGCCGTTTCGAAGCGCGTGACTCCACAGCACCGCGCGCGGCGCGAGACCCTTCGCGCGCGCCGTACGAACGAAGTCCGCGCGCAGCGCTTCGAGTACGCCCGACCTCGCGTATCGCGAGACAACGGCGACGCCGAGCACCGTGAGGCACGCGACCGGCAGCGCGAGATGCCACGCGCGATCGGTCAGCCACGCAAGCGGCGCGAGCGACTCTGCGTCGTCGCTCGACAGTCCGCCCGCGGGAAACGCGCGGCCGCCGAGGAAGACGAGCGCGAGCGTCGCGATCCAGAAGGTCGGCAGCGAGTAGAGGCCGAGGAGCGCCGCGGACGTCACGCGCTCGAGCGGCCGCCTGAACCGCGCCGCACACCAGACCCCGATCGGGATGCCGAGCGCGAAGACGAGCACGATGGCGATCGCCTGGAGCTCGATCGTCACGCGCGCCGCCTCCCACACCTTTGCGAGAACGCGCCGGTGATCGCGCAGCGATTCCCCGAAGTCGAGCGTGGCCGCGCGCCGCACCCAATCGGCGTACTGCACGACGATCGGGCGATCGAGCCCGTAGAGTCGGCGCGTCTCGCGGACGTACTCGGCGGGCACGGGAATCGACGAGCCCGTATCGATCTCGTTGCCGACCGGCGATCCCGGCACGAGGTGCACCATGAGGAACGTGACGAGCGTGATGCCGGCGAGCGTGACGAGGGCGAGGAGGATTCGCCTGATGACGAACGCGCTCATGTGGTGGTCGGGTCCGAAGCGAGAGTTGGGGTCAATCGCTCGCGACGGTCCACTCGATCGTCCGCATTCCGATCTTGTGCAGCTTCACGTTCGCGAACCGGCGGCTCACGGCGACGAGGATCTCCGGGACCACGAGGAAGGAGAAAGGTTGCTCGTCGTTCAGGATCTGCTGCAGCTCGTGATAGGTGGCGATGCGTGTCGTTCGATCGAACTCGGTTTTCGCGCGATCGAGGAGCTGGTCGACGTGCGCGTTTTCGTAGCACGCGTAGTTCTGCCCGTTCTTCGCGTAGGACGATCGCAGCAGTCGAGACGGATCCTCGTCTGCACTTTGCCCGGCCCACAGCGCAAAGCAGGCGTCGAAATCTCGGACTTTGAGCCTCGCCGTGTAGGGGTTCCAGTCGACGGGAAGGATCTCGCACACGACGCCGATCTTCTCGAGGTCGCTCTTGAAGCTCGTGAGAATTGCCGAGTGGAGCGCCGCCGTCGGGCTGTAGATCATGGTGAACGCGAACTTCTGGCCGTCCTTGTCGAGGATGCCGTCGCCGTTCGAGTCCTTCCAGCCGACGTCCGCGAGGAGTTTCTTCGCGGCGTCGAGATCGAACGCCTGCGGCTGGATGTCGCCGGCGAACGACGGATCCATGGGGCCGAACGGGCTCACGCCGACTTGCCCGTGGCCTTCGAGCACGGTGTCGACGATCTCCTTGCGTCGAATCGCGTGCGACAGTGCACGGCGAACCCGCGCATCGGCGAACAGCGGCTTCGAACAATTCCACGCGAAGAAGTACACCTGAGGCAGGTAGTAGCTGAAGGTTTGGAACGTCCGGCCGAAGTCGGCGTCCGCCGCGCACTTTTTCCAATCGTCCGCGGACAGCGTGGCGAGGTCGATTTGACCTTGTCGGAGGAGACGCAGGTTTGCGGAGTCGTCCTTGTTGATGCGGAAGCGGACCACGTCGATCGCAGGCTTCGGTCCGAAGTACGAATCGTTGCGGACGAAGACGATCTCGCGATCCGTCTCCCACGACTTCAAGCGATAGGGGCCGTACGAGAGCGGCTGGTGGCCGATCTCGTGTCGCTCGAGATCTGCCGGCTTGACGTCGGCCAAGCGATGCGCCGGAAGCAACCGGAAGTTGGTCCCGAATTCGATCAACGCGCGGAAGTACGGCGTGCCCTGTGTCACGCGGAACGTGTGTGCATCGACGACCTCGATCGACTTCACGTCTTGGAGAAGCGCGCGCACCGCGTCCGCCTTGCAGCTCGGGTCCATCGCGAACCGGTAAGGCAATTCGACGTCCTTCGTCGTGACGGGCGTGCCGTCCTCCCATCGTGCGTCGGCTCGAATCGTCCAGGTATAGACGAGATGATCGGCCGAGATCTCCGGCATCGCCGCCGCGAGCTGCGGCTTCGGCTCGAGCGTGTCGGGGTCGAGCGTGAGGAGCGGCGGCGCGAGATAGGTTTCGCAAAGGCCGCGCGCGCGGTTCTCCGAGCGAAGGAGATTGTTGAGCGTCGCTGGATTCGACGGCAACGATTGGTTGAGCGTCGACGTCGCGCTCGATGCCACGCACTGTGATCGCGAGACGAGCGCCGCCGTCGCGGCGAGAACTGCAAGACCGACGAGAAGCCGTCGAACGTTCATCGGAACACCTCCGCGACGCACTCCTGTATCACGCGGTCGCGTCGAATTTCAATTCGGCGTGCCCGCTCTACGGTGCAGTCGCACCTCGACATCGTCGCGATGGCGCAGCCGCCTGAAGAGTCGTTTGGCGATCAGATGCTCGCCGAGGAACCACTTTGCGCGCTTCGTCGCCCGCGCCCCAAGCCGGCATTCGATCGGCATCCGGCGCCGCAGCGCGTCGACGAGCGCGGCGTCGCGGCCCGCGGGATCGCCGCGAAATCCGACGCCGAAGATCGTGTGGGGGAACGCGGGGTGTCCCTGCGCGCCGACGATCGCCGTGTGGAAGTCGCGAAGCAGATGGCGAAACGCGCTCGGCGTGAAGCGCCAGTAGTCGTCGGGATACGCGTGGATCTTGAAGTCGAGGCACGAGGTCAGGATCGCGACGCCGTCCGGCTGCAGCACGCGCGCCACCTCGTCGACCGCCCGGATCGGGTCGCGCACGTGCTCCAGCGTCTCGGCGACGATCGCGGTGCCGACCAAGCCACTGGCGAGGTCGAGCCGCTCGAGGTCGAGCACGCGATCGACGCCCGGCCCCGGTCGCGCGTCGCACCCGACGTACGCGACGCCGGGGAAAAGCGGTCGCAGATTCGCGATCGCCTGCTGATCGTCGACCTGCAGAGCGCCGAACTCGAAAACCGGCTCGGGCGCGTGCATCGTCTCGGCGAGGATCGCGATGAGCTGTCGAACGGCGGGTCGCATGCGCGTGGATTGTATCGCAGTCGATTCGTCGTTGGTTGCGGCCTCGACGCGATCGTCACCGCTCGACGAACGCTCGCAGCTCGCCGGCAGGCACGGTGACGCGGAGCTTCGTGCGATCGTGGACGTGCGCCGATTCGCCTTCGTGCTCGTCGTCGTCGTCGCCTCGGCGGCCCGGCGCGGCGCCGACGAGCACTCGCCAGCGCGAGTTGGCCTCCGAGTCGTGAAGGAGGACGTCGCCGGTGAACGCGCCCTCCGATGCCGTATTGACGACCGTGAGTACGACGTCACGCGTTCCCCGATAGAGGAAGGCGATCACGTTCGTGGCGCCCGTCGCGGGCTGGTATTCCTGCCGTCCCTCGATCAGCGCGTTTCGGAACTGCCGCCGGAGGTTCACGAGCCGCCGAATGGTCGCCGCGTTGTCGTGCATGAACGTCCCGGGCCAGTTGCTGCAGAGGGCGAGGCTGTGGCCCGCGGCCCACACCTGATTCATCTCGTTCAGGTCGTGTCCGTTGCTGAACCAGTTCATGCCCGGCGCACCGTAGCGCACGGGCGAGCCCGCGATGCGCCCGTCGTTCATCTGATCGGCCCAATAGATCTTGTCGAACCACCATTTGTGAGTGAAGTCGGCGCTGAGACCGCCGTCCCAGACGCGGCCCATCGGTCCGCTCGTGGTCTCGCCCATTACGATCGCTTCCGGGTTGAAGAGCCGAACGGTCGAGCGGACCTGCTGCACGAGAGAGACGGCTCCGGCAGTGAAATCGTGCGCATCGAAGAACGTCCCACCCCGCGTTCCCATCGGCCAGTTGAGCTGCCAGTCCCACGAGTCGAGGAGCACGCCGTCGGCGCCGTAGCCGCGCGCGAACGTGAACGGGAAAGGAGGCGGGACGTCGGGCGACGCGACGAAGCGCGCCGCAGTGCCGGCGACGTAGGCCTGCCACGTGTCGAACGGCGCGCACATCGTGTAGGTCGTCGGACCGTAGTGCTCGTACGGGCGGCCGAACGGATCGCGTCCCGCCCAGTCCGCGCCGAGCGTGCGTCCGAGGATCGAGTCCTTCGCGATGATGAACGGCTCGAGATAGAGGATCACTCTTCCGCCGAGGCGATGCACTTCGCGGATGCCGTCGATCAGCGCGGGCTCGCCGCCGAGGTCGCGCCGCGGAATGTAGTCGCCCTTGTTGAAGTAGTGGGGGATCGGCGCGAACGGCGACGTCTCCCAGTAATCCCACAAGTAGATGATGTTCGTGCCGAGGTCGCGCGCCTCCGCGAGGATGCGCGGCAGATCGCGGAAGCTCGAGAGACGGCCCTGGCCGAAGAGGAAGGCGTCCATCTGATGCTCGTTTCGCTCGACCGCCGCGATGCCGCCGCCCGCCGGCGCGAATCCGCCGAACGTCAGCGGGTCCGGCGGCGTCGGAGACTGCCATGCGCTGTCGTCGCGCTCGAACAGGGTGAATGCGCTACCGTCGCTCCTCACGACGAACAGGTCTTCCTGATGCGCGTTTCGCACGACGGCGGTGAGGCTCGCGCCGGGAATCGTGAAGCCGGGCGCCGCGACTTCCGCAGGCCCGAACCAATGACGCGCGGCGTCGGTCCACAGTGTCCGGATGGCACCGTCGATGCCCGTGGTGAACACGTCCTCCTGGTGATCATTGCGCACGACGGCGGTGATCTCGGCGCCCATCGGCGCGAAGTTCGGAGCGGTCAACGCGAAGGGCGCGGTCCACGGAAGATCGTTGCGCTCGGAGAGCCAGAGGAGCCGGCCGTTTCTCGAGACGACGAAGAGATCGACGTCGGGCTCGCCGAAACCCACGGCGGCGAGCGAAGCGCCAGCTGGTGCAGTCGATCGAGCGGAGAGTGCGATCGGTGCGCTCCATGCGCCCCAGCGCACGCCGTCGAACCGAACGAAGAGCGTGTGGATCGCGCCGAACCGATCGACGACGAAGAGGTCCTCCTGGGTCGCGTTTCGTCGGACGGCCGCGACGCCCGCGCCGGACGGCGCGAAGTTCCGCGGCGTGAGCGGAATCGGACCGTTCCATCGACCGTCGACGACGAAAAGGGTGTACACGGCGCCGTCGAGACCCACGACGAACACGTCTTCCTGATGATCGTCGCGCGAGACGGCGGCGAGCCGGCATCCGGGACTCGCGAAGCGCGGGCGCGTGAGCATGATCGGATCGCTCCACGGGCCGTCGTTCAACTGGAACACGGTATCGAGCGCGCCGTCCTCGCCGACGAAGAACGCATCTTCCTGCGCGGTGTTCTGCCGCATCCGCGCGGCGACGTGTGCGCCCGCCGGCGCGAGCCCGCCCCGCGTGAACGACACGGGCGGATTCCAGTGCGCGCCGTCGCGCTCGAACGTCGTCCAGAGCGAGCGATCGATGAGGTTCGCGCCGGGCAGCTCGAGGTAGATGCCGCCGGCGCCGCCGCCCGACCAACTGTAGATGGCGCCTGCGTCGCGGAACCACGCGGGCACGTCGTTCGTTTGCGGCGCGTCGTGATGTCGCAGGTAGAAGTCGATGGCGCGATGCCAGTCGCCGTCGTGATGCACTCCGATCGCGAACCGCGGGAGGAAGCGCGACTCGCCCGGCTCCAGGTTCGTGATCCAGAACCCCGCGACTTCGTCCGCCGACAGCGTGAATTGGATCGGCGGAGACTGCGTTCCCGCGATGCCGTCGACGTCGGCGAAAAAGAGGCCGCCCGTTCCGGCCGGGTCGTAGAGGCTCGCGACCTCCATCGTGTTCATCGCGGTCGGCAGGCCGGCGTTGAGCGATGGATCGTCGAGGGTCGAGGGACTGTACGGCATCCCGATCGGCAGATGGGTGACGCGGCGGACCGAGCCGATCTCCTGCGGGATCGCGCCCATCCAGCCGTCGGGGTTGCCGCGAGGAAGGAGTCCTTGGATCTTCGGCGCGACCAGGCGCAGCGGAAGGGTCTCCCGCCCGAAGTTGGTGAGGCGAAGGCGCACGAACACGACCGGCTCCGTCGGATCGGCTTCGACTCGGATCGCGACCGTGAGCGGAATCGAAAGCGAGTCCGCGACGACATCGACGCCGTTCGGCAGCGGCGAGATCTCGGTCACCGAGAGGTCGTCGTCGCTGCGATGGGAAGCTAGACCATTCTGCGCATACTCGAAGAGAAACGTCGGCGCGTGGACGTACTCATGGCCCGTGACGCGATCGTCGATCGCCGTCAGCGAGACCGGCGATTCGAGGCGCGCGTCGATTCCGACGGCGACGTCGGCGTTCTGGACGAGATACTGCGCGAGTGCGATCGGAGATCGAACGACCGCGATCCCGGCGATCGCGGTGAGGAGCGGCAAGCGGCGGCGGCGCATGTTCATCGTTGTCCCTTCCATCGATCATCGAGCCTCGATCATCGACCCGACGTCCCGTCGACGACCCGTTCGAGACGTGTCGGCCACGAGCGGCCCGATCCAGGTTCTCGCCAGCTCGCGTTTTCGTTTCGGCCGCAGTGCGAAATCCGGCGTCGCGACGCACGGAGGTGGCGCGGTGGGCGACGGGGGCGCGACGGCGATTCGGCGCGCGCGATTCCGGCGCCGCGCCGCCCTGCGGTCGCGCCAGCGAGACGACGATCCGATGCGCCGCGGCCCGTCCGCCGAGACGCCCGGCCGGATCCAAGAGCACGCGAGCACGGATCCCGCGATCGCGAGGGTCGGCGCGCCGTTCCCGATACGGACCCATTCGCCAGGTCTCGGCGACGCGCGACCTCGCGCGCGCGTTCTTCGACCGGAAGTTCCGAGGCGTGGACTCGCCGCAACTGTCGCGACCGTCGGCCGACTATCCGGAGGTCACGATCGAGTTGCGCTGACGTCCCTTCGTCAGTCGATGTGCAGCGTCGCGACGTCGAACGCTGCGTTGGTCACCGTGCCCTGTGAGATCCATCCCGTGAGGCGCACGGTCTTGCCGGCGGCTCGCGGATTGTTCGGGACCCAAAGCTCCGGCGCGGTGGTCGCGCCGTTCGCGTCGAGGGTGCCGGTGAAATTCACGGCGACCTCCGGGTGACGCGAGGCGTAGCGCTGGTGCGCGTTCGACGGGTTCCACGGCACGATGCGACAGTCGCCCGGATTCAGCGGCGTGCCCGGCGCGGTCTGGGTCGCGAATACGATCTGATACTGTTCGCCGCCGTGCCCCGGCGCCGACAGAGCGAAATGCACGATTTGTCCGAGCGCAGGCGTGTCATCGTCGGGCGTGATCGTGGGCGGCGCCGCATGCGTCTCGAGCGCGAGGTCGTCGACATTCCATCCGCCGAACGTGAGGCCGCCATCCGACTGTAGCTCGAAACGGATCTGCACCGACGGCTGATTGTCGGCGAGCGACGAGACGTCGATCTCGTGGTCGACCCACTGTGTGTCGATCATCGGAATGCGACCGGTGCCGATCGGGTTCCTCCAGACCTCGCTGCCATTCACGAGAATTCGCGCGCGATCGTACACTCCGTCCTCGACGGAGAGCCAACGCTTGTAGTGCAGGTGAACTCCGACGCGCCCCACAGTGCTCACCGCCGGCGACTGTAGGAAATTGTTCGCATTGTTGGCGTACGCGCCATTCTCGCCGGGTGCATTGGTGTCGTTTCCCCACGCCTTCAGTCCCGACCATGCGTTGTCCGGGTCGTAGGGATAGTTGGACTGCTGGTCGGGCTTGGCGCGCTCCCAGTCGTCGAGCACTCCGCCGTGCGTCCAGCCTTCGTCGGTCGCGCCGTCGAAGTCGAAGAAGGCGATCCGCTCGACCGCATTCGTGATGTACGTGAAGCGACTCTGCGGCGCGCCGGCGGGCAGCGTCTTCGAGCGACCCGTCGAATCGGCTGCGCTCAGGTAGTAGCCGACCGTCGTGCCCGCCGGGTTCGCGGGGATCGTCGCCGAGAATTCGTTCGGATTGCCCGTCGGAGTCAGTGCGACGCTGGCCGTGTTCGAGTCCGAATTGCTCCAGTGCAGCCGCACGGACGTCAGCGTGTCGACCGACGCCGCGTGCGCGACCACGGTGCGGCAGGACGTCGCGTCGTTCGTGTCGAGAAGCGGCGTGTGCTCGAGGCTCAGCCCGACGAACGGAACGGCGAGGTCGGCAGCGGCGGCGACGACCATCTTCGTGAAGTCGCGCGCCATCGTCGGCTCGTTGAATGCGACGCCGACCGTGTCGTTCGCGGTGTGGAGCTGATGCGCGTACTCGGTCAAATCCTCGAATGGGAAAACCGCGGGATAGCCGTTCTGCGAGAACGATCGATGATCGCTCGTCCCGGCGGTGAGCACGCCCGTCACCGACGGCATCGTCGGCACGTACGTCGCGAGGATCTGCTGCATGTACGCGGTGAGATTCGGATCGGTGTCGTTCGTCGCGAAGTCGATGTCGCGCGCGTCGCCCGCCTCGAGGTGGCCGTCCATGTCGAGCTGGATCATGGCGACGACGTCCATGTTCTGTGGGATCACGACCTGGTTGACCCACGCCTGGCTGCCGACGAGCCCGACCTCTTCGGCGGCCCACGCCGCGAACACGATCGATTTTTCGAAGCGGATGCCGGACGACGCGAGGATGCGAGCGGCCTCGAGGACCGACGCGTCGCCGGATCCGTCGTCGTCCGCGCCGGGCGCGCGCGCCGTCGTGCCGTCCTGCCAGTTCACCGAGTCATAGTGCGCGCCGATCACGACGAATTGATTCGGGCTGACTGTGCCGGGCAGCACCGCAATGACGTTGTCGTGTCCGGTATCGAAGCTCTGGGTAGACACAGTCATTCCATTTTGCGACGACGCGATCGATTGATAGCGTCCGACGAGATAGTTCTGCGCCTGAACGCCGCCGGGCTGGTTGAATCGCCGAGAGAAGATCGCAGAGACGTCGTTCACGGTCGCTTCGATGTTCGGCTGGGAGACTTGGTCGACGAGCCCTTGCACGAGCGGATCGACGGCCGTGCCGCGATGACGCACGGGCACGTGGAACGGCCGCGGGTGCGCCGCGATCTCGTGGAAGAAGACGCGCACGACGGCGCCGCATGGCACGCCGCCGCGCTGGTGGGCGAGTGCACTGATTTCGATCGCCGCATCGGGATCGGCCTCGAACACGGCGCTGAATCGGTCGCGATAGAGAACGCGCACGCCGGCCGGGAGCGACCCCACGAAGTCCGGGTTCGCCACGCGCACGACATAGTAGTCGTCTTTCGGCAGGGGATCGGAGTCGAGGACGTGAGCCTCGACGTTCAGGTCGCGTAGCTCGGCGAGCCCGGCGTCGGTCGCGACGGCGACGAGGTAGTCGCGCTGATCCGAGACGACCATCACGTCGTCGAGCGCGATCACCGCCGCGGCGCCCACGTCTGGAACGCCCGTGCGAACGAGCCAGTGCGACCCGCCGCTCGAGCGCAGCGCCGTCGACGACGCGAACACGAAGAGCCCACCCAACGCAACGAGAGCGAGTCGACGCATGGTGACCTCGCGAAATGAATTCGCCGCGGAATCGTCGTGACGCACGGCCCGTCATCAGCCCTTTGGAGTGATCGCACGAAGCTACCACGACGGGGCTCGGAGGGCCAAAGTTCGTCGCAGATCCTCGACGCTCGGCGAGATTTCGCGACACATGCCGGCCCGTTTGCCGGCCGTCTCGAACCGAGGCGTCGCCCGCTAGGCCAGGAATCGTCTGGGGTCCGCGGCGATCCGGTCGCGCGACCGACGGAGGCACGAGGTTTGTTCTTCAGGAGTCCACGCAAGGCGGCAAACGGAAACGACCTTCGGCCCCGTTGCCGCGCTCCCAAGAACTCAAGGAGACAGGGAGAGACGGACTCCTCAGCACGCGCTGTCGCTGAACGTCCGCGGCCGGGTCGACGCTGCCGGGCGCTGGCCCCCAGTCTGGGGGCCGGCGCTTGGATCCTTCAACTGCAAGCCATCGGGGCCACGGGTCCCGTAACCCGGCGCGCGCGCCGGGTGATGTTGTATATATCGTTGCCCGGGCGGTGCCGGTGGCCTCGCGCCACCGGCCCCCCCACTTAATCCTCGCGCGCCCCTCCATTCTCGACGGATGCTCGCGGTCATTCTCTGGATGAATGCCGAGCCGTCGGGCGAGTGCACGCGGGCGGACGAGGCGCCCAACGGCTTCGCATCTCTCGATTCAGCAAGTCGTCGATATGATTCCGTGCGGAAAACCGGACGAAGCAGACCGACGCCATGAGCCCGGAGCGCGAGCGAATACTCCTCGTGGCGCGGCGAGCTAAGTGGAGAAATTGATCCTGGCTCCGTACGCGTCAGTTGATTAGATTCTGCGAGATGCGACTTCTTGCGATCGTGACGTGCGTCGTGGGGATTGCCGCGGTGGGTTGCGATCGCGGCGGCGCCCCGCCGACCGATCCGGTGTTCACGTTTGCGGCCGGGTCGAAGGTGCCGGGGTACGTGAGCGGCCGCGGGTTCGGGAGCGTGCGCGACGTCGACACTTCGGGCACGCTCGATGCGCGCACGTACGCGATCAACGACTCGATCCCGGGGCAAGTCCTTCGATTCCCGACGGGGAGCCGCTCGGACGTCCGCGCGATCGGCGACTTCGCCGACGGCGTGTGGACGGTGACGTTCGAGCGCGCGCTCGCGACGAGCGATCCCGCCGACGTCGCGTTCGCGCCCGGCGGCACCTACTACTTCCAAGTCGCCACCTTCGACGACGAGAACGGCGCGGCCGAAGGGCGCGGCATGACCGCGACGTCGCTCGACGTCTACTCGATCGTGCTCCCGGCGACGCCGGGCCCGATCACAGTCCCGACCGTGCCGGCCAACCTCGATACGCTCGGCGGCGACGTGTCCGCGACGACGCTGCGTCTCACCGCGACATTCCGCGATCGCAACCGCGTGCGCAACGATCGCCCGCGCCCATGGATCTTCGACGGAACGACATGGCGTCGCGGTTCCGGCGACGAAGATCGCCTCGCGTTTTACTGGAGCCGCTTCGAAGGCCTCCCTCTCGGCTTCGGCCCGGGAACGTCCGGCACGGGGCGATGCGCCGAGATGTGCCACACCGGCGTCGGCGAATGGACGCTCTCGGACCAAGTCGACTCGTGGGAGTGGTCCGCGGGCTCGACGAACCCGCTCGGCGTCGCGCTCGACGGTTTCGTCGACGCGACGGTCGGACTCGGTCGTCACGCCGACGCAGGCGACGGGACGACGGCCGACAACGTGGACGCTTCCGGCTCGCTGCCCGCTTCGGAGGCCGCCGACTTCCCGGGCGTCGGCTCGTCCTCGCTCATCGAGACCGCCGAGCTGACGCGCCGCGGCGTGCCGTTCGCGACCGGCGGTCCCTACTCGCGCGGCGACACGATCCCGGGCTTCGTGAACCTGGCAGCGACGGGCAGCCGCGCCGACGTCCGAGCGCGGTCGAGCTTCAAGAACGGAGTCTGGACGCTCACGCTGGAGCGGCGCCTGCGCACGAACGACCTCGCGAACGACGTGCAGTTCGATCCCGGCAACACGACCTTCTTCCAGGTCGCGATCTTCGACAACGAGCCCGGCAGTGCCGAGGCGATCGGCATGACGTCGCAAAGCAACCTCACGTACTCGATGACGCTGCCTGCGACGCCCGGCGCGATCCGCTTCTCGTCGACGCCGGCCAAGCTCACGTCTTTGACCGGCACGACGACCGCGAACTCGATCCAGATCACGGCGAGCTGGGTGGACGTGAATCGTCGTCGCAACGTGACGAAGGGCGAGTGGCGATTCGACGGCTCGACATGGACGCGCGCGCCCGCGAGCGAGGACGAAGACGGCTTCGCGATCTACTTCGCGATGCAACCGAACACGGACATCGGCCTCGGTCCCGGCACGACCGGCACGGGCCGCTGCGTCGAGATGTGCCACACGGGCATCGCCGAATGGACGGCGGCGGGAAAGCTCGACGCCTGGCGCTGGTCCGCTCTGCGGACGGATCCGACGGGCACGCTCGAGGACACGTTCGTCGACTCGACGGTCGGTGGCGGACGGCATCCCGACGCCGGCGACGCGGGCGCCATCGTGAACGACGACGGATCGGGGACGTTGCCGGCGTTCGCGCCCGAGCCACTCACCGTCGATCACGCGGACGCGATCGTGATCGGGCCGTCCGGGACGACGCTGCCTCCGGCGTGGCAGCCGGCGATCCCGTTCGCGCAACCGATCTGGACCGTGACGTTCACTCGAGCGGGCCACAGTACGGACCCGACGCGCGACGTCCCCGACTTCATGGGCACGCACTTCTTCCAAGTCGCGACGTTCGACGATCAGCTCGGCATCGTGCAGGACCTTCCGCACACGCAGTACGGCACGCGCACG
>JACOTG010000306.1 GCA_016178505.1 Planctomycetota bacterium
CGTGATTGCGTCTTCTGTCACGCTCCGCACGGAAGCGCGCAGCCCAACCTCTTGAGGAAGCCCATCGGGAATCTCTGCGCCGATTGTCACGATGCTTCGGACTCGGACTTCAAGAAAGCGCACCACGGCATCACGCCGACGCCGAACGATTGCCTGTCGTGTCACACGCCTCACGCGGCCGTCACGAAGAAGCCGATCCACGCATTCGCGCACGAACCGTTCGTGCAGGGATCGTGCGACGGCTGCCACGACGTGTCGGCGACCGGTGGCGGCAAGCTCCTCGCGGACACCGGAACGAAGCTGTGTGGCGAGTGCCACGAGGACCAGATGAAGCCGTGGGCAAAGGTCGTCTCCCCTCACGATCCGGTCGCCAAGGGAGATTGCTTGAAGTGTCACCTCCCCCACGCGTCCGAGCAGAAGCGGCTCCTCGCGGCGCCGACGAGGGACTTGTGCATCGGCTGCCACCAGCCCATCGCCGTGCGCGCCGCGCGAAGCACGTCGCACGCGGCGGCGACTCCGGGCGGGACATGCACGAACTGCCACCTGCCCCATGGTGGAACGACGAAGCCGTTGTTCCCGAGCGAGGT
Organism: Planctomycetota bacterium; assembly: GCA_016178505.1. Classification (GTDB taxonomy): domain Bacteria; phylum Planctomycetota; class JACOTG01; order JACOTG01; family JACOTG01; genus JACOTG01. The sequence continues at coordinate 588 of JACOTG010000306.1, forward strand.
GTCGCAAACGTGCCTGCGCTGCCATCAACTCCACACGAACTTCTCGCACCCGTTCGGTGCGGGAGTGAAGGACCCAAAGACCCAACAACCGCTGACGTGCCTCTCCTGCCACGATCCGCACGGTACGCCTTATGCGTTCTTCCTCCGAGGCGATCCCAAGCGTGATCTCTGCGTTCAATGCCACAAGGAGTATTCCCGGTGAGAACTCGATTGCGATTACGAAGCACCGGTTCACGAACCATCGTCGTCGCAACCTTGTTCGCGATGCCTGCTCTTGCGCAGCTCGTTCCGGAAGGTGGGCCGACGATGCGGCTCATCCCTCGCGGGATCGTGAACGCGCACCCATTCGGCATGCCTTTTCGCGAGTGCGCGGGCGTGGCGTTCGACGGAACGCGCGGCGAGTTTCTCGTCTGCGATCCGAAGGCGAACCGGATCTCCGTTTTCTCGACGGAGGGATTCGGCCGCTTCACGATCGGCGAGGGCGCCGGGGTTCGCGAGCCGCGCGCCATCGCATTGGGCAAGGGGGGCGATCTCTTCGTCGTCGACGCGATCCCCGGGCGCGTGTGGCGTCTCAACTACCGTGGTGAACCGACCAGCTCGTTGGATTTCTCGGACGCGACTGGATCGCCAGCGGCCGTCATCGCCATCGCAGCTACGCCGGACGGCGGCGTCGCGGTACTGTCCTCGTCGCCCGCATGGGTCCGCGTTCTGGGGCCGGATCTTCACGAACGCCTTCGCATCACGGCTCCCGCGGACAAATCGCTCCTGCAGAGCCCGACCGATCTCGCGGTCGGCGCGGACGGGAAGATCTACGTCACGAATCACGCGGATCCGGCCGTTCAAATCTTCGACCCGAATGGCGCACTCGTGGGATCGTGGGGGCGCGTTGGCGAAGGATCGGGCGCAACCGATTTCAGCTTGCCGACGGGAATCGCCGTCGACCCCGCCGGTCGGATTCTCTTGATCGATTCGCTGCGGCAAGACATACGGGCGTACCAGAGCGACGGCAGACTCCTCGGCATCTGGGGAGGCTTCGGGACCGGACTCGGAGCGGTCGCGTTCCCCGCAGATCTTTGCCTCGATCCAGAGGGTCAAGTCGCGATCGTCTCGGAGAAAGGCGGTCGCCGCGTGACGGTGTTCCGCATCGAGTTCGAGCCCGCGAAGACGGCGCCACCGGCGGACGGCGCGACGCCGACCTCATCCACCCCCACGCATCAGTGACGCAGCGCTGATCGCTCCACTCTCTTGATTCCCATTGCGCGACGATCCATCGCGACCTGCGGAACTTTCCCCAATCCTCGCGGGGAAACCCGCGCCGGATCCAATCGGAACCGTCCTCGTCTCGCGCGCCTGAACGGGCACGAATCGAAATAACCCGCGGAATTGCTGGACTCGAGTGGAACTTCGGATCGGCGGCACGCGAAGGCATCCCAGTTGCGATAGAGCGCGTCGACGAAGCCGCTCGAGGAGCGGGCCTCATTCCGTTGCTCGAATCGGCGAGTGCCGGGACAAACGGGACCACCGGCGATCGAACGTGCGGTTAGGAGTCCCAAGGGTAGTTGGGTCCACGACGGTTGGGCCGCCTCGCGGCGACCCGCCCAGGGGGTTACAACCATGCGCAAGAACAGGGTCGTCGAATGGACGGTCGCGTCGCTCGTCGCGCTCGCGCCCACCGCAGCGTTCGCCGGTGACCATCACAAAGGTGCGACGCTGATCTGCTCCGATTGTCACGTCATGCACGCGAGCCAGTCTCACGGCTACAACGCGGACGGCACGGGAACGTTCACGCCTCTCGGATCGGCGGGGCCCTACGAGGCACTGCTGCGCAACGAGGAGAACTCCCTCTGCCTGACCTGCCACGACAACTCGAGCATCGCGCCGGACGTCCTCGGCGTGAACACGGGGAAGAGTCCAGCCGACATTCGATCGGCGGGACACCTGAATCGCCTCGGGCTCGTCGGCCAACCGGCGACGGGTCATACGCTCGACGCACTCGCGACGGCGCCCGGATCGAACCCACCGTGGAAGCCGGAAGACGAGAACGGCACGGGCAAGGGCCTGCGCTGCACGAACTGCCATCATCAACACGGAGCCACCTCCGGAGTCAGCGGCGGAAACGCATTCCGAAATCTCCGAACGAATCCGGGCGGCACCGCGTCGGGATCGGCCTACGTCAGCTACGCCGTGGGCACCAATGACCTGACCAAGGACGTCTACGAGCGAGCGCCGCGCAGCTACGACGAGTCCCAGATGGACTTCAACGAGCCCAACAACACGCAGTCGGCAATGGGCAAGTTCTGCGGCTCCTGCCACACGAACTTCCACGGCACGCCCGGCGATGCGAACACGGTGGGCGGTGATCCGTCTGGCTCTTCGTTCATCGACTTCCTCCGCCACCCGACCGCAGGCGTCAACATCGGCGCACTCGGAGGTGGACATTCGAGCCTGACGACCTACACCGGCAAGACGAACAAGGTGAAGGTCCTGAGCCAGACCGGCGTTTGGGTGCCGCCGGCAGCGGACGTGACGCCGACCTGCCAGTCCTGCCACAAGGCACACGGCAACGACAATGCGTTCGGTTTGCTCTTCCGCTCGGGCACGGGAACGCTCACGGAGGAAGGCGACAGCAACGGAACGACCGTGAAGGACACTTGCAAGCAGTGCCACATCCAGGGCTAAATAGGGAGCGCATCACTTAAGCAAGACCCTCGAACTCAAGTCAACCCGTGAAAGAATGAGATCGGGTTCGACCAAAGAAGCCAAAGAAGACCGGGCGGAGGACCTCTCTCCTCCGCCCGCTTTCGTTGTCGGCGCGGCAGCGATGATCGCACTCGGATTCGCGACGTTCGCATTCGCAGGTGATCGTGAGCCCGACGAGGCCGTCTACGCACGAGCGGCCCACGGCAATCCGGTCACAGGCGTGAAGCGTCGCGCCGAGCTCCAAGCCGGCGACTGTCTCCAGTGCCATTCGCTTCACGGACCGCGAAGCCCGGTCATCGGGCTCGGAGGTGCTCTCTTCGCTCCCAACGACAATCGCCTGTGCGCGACGTGCCATCCCTCGCCGTCCGCGGACGGCAAGTGGCCCGGCATGTCGGCGTACGAAGGAACGGCTCACGCGCGCGCCCCACGAATCGTCTGGACGGGTGTACAGTCGTCGGTCCGCACCGGGTCTCCGAATGGCCTTTGCTTGAGTTGTCACACGCCGCACGGCGTCGGTGACGACAACGGCCTGGTTCCGGCTCTCACGTGGCGTCGCGGCGACGATCTCTGCCTCGCCTGTCACGGAGACCACGGGCCGGCGCACACCAACGTCTTTCGGGAGATCTCGAAAGCGTCGACACACTCTCGCGTCGTCGGGGCGTCGCGCTCAGAAGGGCCCGCGCCGGCAAGTGGCTTCGGACCCGTTCGTACGCACTCGGCGGCCGTCGCGTGCGTGGACTGTCACAATCCCCATCTTGACAGCAACCGAGACAAGGTCACGGGACGGCCGTCGGGCATCTGGCAATTCGACGTCACGTTTGGCGCGCGCGGCAAGGCTCCTACAGTTTCGCCGGTGACCACCGCGACCAAGACAGCCGATGGCGACTCGGGCCTTTGCCTCCGCTGCCACGCAGGCGAGACCAAGGGATCTTTTCGCCCCGTCCCGAGCGTCGCCGCGGAGTTCCATCCGCAAAACGCGTCCTTTCACGCCGTGTTTGCGCCGGGCACCGATGCGACGATCCCGCGCGAATCGTTCACCGGGGACTGGACGGCGCGAAGCCGTCTCCGGTGCATCGACTGCCACGGCAGCGATGAGTCGCGCGTGAAGGGCCCGCATGGCTCGAGATACCAACCGCTCCTCGTGCGCCCCTACTCGCAGTCCGTGACGGAGAAATCGCTTCGGCCCGAAGACCTCTGCCTTTCGTGCCACCGGGCTGCGACCTACGTCGGCGGAAGCGCCGGCGCCGATCCGAAGGAACAGAAGGCGAGCCGATTCAATCCACCGGCAACGCCGGGCGGACATTCGCTCCACAGCGGACAGCGCGGGATCTCCTGCTTCGCGTGCCACGACGCTCACGGATCGGAGAAACTGCCGCATCTGCTGACCACTTCGCGGAGCGGAGGAATCACTGCGTTCAAGCCGACACGTGATGGGGGCGAGTGCGCGAGCACCTGCCATCGCACGCCATCCGTGACGTACACACGCAACGAGGGGTTCTAGAGCATGGAGGGCGCGCGCCCGCCGTGCACCCGCCGTCTCATGGGTCTCGGCACGTCGTTCGGCCTGATGTTGCTCGCGGCGTGTCACGGAGCATCGTCAGTCGGCGGCGAACCGGGCGAACCCGGACGATTGAAGGTCCTTCTCACCGTCGATTCGGCGGCCGGGAACGAAATCGTCTTCCGAGTCGGTGCGGTCGAGATCGAGACGCCGGAAGGCGTCGCACGATTGCTCTTCGCGGGACCCACGGCACCTCTCTCCACTGCGACTCTCGGTTCGACGCCTGCCGTGCTCGGCGAAGCGTCCTTGCCGCCGAACCTCTACCGCGGCATCTCGGTTCGAATCGTGGACGCACATCGTGAGGGCGCGACTCGCGAGGAACTCACCGTTCACCCGGGGCCCGCGTGGGTCCGCGGCGTGTTCAAGGTCCGAAGCGGCGCCGAGACGAGCGTGATCCTGTCCATCGATCTGTCGCGTTCGTTCCCAAGCGCGACGGAGTTCGTGCCGGCGCTCGGCGTTCGCGGCTCCCAGAAGCGACCGCGACGAGCACTGCTGCTCGTGGCGCTGTCGGACGTGCCGCGCGTCGTGACTCTCGACCGCGAGGACGGCGAGCGCGTGGGAACCGTGACCACCGACTGTCCTCCGGGCGGAATCCTCGTCTCGATGGACCAGCAGCGGCTGTTCGTTGCGGAGCCCGAGACGGACTCGGTCGCTCTAGTGGATCTTTCGTCGTTCGCCGTGCTCGACCGCGCGCGCATCCCGTTCGGCAGTCACCCGCGAGACGTCGCGATGCCACCCGGCGGACGATTCGTGTTCGTGGCGTGTGAAGGAACGAACGAGCTGTTCGTCTTCGACTCGCACTCGCTGGGACGAGTCACCTCGCTCGACGCCGGCCAGCGCCCGAACCGCGTCATGTCCGATCCGCTCGGTGAGCGCGTCTACGTGATCAGCCCACTCGGCCGCGAGCTGCGCGTCGTCGATGCGCGAACGCCGAAGCTCCTGTCGCGCGTCCCCCTCGATCCCGAACCGGTGGCGATCGCCTTCTCACGAGACGGTTCGCGATACTTCGTCGGGCATCGCATGGGCGACGCCGTGATCGCATTCGATCGACGCACGGACACGCAAGTGGGTCGATCCATCGTCGGACCTGGTACCGTAGATCTCGCGAGTGATCCGTCTTCGAACCGGATCTACGTCATCCAGGAGAGTCCGCCGCGCCTTCTCTACGTGGACGCTTCGACGCTTTCGATCACGCGATCTGTCGCCCTGCCGAAAGCACCTCGGCGCGTGGTCGTGGATCCGGACACCGCGAGCCTGTTCGTGACGCTTCGAGATCGACCCGAGGTCTTGCTCGTCGATCGCATCGGTGGGCGCGTGAAAGGAACGTATCCGCTCGATTCCGTCGGGACGGAGATCAAGGTCGTGCCGTGATCGAGCGGGAGGGCCCGTCGCAGTCGGCGACGCGGCCGCGACGGATCGGGAAGGACGAAAGGAAAGCAATGGAGCCAACGAATCGAGAGAGTGAGCCGCTGGAGCGCCGTAATTTCCTGAACGTCGTGCTCGGCGCGGGTGTCGCGGGCACGATCGGAAGCATCGGCTTTCCGATCGTTCGCTATCTGCTTCCGCCTCCCGAGAGCGATGCGGCACCGGACGCCGTCGTCGCGGCAAAGGAAGGAGAGCTGCCTCCGAACTCGGGCAAGATCGTCCGCTTTGGCGTGAAGCCCGCGCTGCTCATTCGCCGCGCCGATGGATCGTACGGGGCATTCTTCGCGTCGTGCACGCATCTCGACTGCACGGTTCAGTACCGTCCGGACCTCAAGGTGATCCACTGCGCCTGCCACAACGGGATGTACGACCTTCAAGGGCGCAATGTCTCCGGCCCGCCTCCACGCCCGCTCGAGCGGCTGCAAGTGAAGCAGCGTGGCAACGAGATCCTCTTGGCTCGCGAGGGATGAACTCCATGAACCTCGAAACGACGGCACCTCCACGCAAGAACCCCGATGCGGGCGCCAGAGGCGCGGCGAGCAAACGCGGCGGGATCGCGCGTTGGCTCGACGACCGCCTCGGCCTCGGCCCGCTCCTCGCACATCTGCGCGAGAAGGACGTCCCTCATCACCGTCACAGCGTCTGGTACTTCTTCGGCGGCATGACGCTGTTCTTGTTCACCGTTCAAGTCGTCACTGGGATCCTGCTGCTCTTCTACTACAGCCCCGGCGCCAACAGCGCATTCGAGAGCGTGCAGTTCATCATGGGCCAAGTGCGATTCGGCTGGCTCGTGCGGTCGATTCACTCGTGGTCGGCGAACCTGATGATCGGCTCGCTCTTCGTGCACATGTTCAGCGTGTTCCTGCTGAAGGGATATCGCGCACCGCGCGAGCTGACGTGGGTGACCGGCGTTCTTCTGTTCTTCGTCGTGCTCGGTTTCGGTTTCTCCGGGTATCTCCTGCCGTGGAATCAACTGGCCTTCTTCGCCACGAAGGTCGGGACGGAGATTGCCGGAGCCATTCCCATCGTCGGGCACACCGTCCTTCGACTTCTTCGCGGCGGCGACGATGTGACGGGCGTGACGCTGTCGCGGTTCTTCGCACTCCACGTCGCGATCTTGCCAATCGTCGCAGTGGGCTTGCTGTCGGTCCATCTGCTCCTCATCCAGCGACAAGGCATCAGCGTGCCGCTTTCGCTCGAGCAGCGGAAAGCGCCGGTCATTCGACTCCCGTTCTTTCCCGACTTCTTTCTGCGGGAGCTGATCGGGTGGTACGTCGCGTTGGCGGCGCTGGCCGCTCTCGCCGCACTCGATCCTTGGCCTCTCGGAACGAAATGCGATCCGCTGGCCCCTGCGCCCGCGGGCATCAAGCCCGAGTGGTTCTTCCTGTGGCTCTACCAGACATTGCGGTATCTCCCCGCGAAGATCCTCGGCCTCGACGGGGATATGGTCGGCGTCTGCTTCATCAACGTCGCTTTCGCGCTCTGGATCTTCATTCCGTTCCTCGACAAGAAAGCGTCGAATGGGCGCCGCAGCCCCGCGTTCACGGCAATCGGCTGGAGCGCGATCCTGTACATCATCGGCATGACGTTGTGGGGGCACTTCGCGTGAGCACGAACGGCATCGGCCTGACATTGTGGGGACACTTCGCGTGAGCACGAACGGCATCGGCCTGACATTGTGGGGACACTTCGCGTGCAAACGAACGCCATCGGCATGATTTTGTGGGGGCACTTCGCGTGAGAACGAACGGCACGACGATCTCGATCCTGTTCACCGTCAGCCTCGCGGCAGCCGCGCCGCGCTCGAACGCCCAAGACGGTCAGGCGACAGCCCAGAAGACGCCGGAGACCTCGTGCGTCCGGTGCCACAAGGAGATCGCGGAGGATCTCGGCCCGCAGGTGGCCGAGTGGGAGACGAGCGTCCACGCGGCCGTCGGCCTCTCCTGCAACGATTGCCACGGTGGCGACCCGACGGCGGACGACATGCTCAAGGCGAAGCGCAAGGACGCGGGATACGTCGGTGCCCCGAAGAAGCGCGCCGAAGTCGGACCGTTCTGCGCGAGGTGTCACAGCGACATCGAGTACATGCGACGATTCAATCCCTCGATGCGCGTCGATCAACTCACGGAGTACCTCACGAGCCGCCACGGCAAAGCGGTCCATCAGGAGGGCTCGGACAAGGCGGCGACCTGCACGGACTGTCACGGGAAGCATGCGATCCTGCGCGTCTCGGATCCCCGCAGCTCGGTGTCCGCAGCTCACGTCGCCGAGACCTGCGCACGCTGTCACGCCGATGCGGCCCGCATGGCGACGGCAAAGCTCCCGACCGACATCTACGAGAAATGGAAGGGCAGCGTGCACGGGCAACGTCTCGCGGGCGGCGACCTCTCCGCGCCCACATGCAACGACTGCCACGGGAACCACGGAGCGATGCCACCGGGAGTCCGGGACGTCGTGCACGTGTGCGGCCGATGCCACGTGACGCAGGAAGAACACTTCACCGCGGGATCGCACCGCGCACCGTTCGAGAAGCTCGGAAAGGCGCCGTGCATCACGTGCCACAGCAATCACGACATCCAGCACGCGAGCGACGCGCTCTTGGCAAGCCAGCCTCCCGGCGTGTGCGGCAAGTGCCACAAGCCGGACGACGTGTGCGATCGAGCAGCGAAGAACATGCTCGGCGGAATCGTGCGGCTCACGTCCGGCATGAAAGAAACCGAGGATGTCCTCGGTCGCGCCGAGCAATTCGGAATGGACGTCAGCGAGCCACGATTCCGATTGAGCGACGTGCGAGACCGACTCACGATGGCCCGCGTCGTCGTGCACCGTTTCAACGAAAAGGAGTTTGCGGACGTTCTCGCAGAGGGCGAGAAAACCCTCACCGGGATCCGGAAACAAGGAGATGCGGCGCTCGACGAGTGGGAATTCCGACGGAAGGGACTGGCGTTCTCGTTGATCCTAATCGTCGCCGTGATCGTGCTCCTCGCGCTCAAGGTGCGCAGCCTCGAGCGTGCGCGCCGGAACGCCCAGGCCCGCGCGCCGGAAGGCGCTGCGTCGGTTCGCACCGCTTCCTGACTGGCCCAGTTCTTGCGATGGAATCGATGTCGCGACCATCGTCCGTCGGTGCTTCCGATGCCGACTGGCGTCGCGTTTGGGGAGTCCAAAGCAACGAAGGAGCGTAGCTCGTGAAGGCACTTTCCGCGGCACGATTCGGAATGGCCGGCCCATGGGCGGCGCTCGTGCGGCGCTCGATTCTGTTGGCATCATTCGTCGTTTTCGCTTCGGCTCGAGTCCACGCTCAGACGGTCGAGTCTTGCATCGAGTGCCACGAAGACGGCTTTCCCGTGAAGTCGTTCAAGGCTTCCGCACATGGCGGGCTGGTATGCGTCGCCTGCCACGCCGGCTACGACCCGAAGAAGAGCCCTCACGAGAAGGCGCCGAAAGTCCAATGCGTCACCTGCCACGAGGGAGCGCCGGCGCAACACTCGTTTCATCCCGACCTGATCAAGAACGCCGGCAAGGCGGACGACGCGTCACCCAGCTGCAAGGACTGCCACGGCACACACGAGGTCGTGTCGCCAAAAAACACGAACTCGAAGTTCCACCAGGCCAAGCTCACCGCGACATGCGGCGAGTGCCACGACGACGAAGCCGCGCACTTCTCCAAGTCGGCGCACGGACAGGCGGCAGCCGCGAACGAAGCAGGAGCGCCGAATTGCCTCAGCTGCCACCTCAAGGGCATCGTCGTCGCGAAGGAGGGTCGCGACGTCGTCCAGATCCGCCGCAACCAAGCGCGCCTCTGCCTCTCGTGCCACCTCGACAATCCCGACGTCCGAACACGCACGTCTCCGAACGCCGGGTTCATCGCCGCCTACGACGAGAGCGTCCACGGCAAGGCGATGAAGGAGGGAAACGGCAAAGCAGCCGTGTGCGCGGATTGCCACGGTGCGCACGACATGCGGAAAGGATCCGATCCGATCTCAAAAGTCAATCGGAGCCACGTGCCGGAGACGTGCGGGCGCTGCCACGTCGACGAGAAGAAGGCCTACGATCGGAGCATTCACGCGCGAGCCGCGAAGAACGGCGTCAAGGAAGCGCCGGTGTGCACCGATTGTCACGGGGAACACGACATCCGTGCGCGGTCCGATCCCGGATCGCGGACTGCCGCCGCCAACGTCTCCGCACAAGTCTGCTCACCGTGTCACAGCTCGAAGAAATTGTCCGACAAGTTCGGCCTTGCATCCGATCGCTTCCAGACGTTCTCGGACAGCTTCCACGGCCTCGCCGTCCGGTCCGGTTCGGTCTCGGTCGCGAACTGTGCGAGCTGTCACGGATTTCACGACATCCTTCCCGCGAACGACCCAGAGTCGTCGGTCGCCAAGGCAAATCTCAAAGTAACGTGCGGAAAGTGCCACCCGGGCGCGAACGAACGATTCGCCCTGGGTTCCGTGCACGTCGACGAGGCCAATCAAGAGCATCCGATCCTCTTCTGGATCGCGCGCATCTACATGATCCTGATCGTCACCGTGATCGGTGGAATGGTGCTGCACAACGCGCTCGACTTCCTCGCGAAGGCTCGTCACCGCATTCGTCTGCGTCACGTGGCCGGGCCCGCGGCCACGGTGCATTCGGCGCACGGAGGCCGAACGTACTTGCGGATGACGCGAAGCGAGCGGATCCAGCATGGCGCGCTCCTCGTCAGCTTCGCTCTCCTCGTGCTCACGGGGTTCATGCTGCGCTACCCGGAGGCCGCTTGGGTGCGAGCGATCCGCAGCCTGAGCGATCGAGTCTTCGCGTGGAGGAGCGTGGTGCATCGCGTCGCGGCATTGGCGATGCTCGCGGTCGGTCTCTATCACATCGCGTACACGTTGTTCACCGAGCGCGGAAGGCAGCTCCTGCGAGACTTCACGCCCGGCTTGCGCGACCTCAAGGACGCGTTTCGTCAAGTCGGCTACAACCTCGGCATCAAGGTGAAGAAGCCACTGTACGGTCGCTTCAGCTACGCCGAGAAGCTCGAGTACTGGGCGCTCGTCTGGGGGACGTTCGTGATGGCGGTCACGGGCGTCGTCATGTGGGCCGACAACGCTTTCATGAACCTGATCGGAAAACTCGGATGGGACGTCGCGCGCACGATCCACTTCTACGAAGCGTGGCTGGCCTTCCTCGCGATCCTCGTCTGGCACATTTACTTCGTGGTGTTCAACCCGAACGTCTATCCGATGAACACGGCGTGGACCCGAGGGACGATCACGGAGGCGGAGATGGAGGAAGAGCATCCGCTCGAGCTGGAGACACTTCGTGTCGAGGAATCCGCCATTGACGCGGCAGCGCAGGACGTGACCGAACCCTCCACGGAATCGAGCGACGACGACGATTCCATCGAGCCCGATCCCGCCGTAGCACGACGGCAGCCATGAGGCGCTTTCTTCCGCGCTCCTTCTTCAACGTCATCACCCTCGTCGGCGCCTGTCTCTCGCTCCTGAGCCTGACGCTGATCCTCTTTCTCACCGCGCTCGAGGCGTTCTCGGGACACTCGAAGCCGTACATCGGCGTCGTGACGTTCGTCATCCTGCCGGTCTTGTTCCTCATGGGCGCCGGACTCATCCTCGGCGGAGCCTATCGCGCGCATCGCCGGCAGCTGAAAGGAAAGCCGTTCGCGCTAAACGTCGATCTCTCCACGCCTCGGCATCGCGCCACGGCGGGCGTGCTCGGAGTCGGCGGCGGACTCTTCCTCACGGTGTCGATCTTTCTCAGCTTCCAGGCCTACGAGTACACCGACTCGCCGAGCTTTTGCGGTGGAACCTGTCATCCGGTGATGGAACCCGAGGAGACGGCCTATCAATTCTCCCCCCACGCGCGCGTCGCGTGCGCACAATGCCACATCGGACCGGGCGCCGCATGGTTCGTGCGCTCGAAGCTCTCCGGCACGTACCAGGTCTATGCCACGCTCTTCGACAAGTTCCCTCGTCCCATCCCCACTCCGATCGAGAATCTCCGACCGGCTCAGGAGACCTGCGAGCAATGCCACTGGCCGAAGCACTTCCTGAGCGAGAAGCTGCAGGTTCACGACTACTTCCTCGGCAACGAGGCGAACACGCGTTGGTCGTTGCACCTGTTGCTCAAGACCGGCGGGGGAAACATCGAAGTGGGGCCGACGTCGGGCATCCACTGGCACATGAACATCGGACACAAGGTCGAGTACGTGCCCATCGATCGCCAGCGGCTCGTGATCCCCTGGGTGAGCTCGACCAATCCGGAGGGACAGACAGTCGTCTACCGAACGACCGATGCGTCGATCACGGACGAGCAGATCGCGGCGGCGCCGAAGCGGCGAATGGATTGCATCGACTGCCACAACCGTCCTGCCCACATCTACCGCCCGCCCTCGCTCTCCGTGAACGTCTCGATGGCGGTGGGATGGATCGATCCTCAACTACCGTTCGTGAAGAGCGTCTCCGTTCGCGCGCTGCGCGACAACTACACGTCGAAGCAGGAGGCCCAGGACGGAATCCGAAGTACCGTCGAAGACTTCTATCGCTCGTATTACCCTGCGTTGGCAACGGAACGTGCGTCGCAGATCGAGCGCACCGTGAAAGAAGTTCAGCGCATCTACTCGCGCAACTTCTTTCCCGAGATGAAAGTGAACTGGAAGACGTTTCCGAACCACATCGGGCACCTCTACTCACCCGGCTGCTTCCGTTGCCACGACGGCAAGCATCAGACCGCCGAAGGGAAGGTGCTGTCGAAGGATTGCAACGTCTGCCACACGATCCTCGCGCAAGAAATCACCGGCTCGCCACAACGACTTGCTCTCGAGGGAATCGAGTATCGCCATCCGGTGGACATCGGGAACGCGTGGAAGGAGATGAACTGCTTCGATTGTCACGGGAAGCAGTGAGCGAGACAACCGATCAAGAGCCCCGCGGCGCCGACTCGATGGCGACTTCCTCGCCGAGCCACTCCTCGTAGAAGTGCGCGAGATCGGAGTCGCTGAATCCGTCCCATCCGAGGCACGTGTCGCGATCGATCATCGACGCATCGCACGTCGAAGGAACCTCGAGTACTTCCTGCCGAGCGAGCTTGTACCGGTTCGCCACGTCTTCCAACTGCTCCCTCGCGACGCCGGGTCGCGTGCGCGCGATCCAGTCGAACGTCGCACGAAGTTCCGAGTCGCTGAGGCGCCGCTGACCCCGGCAGAAGATCCCGAGCTCCGCGGCCACTTCGCACAGGGGATGCTCGTCGCCCCCGAGTGAGCTGAGAAAAGTGCGTAGCTGCTCGATCACGACGGCGCGCGCGAGAGTTCTCATGGGTCGCCTCCTTTCGTTCGCACACGCATTCTGACGCGACCACGAGCGACAAGCGCCATCGACGACTGCCGGCCGGCCCTGAGAATGTTCGACTCGTGGCGCCGCGGCAGTCGGTCCCGAGCGGATTCACCGAACTCGGGCGACGAACATCTCTGCCGCATGGCTTTCGCGGCAACTGCCGTGCCCGTGCAAACCGAACGGATCCGCCAAGCCGTACCCCGGAGACTCGATTGGCCGTCCCGACGACTGGGGAATTTCGAACCGTCGATGGGGTTTTTCGACGCGCCGTCGTCGGACGACGACGGACTTCTACCCTCCTCGATGTCGGCGACGATCACACTCGACCCGACGACGACGCGCACACGCGAGCACTTCGACCCGTTTCGTCTCGCCGGAAGGCCCACACCCTCACCTGAGTCCCGTGAAGGCCCCTGGGCACGGGGGCGAACGGGTGCGCCCTGGTGCGACGCCGAGCGCTTCACAACTCGGCGCGCCGAATTCACGTACAATAAACAGGAGGCATTTGTCTTCTTTTGGATTGTGATTTGTAACGTCGAAGTCCTCCCTCCAGTCCCAAGGTCTCCTCAGGAGGCACGTCATGAAACTCACCAGGGTCTCGGCGCCGTTCGTCCTACTCCTTCTCGGGGTGGGAACCGGCCTCGCTCGCGCGGACGACGTCCGCGTGATTACTTCGAACGACCTGGGAATGCACTGCATGGATCGAGAGTTCTCGGTCTTCAGCATCCTGCCCCCGTACAACGTCGTTCATGCCCAGATTGTCCGGCGCGTCACCAATGGTGCACCGCGCTTGCTCAACACCGGACGGATCGACGTTCGGTACTCCCCCATCACCGACGCTCGCGGGTCGTTCAACTCGACGAGCATCGGCAAGACCGACTTTTGGACGTTCGTAACCCCGCTGTTCGGCGTGAGCTTGCCACCCGGTCAGGGCCTCGCGGGGCTTTTCATGCCCGCCGATGCGCCCGTCCCAGGACCACAGGCCCTTCGCGTGGACCCCGCGCGCCATTGGTTCGTGGCGAGCGGCATCCCGATCACGCCGATCGACGACGCCAGGAACATGAACCCCTATCCGTTGCTCCGCATCTCGGTCTCGTATCGGGGCCAGGAATACGGGCACACCGACGTCGTCGCGCCGGTCTCGGAGGAGACCGATTGCCAGAACTGTCACACGACCGGACGCATTGCGGCCGCCGATCCCGGAATCGTGTGGTCCACGAACTCCGACCTCGAATTACAAGCCAAGACCAACGTCCTCATTCTCCACGACGCACGGACGCACACACATCTCCTCGACTCGACGCCGGTTCTTTGCGCACGGTGCCACTACTCTGCCGCACTCGACCTCGCCGGCGCTGGGCCGCAGGGTGAGCAAGTCGGAAAGCCGACGATGTCTTCGGCGATGCATGCGTTCCACGGGAGCCGCGTCGACTCGGCGGGCCACCTCGTGTTCCCACGCCGCGGGACCGTGGAGCAAACCTGCTACCAGTGTCACCCCGGACTGGTCACACAATGCCAGCGCGGAGCGATGCGAGACGCGGGCCTGCGATGCAAGGACTGCCACGGCGTCATGGAATCCGTCGGTGGACAGCATTCGCTCCTCCCCGGCGGAAGCATCGACGGCCTGAACGACGGGCACTCACGCCGACCGTGGATGGACCTTCCCCGTTGCCAGTCCTGTCACACTGGCGACGCCGTCGATCACCTCGTCGGACCCGACTACGTGGTGTCGGCGGACGGCATCACGTTCGAGCGCGCGTTTCGGCGCACCGATCTATCGGCATCGCCGCTCCTCGCGACGAACACTCGATTCGCCGAGAACCCAGGCGCCTTGTACCGCTTCAGCTATGGCCATGGAGGCGTCTTCTGCGAGGGTTGCCACGGCAGCACGCACGCCGAATGGCCGAATGGGGATCCGGCGCACAACGACAATGTTGCCGCCATGCAGCTGCAGGGGCACACCGGAATGATCATCGAGTGCACGGCCTGTCACGGCGCCGGGACTCTTCCCCCGACTCTTGCCGGCCCGCACGGGATGCACAACGTCAACGATCGAATCTGGGTCAGCAATCATCATGATTTCTATGAGAGGAATCAGGCTCAGTGCCGAGCGTGCCACGGCGTGAATCTGGAGGGAACGGCGTTGTCACGAGCCGCGGCAAATCGTTCGTTCAGCGTCGAAGGCCGGACGATCGACATTCCGAAGGGAGCACTCGTGAGCTGCACGCTTTGCCACGAGCAGCCAGGTACCGGTGACTGAAGCCAATCGGTTCTCAGAACTCGCACATTGAACCCTCGCCGCCCGGGAGCGCGACCCCAACGCGCGCTCCCGCGCGGCCTCCATGAATCAGCGGTGCTCGGGAGGCGACTTCGCGCGGATGGCTTCGTCGAGAACTCTCAGGTTCTCGGAGAGGTCCCACCATCCGTTCTTGAACGCGACGTAGTCGGGCCCGCTCATCGCGGACGCATAACGCACCGAGTTCGCGTAGAAGAGCCACTGGCGGACCCACTTCTTCTCGAGCGGTTCGTCGAAGAGGTTCGACCGATCTGCGAGCCCGCCGTCCCATGCGCGCTTCAGGAGCTTCGTCGCGGTGAGCGTCATCGCGTTGGTCTCGGTGATCGTGTTCGCGAGCCTCGCGAAATGCGCGTCCGCGAAGCTCGTCGAGTGGCACGCGCGGCAGACCTTCCGCATCTCGCCTTGTCGCGCCGCTTGCTCCTTCACATCGAGGAGGAACTCCGATGCGACCTCGCCGTCGAGCGTCGTGGGAAGCGGCTGGCCGTCCTTGTTGCGAATGATCGAGGTGTCGCCGCTCTTCGGCTGCGGATGCGCGTACGGAAGCCCGAAGAGTCGAACCCACAGTCGCGCGCCGAAGTCGTGGCTTCGTTGCACGATCACGTCCCCCGTCGGGCTCGCCAGCAGCGCGTTGTGGCACGCCGCGCAGGTCGGCGCGCGAAAGTCGCGACCGACGACCCACGGCACCGCGTCCCAGTCGTACTCGTGCCCGAGCGACTGCACGATGTTGCCGTGCTTGCTCTCCTCCCAGACCTCGAGCGCGGGAACGTCGGGAGAGAGATGGCACTGCCCGCACGTGTGAGCCTGGCGCGCCACCGCGATCGAGAAGCTGTGTCGCGGATGGCACGACGTGCACGCGCCGAGGCTGCCGTCCGGATTGACGCGCCCGACGCCGTGGTTCGGCCAGTTCGCGAGATCGGGAACCGGATAGTCGCCGAAATCGGACTTCACCGTCTTCATTCCGCGAACCACGACTTCCGATCCGTGGCAGCCGAAGCAGCTTTCGCTTTGCGTCATGTCGCTCGACGGGAGCGAAACGAGCTTTCCATCGCGCAGCTCTTGCACGCCGTTGACGCTCTCCGCGAGCCCGTGAAAAACGGGATTCCCCGCGAGGTTTCCCCTAGCGTGCGCCTTCTTGCTCGTACCGTACTGCTCGACCTCGGTCGCGTGACAGGTCTTGCAGTCGTTCGGCGAGACGATGACGTTGATCTGGTAGATCTCGTGCTTGAAGTTGTCCTTGTGCGCCGCCGGGTTCAAACCATGACACTCGAAGCAGCCGACGGCGACCGAACGCAAGGACTCCGGGACGTCCGTGCTCGAGATGCGACGCTCGAGAGCCGGCTTCTTCGCCGCCGCCTCCGGCGTGATGCGGGAGTGTCGACTGGTCCGCCAGTCGGCGACGATTCCCGGCGTGACCTGCTCGTGGCACTCGATGCACGCCTGGCTTTGCTTGCTGATCGGAGCCGCCGGCGCCTCCGACGGCTGTGCCGCGGCGACACTCGACGTGAGAACGACGACGAAGCACTCGGCAATCCCCAGAAGCGCGCGCGGAGACCGCATCGGGACGGCACCTCCCACGGAGAAAATGGACGGAAGGCGAGAGCTTAGCAGGCGCGCGTCGATCGCGCGACGCGGTGGTCATCACGGGGTGGACAGCATCACGACTGCCGCCTATAACGCTCGATGTCGTGAGTCGCCCGCTAGCCCTAGCCTTTCGAATGGACGTGAATCGTGAGCTCTGAGCCGACGGACAGTCTTCTCGAACTGCGCTTCGACGACCAGCGAGTCACCTTTCCCGCCGCGCTTCTCGCCAAGTACAACGTCGCCGGCCCTCGGTACACGAGCTATCCGACAGCACCCGAGTGGACGGAATCGGTGGGCGCGGACGACCTCGTTCGCGCGATCGAAGCGCCGAACGCGCCGGGCGACGCCGCGCCGCTCTCGCTCTACATGCACCTGCCTTACTGCGAAGCGCTGTGCCTCTACTGCGGCTGCAACGTGGTCATCACGAAGGACCACGCGCGATCGACGCCGTATCTCGACCGCCTCAAGCGGGAGATCGACGCGATCGCAAAACACGTCGCGTCGACTCGCGAGGTCGTTCAGTTCCACTGGGGCGGCGGCACGCCGACGTACTTCTCGCCGGCCGAGCTCGAGGACCTTTTCGCGTACACGGCAAAGCGCTTCCGCTTCTCGCCGCGCGCCGAAATCGGAGTCGAGATCGATCCGCGCGTGACGAGCGACGCGCACGTCGACACGCTTCGGCGGCTCGGCTTCAATCGCCTTTCGATGGGTGTTCAAGATTTCGACGCGCGCGTGCAAGAGACCGTCCATCGAGTTCAGCCCTACGCCGAGACGAAGCGACTTCTCGACCGCTGCCGCGCGATCGGGTTCGACTCCATCAACGTCGACCTGATCTACGGCCTGCCGCATCAGACGGCAGCGTCGTTCGAGAAGACGGTCGATCTCGTCATCGGCCTCCGTCCCGATCGCATCGCCATGTTCAGCTACGCTCACGTCCCTTGGCTGAAGAAGCAGCAGGGATCGTTCGCGAAGTACATCCCGGACGGAGCCGAGAAGTTCGCGATCTTCCGAAGCGGCCTCGAGCGGTTCACGACCGCGGGCTACGCGTACATCGGGTTCGATCACTTTGCACACCCGAACGACGAGCTGTGCATCGCCCAGCGCCAGCGCACGCTGCATCGGAATTTCCAGGGCTACACGACGCAAGCCGGCGCGGACCTCGTGGGGATGGGCGTGAGCGCGATCAGCGGCGTGGGCCGCATCTACGCGCAGAACGCGCGAGAGCTGGACGCGTATTCAAAGGCCATCGACGAGGGCCGCATTCCGACGATGCGTGGCTTCAAGCTTTCCGACGACGACGTGATCCGCCGGACGGTCATCGGCAACCTCCTCTGCCACTGCATCCTCTTCAAGTCGGAGATCGAGACGCAGTTCGGCATCCGCTTCGACGATTACTTTGCGTTCGAGGCGCCGCGCCTTCGCGAGCTCGCAACGGATGGCCTCGTCCGGCTCGAGGACGACCGCATCGCTGTCACCCCGCTCGGCCGCGTTTTCCTTCGAATCGTCGGCATGACGTTCGACCGCTACCTCCGCGAACCGAAGGGATCGGGAGAACGCCGTTTCTCGAAGACGCTTTGACTCGGCCTCCACGCGTCGTCGTGATCGGCGGTGGAATTTCCGGCCTCGCCTGCGCGTTTCGGCTTCGAGCGAACGGCGTCGACGTCGAAGTTCTCGAGCGTGACGGGACCCCGGGCGGCGTCATGCGCACGCGACTCGAGGATGGTTTCCTCACCGAGGCCGGGCCGAACAGCTTCCAGTCGGGCGAGGAGATCCTCTCCCTCGTTCACGATGCAGGCCTCGACGCGGACCTGCTGCGCGCCGACAGTCGACTGCCTCGGTACGTGTACTTCGGCGGACGGCTGCACGCGGCGCCGATGGGCCCCGGTGCGCTCTTCGGGACGAAGCTCCTCAGCTTTGGCGCGAAGGTGCGCCTCTTCCGCGAACCGTGGGTGACGAAGAACCCCGACGGCCACGAGGAATCGATCCGGGAGTTCGTGACGCGGCGGTTCGGGCCCGCGGTCCACGACGTGCTCATCGCCCCTCTCGTCTCGGGCATCTACGCGGGCGACACCTCGAGGCTCAGCATGCAGAGCGTCTTCCCGCTGATGGCGGAGCTCGAAGCGAAGCACGGAAGCCTGCTGCGCGGCTTCCTGCGACACGGCAAAGCGCGGCGCGCCGAAGCCAAGGCCGCGGGGCGAACGATTCCGAAGAAGGCGCTCTGCTCGTTCTCGAACGGACTCGGGGTGCTTCCCGCGCGACTCGCCGAGCGACTCGGCGGCGATCTGCACTTGCGTTCGGAGGTGATGGCGCTCCGCTCGCACCCGGGCGGGTTCGCGGTCGACGTGCGCGAAGCTGGAGTCGAACGGACGCTCGATGCCTCACGACTCGTCATCGCGACGCACGCGCCGCGTGCGGGCGACCTCCTCTGCACGCTCGGCCCAAGTACGCCGGTGCCTTCGGAGTGTTGCGCGACCGCGGACGTCCTTCGCGCCATCGAGATGCCGCCGCTGGCGTCGGTCTGCCTCGCGTTCCGGAAGGCCGACGTCGGTCGCGCGCTTGCCGGGTTCGGCTTCCTCGTGCCGCGCGGGTCCGGCGTGCGCATGCTCGGCTGCATCTGGAGCTCGTCGCTGTTTCCCGGCCGCGCGCCGGACGGTTGGATCCTCGTCACGTGTTTCGTCGGCGGCGCCACCGACGTTGCCGTCCGCGATCTCAGCGACGCGCAGGTCGTTGACTCCGTGCGCGCCGATCTCGTTCGCACGCTCGCCATCGCCGCCTCGCCGCGCGTGCTCGCCGTGAACCGCTACGCCGCGGCGATCCCGCAGTACACGCTCGGCCACCGCGATCGGATGGCGACCGTGCGACGGGCAATCTCACGCGTTCCGGGCCTTCACCTCACTGGGAACTATCTCGGCGGGGTTTCCGTCGGCGACTGCGTTCGCCAGGCGTACGAGACCGCGTCGGAGGTGATCCGCGACGCCGAGGTGTCTGTGGCCGCGGCGCGATAGGTCGTCTCAGGTCACGAGCAACGGACACGTCATGCAGTGCGGCCCGCCATTCCCGAGGATGAGCTCGTCCGCGGGAAAACCGCTGAGCTGCATGCCGAGCTTCTTCATCTCGTTGCCCACCCGCGACGCCGCCGCCTCGAAACCGACCGCCGACTTGGACCTCCGCGTCACGACGACGTTCAAGTGACCGGCGCGACTTTCGATCTCTGTGATCGGAATGCGGCGAAAGCCGCGAGCGTCGAGGAACTCCTCGAACATCACATGGCGAGGCTCAGAGACGCCCGCTTCCCAGAGACGACACGGGAAGACTCGGAAGGGCGCCTCGTGGATCAAGCAGAGCTTTTCGTCGAGGACCATGAAGAGGCCGTCGATGTGGATGTGCCCGTAAGGAAGCGGCACTTCGAGAAAGAACTTCGCCTCGCGCCCGAGGACGAGATCGCGCAGCGCGCGCGTGCCGCATTCGTTTGCGCGATCGCACAGCGAAGCGACGACGGTGTCGTCGCCGATGCGGGTGACGCCGCCGCCCTCGAGGAATCCGGGCGCTTCGATCGCGCCGAGGATCGGGATTCCGAGACGCCGGAGCGCGCGACCGACGATGAGCTGGTCACCCCACCTTCCTTTCAGGTGCGGGCCCATCAGCACGGCGCCCTTCGAGAAGACGGCCGCGCGATCGCGCACGTACGTCAGGTTGGGCCGGCGGCGAATCGTCGCCAGCGAGTCCGCGTCGCCCGCGAGCACCTCCTCGAGAAAGACGACCTCGACGCCGTGCGCGCGGAAGCGGTCGATCATCGCGTCGTAGTCCGCCACGAACTTCTCGACGTTCACCGGCGACGCGAAGTTGAACTCGCGCAAGTTCGAATCGTCGACGACGTCGAGCTCCGCTCCGGGCCGATGCACGAGGACGCGCGTAAGATCGCCAAACTCATCTTTCACACCAAACGCGCTCATGCCGACGCATCCTTTCTCGTTTTCGCTCGCGCCAGCCAGAAGTAGACGGGAATGCCGGTCGCCGTCAAGGCGACGCCGCGAAGGGAGTCGAGAGGCTCCACGACCAGCGTGCTCACGAGCAGGGCACCGAGAACGACGCAGTACACGAGCGGCACCACCGGATAACCGGGCGTGCGATACGGACTCGGAGCCTCGGTCACTCGACGGCGCAGGCGAAACACGGACGCAACGACGAGAATCGTCGAGGCCTGGAGCGGCACGACGATGAATTGCGCCAGCCGAGGGATCGATTGGAACACGACGAGAACGGCGATCGCCGTCACCGCGCAGAAGACGATCGCTCCGCGCGGAGCGCCCGTTCGCGGCGACACCGACGCGATCGCACGACACACCGCGCCGGGCAGAGGCTTCGCACCGGCGTACACGAGCCGAGGCAGCGTCAACAAGAGCCCGCCGAACGCGCCGAAGATGGACACGAGCATCAACCCGTTCAGGATCGTTCCCCCGACGCGTCCGAATGCGAGCCCGGCTACCGTCGTGGCGATCGTCGTCGGCTGCTCTCGCATCTGTGCGAGCGGAACGACGCGAAGGAACGCGGCGTTCACCAGGAGGTAGAGCGCAATGATGCCGGTGACGCCGAACGCCAGCCCCCGAGGCAGCGTCCGCTGCGGCTCGATCACTTCACCGGCAACGTGCGTGACGTCGATCCAACCGTCGTACGTGAACAAAACGATCGCGACACCCGCGCCCACCATTCGAAGAAACGCGAGAGCGCCTCCGTTCGTCGCAGAGTCGTCGGAGGTGTGAGTCGCCGGCGCAGGCGCCGCGATGAAGAGCCCGCCGATCACCAAGCCGACGATCCCGAGAATCTTGATCGCGGTGAAGACCACTTGCGTTCGTCCACCCCACTCGACTCCGAGGAGGTTCACGGCCGTGAGAACGACGATCGCGCAGAGGCCGATGCCGACGGGCCACGACGAGCCGTGCGTGCCGAGGGCTCGACTCGCGAACTCACCGAACGCAAGGGCGATTCCCGCGACCGAGCCCGGGCCGCTGACGAACGCCTCGAGCCAGACCTTGAGAAACGCCGGAAACGGACCGAACGCTTCGCGGATGATCGCGTAGCTCGCGCCGGCTTGCGGAAGGCGCGTCGCCAGCTCGGCCAGCGTGAGCGCGCCGCACAAAGTGATCGCGCCACAGAGTCCCCAGAGCAGGTAGACGTCCCACGGGCGTCGCGCGTGCGCGGCCAGTTCCCCCGGCGTGAAGAAGATCCCGGACCCGAGCATGTCCCCCATGACGACGGCGAGAACGGCGGCGAGCCCAAGCCGTCGTCGAAGCGACGCGGTCATGAACTCGTCGCCTCCTGTTAGGAAAGGCTCCCGACGCGCGTCACCTTCAGGAGGTTCGTTGCGCCGCGCACTGGAGTCGTGCCGGCGACGACCACGACCGGATCCCCGCGGCGAAGGATGCGGCTCTGGCGAATCGCCGCGTCGCCCGCGCGCAAGAGCGCGTCCGTCGTCCGCCCCGTCCGCGCGACGACGGCCGTCACGCCCCACGCGATCGCCAGCTGGCGCCGAACCGACTCGGACGGCGTAACCGCGACGATCGGGACGCAGGGCCGGAGCTTCGCGAGGTACTGCGCGGTTCGGCCCGAGGTCGTGAAGACGACGATCGCGCGCGCACGCGACTCCAGCGCGGCGGTGCACGCCGCGTGCGCGGTGGCGCGATAGACGCTGCCGTCGATGGCAAGTACGTTTTCGTTCGCGCGCGACGTTGCCGCGCCGGCTTCCGTCGCTCGCACGATCCGATCCATCACGCGCACGGCCTCGATCGGGAATTTGCCGGCTGCCGTTTCGCCCGAGAGCATCACGGCGTCGGTGCCGTCGAGGACGGCGTTCGCGACGTCGGACGCCTCGGCACGCGTCGGGCGCGGATTATCCATCATCGACTCGAGCATCTGCGTCGCCGTGATGACGAGGCGCACGTGGGCGTTCGCACGGCGAATGATCTCCTTTTGCAGGAGCGGCACGCGCTCGACCGGCATTTCGACGCCGAGGTCGCCGCGCGCGACCATGACGCCCTCGCACTCGTCGAGAATCGCGTCGAGGTGAAGGACGGCTTCCGGCTTCTCGATCTTGGCGACGATCGGAATCGCGTGCCTCCCGAGTGCGCAGCGCAAGCGGCGCACGTCCTCGGGCCCGCGCACGAACGACAGCGCGATCAGGTCGGCGCCCCACTCGACGGCCAGTCGGAGGTCGCGGAGGTCCTTTGCGGTCGGGATCGTCACGCGCGTGCGAACGCCGGGAAGGTTGATTCCCTTTCGCTCGCCGAACATTCCGCCAACGACGACGCGACACGCGACGTCCGGACCCGAGACCGAGAGAGCGCGCAACTCGATCGCCCCGTCGGCAACGAGGATCCGATCGCCGGGCGAGACCTCGCGCGCCAAGCGCCGGTAGCCCGTGGACACGAGTCCCGGCCGGCCGACGATCGGGCGCGTCGTGACGACCAAGCGATCGCCAACGCGAGCCCGGAACGGCACTCCACCCTCGAGGGGACCTGTGCGAATCTTCGGTCCTTGGAGGTCCACGAGGATGGCCGTCCCGGAACCGACGCGCGCGCTCGCCCGGCGCGCCGCACGAAAAAGGCCTTCGCGGCTGGCTTCCGTTCCGTGCGAGGAGTTCAACCGCAGCACATCTGCGCCGGCGCGAATCAGCTTCTCGATGCGTGCCGGCGTGGCCGTGGCGGGCCCGATCGTCGCCACGATCTTCGTGCGCCCCGACGGTGCCACTGGAGCGCTCGCGTCGATGCCTCTGCCCGAGGGCCGCGAAAGGAGTTTCGAATTCACGGCCTGCTCTTACCGGGCCGAGCCCGAGCGCGCAAGGTCGCCTTGCCCGATTGGCGTGAAGGAATCTCGCCGGTAGGGGTCATTCGATGGAATCCGACGGTGAATCGGTCGACGATGCCGTCGCGTCGGCGTCGGGCGGCGGAGGTGAGGAAACGAAGTTGTCGCGGAATTCGGTGGGTACCGTCCGCAGCCAGCCGTTCCGGACGACGATGACGATTACGACGATCGCCTTCAGCAAGGAGAGAATCGCGCCGCTCGCCGCCAACTTCCCGGGAATCAAGTAGTGGATGACTCGAACGTTGGCGTTGTGAATGGCGTGATACGCCGTCGTCAGCAGTAGGCTCTCGTTCGAGCGCTGGAAGATCCAAGTGATGACGATCGAATCGGACACGATGCCGAGGCCAAACCCGAATGCCGAGATGGCGCCAGGCCACGGACGCGACCCGACGAAGTGCCACGCCGCCCAGACGATTCCGATAACCACGCTCGCCGAGAGAGGACCGCGACGCGCGATCAGTCTAGGCAACGCGAATCCCCGCCACCCGATCTCCTCCCCGGCAGCAGCGAAAACGAACCAAACGGCGCCGACGACGATCGATCCGGGTTCGAGGGGAATTTCTTCAGCGAACGAAATCGACGACGGGGCGATGAGCTTCGCGACTACGACAGAAACCAACGAAAGCACCGTTGGCAAACCCAAGGCCACGAGCCAGACGCCGAGTGACGCTCTCCATCGCAAGAGCCGGGACACCAGGTCCCGCGCGGCCGCCCAG
Organism: Planctomycetota bacterium; assembly: GCA_016178505.1. GTDB lineage: Bacteria > Planctomycetota > JACOTG01 > JACOTG01 > JACOTG01 > JACOTG01. The sequence goes on from JACOTG010000306.1 coordinate 25,047, forward strand.
CCGCCGAGCGTGCCGACCAACACGAGCGCCGCGACACCCGGGCTCGTGGATGCGAGGTACCCGAACACGGCGGGATGCTCGAGGGGAATCGTTCCGTCTCTGCAAAGTAGGAGCAGCTGGTGGAAGCCCCACAGGAACGCGTAGGCGAGTACGAAGAACGACGTGACGGGAAGCGTCCGAGCGAGAGGTCGAAGCGAGAACTCGTGCCACGCTGTGTACAGAGACACGAGCGGCGCGTCGGATTCGCTCTCGACGCGCCGCTCGATTGGATCCACGCGGTCAGTTCTGCTTTTGACCTCCCGAGTCGCCCGCTGCGGGCGTGGGCGCGGCCGAAAGGCCGGGCGCGGGCATCGGAAGCGGCTCGCGCGACAAGAACGTCATCGCCTCGCGCAGCACGGCGAGTCGCTGATCGTCGCCCTTGATGTCCGTGAGGTAGAAGCCGAGGACGACCGCCTTGAACGCCTTGCCGGTCGTCGGGTCGGTGCGGGCGATCTTGGCGCCGATCATCTTTCCGCCGTCCTTAGACAGGAGCATGGCAAACGGCTCGACGCCATCGGTGCCCCTCGCGGTGAACGTGACGATGCCTTCGCCCTTGCGAGCGGGCTCGATCTCGAACGTGTCGTCGGCCTTCACGCCAACGGACTTCAAGTTGAACGTGTACGTGTAATCCCACTTCTGCTCGTACTCGAGGCCGAGCGTGTCGCGATAGAGCGGCGTGTCCCAGATCGCCGCAGTGGCGCCGGGCGTCGACAGCAGCAGATGCCCGCCGCTCTGCAGATAGCGCATCACGGTGCGGCCGTCCGGGCCGACGATCTTCGGGATCGACGGCCCGCCGAACATCATCTCCATGAAGCTCGCGACCGATGCGCCCGTCTCTCCTCCCAGATGATTGTCGAGGATGGCGGTGCCGTTTGCGAAGTGCTGCGCCATGGCGAGCCAGTCCTCGCCGTACGGCTTCGGATCCTTGATGCAATCGAACCCGAGCCCGAGCTTCTTCAAGTCGCCCGAAAGCGGCGCGGCGAAGTCGTACTTGCGAATCGCCTTGTCGAACTCTTCCTTCACGACGATGGCGCCGAGCTTTTCGCGATCGGCCTTCGTCGCGTGGTTGACTCCGAGGAGCCCGACGGCCTGCGGCTTGTCGAGCTTCTTCAGCGGGAACTTCTCGCACAGCTTCGCCCACTTCGAGCCGTCGGCGAATCGCAGCCGGCGGTACTCTTTGTCGAAGCCGAGGTACGCGGGGAAGTAGAGCGAGATGCCGTGCGACCGGTTGTTGCCCACCAAGTGGCCCTCGGCAGCGACGGCCGCGTCGGACGGGAAGTCGGTCGTGATGAACGTGTTCTTGAAGTCCGAGATCGAGCGCTTCTCGGGGTCGTCGTCGAAGCGGTAGTTGATCTCCTTCACGAACTCCGGCTTTTTGGTCTTCGGGTTCGACAGCATCGGCGGGAATTTGATCTTCGCAACGAAGTTGCCCTTCTCGTCGGGGCCAACGAGCGGCGTCTTCGCCAAGCGCGACTCGTGCACCCACGGCGCGAGGCTGCGCGGCGGAGTCAGCCATCCGTTCCAACCCCAGATCACGTTGCCGGCCGAGCGACGCTGGATCACGACCTCGTTCACGAGTGCGTCCTGACCTTCGTTCGGATAGGAGATGATCTCGATCGCTTTGTCGACCGCCGCCTTGAGCGCCGCGTCGGACTTCTCGTGCTGGACGAGCTTGCCGAAGAAGTCCTGGATGTCCACGAGGCGGCCGAACCGGCGCGACTCCTTCACGATCTCCTCGGCGACTTCACCCAAGACCTCGGGCTTCGCCTCGAGGATCCCCGCCACGTCCTCGACTGCGTCGCGGAGCGCCGCGATTCGGGAAAGGCGGATCGAGCATTTCGTCTCGGCGCCGTCGAAGCCGTCCTCGCCTTCGGACTGCGACCCGTGAGGCGCGTACGACTTCACGTAGGTGTCGACCATCGCCTTCGACAGCGAGACTGCCGACGACTCGGGATACTTCGTGAGCCACTCGAGGTAGTCATCGTACGGCATGCCGTCGCCGGGCTCGGTCTCCTGCGACGACGCGAGGTAGTCGCAGACGTCGCGAAGCTCGTAAGCGACCTCGACCGTCGCCATCAGGCAGGCGTCGAAGTCGATCACGTCGATGTGCTTTCCCCCCGCCTTCGTGATCGCGTCGCAGATTCCCTCGCACGCCTGACGCACTTCGGGAAGATCCATCCCGTGGTGCGAGTTGTCGTCGTACGACACGCCGCTCCAGCCCGCGCCGTGGTTCCAGATGACGAGCGCGTAGTGATCCGCCGGATAGTTCTCGACCGCCCACTTGCCGAAGTTGGCGAGCGGTTCGGGTCGGCCGGCGTCCGTGTCGCCTACGTTCTGCTTCAACACGGAGCGAACGCGGACCTTGTCGTCGTCCTTCAGGATGTAGTAGCGGCGCGTGCCGGGAGCGTTGTCGAGCCCCCAGTAGAAGACCGTCTCGTGCTCCTGGAACGGATTCGAGAAGTACGCCGGGTTCGGGCGAGGATCCGGATGCCCCTTGAACCGCGCGCACTCGACGACGATGTTCACGTCGTTCGTCGATCCGACGCGCTCCATCTCGTTCATGTCCTCGATGCCGAACGGCTCGAGGTTGTTGGCCGCGTTCAGGTAGACCATCACGGTCCACGCCTTCTTCTTCACGACCTGGCTCGCGGTGCACAGCGACTGCAGAGGCTCGACGAGATGCGCCGGCACTTCCTTGATGAAGCGCAGCTCCTCGACACCCTGGAACGGCGTCTTCTTCCGGTACTTGAGGACCGCGTCGGCGATCTCGCTCTCCACTTCCGGGAGCGTGACGATGTCGTCGCGGCTCGCGGTGTTGAGATCGATCTTCGGGAAGCCCGGCGCGTCCGGAACTTCGCCGAACGGGTACGAGATCGTTCCCGACGACGGATCGAACCAATAGACCGGGAAGTCGTCGGGCTTCCCGTCCTTCCACGTTTCCTTCGCCACCTCCGCCGTCGAGTGGCCGGCCGTTCCCTGAATGCGGACTTGCTCGGCGGTGAGACGCGGGCCGACGCTCTTCACGAACTCGGCGTCCGTGACGAGCCCCTTGCGCTGCGCGTAGCGGAAGTTCATCTCGACGGTATTGAGGAGATTCGCGTAGGCGACCGACGTCGGGTAGTTCTTTCCCTTCACCGCTTCGAGGAGATCCTCGACGCCGTTGAACTTGTCGACGCGCAGGCGATTGAGGATCCGCTGTTCGCAGTTCTTGATCTTCTCGAGGAAGTGGTAGTCGAGGTCGGTGAAGGCTTCGTCCTTCTCGATGAGCTGTTTCACTTGGCCCGCGGATTCGGGATCGATTCCCTTGAGGATCGCCTCGCGCGCCTCGTTCTCGTTCTTGAGGTAGTGAAGCGCGGCGCGATGCCGGAAGACGTCCTCGAGGACGCCGCACTCGGCCTTGATCACGATCTCCTTCGGCGCCTTCTTCTCGGCGTCCTTCACGGCCGCCTTGTCGGCGGGTGGCGCGGCGGCCGGAGCCGGCGCGTCTTGCGCCGCAGACGCTCCTGCGAGACCGAGGACGACGAATCCGAACGCAGAGAGTCGGCGCATGCCATTCCTCATGTTGAGTTGATCCCTTCTTTCGATCGGCGATCCTGTCTTTTGCCCGTGACTAGCCCTGACCCGCGTTCCTATCGGGACCCTTTCGAACGCTCAGTTTAGCCGCAGCCGAGCCGCGGAAAAAGGCGATTCTCGAGAGCTTCCGAGGCCCCGCCGTCCGCCCTCTCATCGACCGCGCGTTCTGACGACTCGAGCGGTGGGACGGGACGACGAAAAGTCGACGGCCATCGGCTTACGAAGGAGGCGTGATGGCGTTGCCGGAAGTCGAATCGTGGACGGGCTCCCGACCTACGCGAAGCCCGCCGCGTCGATTTCGCGGCCGATGCGCTCGAGGTAGGCGAGCGTCCCCTCGACGTCCGAGAGGCGAGTGCGGTGGTTGAGCACGCAGAGCCGCAGCGCGAAGCGGCCGGCCAGGCGCGTCGAGGTGACCATCGCGTAGCCCTCTTCGTGCGTGCGCCTCACGATGGCTTCGTTCAATCGGTCGAGCCGCGCGTCGTCCGCGCCGCTCGCGCGAAACCGGAAGCAGACGATGCCGAGCCGGGCCGGCGACAGGATCTCGAACGACGCGGACCCGGCGAGCCATTGTTCCGCGACGAGCGCGAGGTCCAGATTCTGATCGACGATCTCGCGGAATCGCGCCACGCCGTACGCCTTCAACGACATCCAGATCTTCAGCGCGCGGAACGATCGGCTGAGCTGCGGGCCGTAGTCGAAGAAGCAGAGCTTCTCCTCCTCGGGCGGAACGTCTTGAAGGTAGTCCGCGCGCATCGTGAACGTCGTTCGAAGCATCCGCATGTCCCGGACGAGTACGCAGCCGGCCTCGAAGGGCTGATAGAGCCACTTGTGCGGATC
>JACOTG010000307.1 GCA_016178505.1 Planctomycetota bacterium
CGACCGGCGGCACCGACACGGTCGGCTGCCGCGCCTTGATCGACCCGAGCCAGTTGGTGAGGCTCGCCGACGACTGGACGCCGGAGCAGGCCATCGCGCGCCAGTCGAGGGCGCCGCCGTTGTTCGCGTCCTGGAGCTTGGCGATCTGCACCGTCCCGCCACACGTGGCGGTGACGTCCTTGCGCTGCCGGTAGATCTGCCCAGCCGCCGTGATGTGCACGGTGGGGATCGTGGGCAGGTTCTCCGTGATCGAGAGGCCGCCGTCGACGTCGCCCGGATGGAACGACTCATTGTTGCAGTAGGTGCACCCACCGCGCGCGACGGCCCCGTCGCGGTTCGGGCAGGTCATCCCGGCGTCGAGCGAAATGCGCGCGACCTCGCCGCCGAACGTGCGCCGCAGCCACGTCGCGTGCGAATGATACCGACGTCCGCCGAAGAGCGAAGGAGGCATCGTCGACGTCGACATGAACGCGCAGCATACGGCGCCGTCGGCCGCGCGACAAGGTGAGCGGCGCGAGGACTCAGCGCTTTTCGAGCACGATCTCGATTGGCGCATTGACGCCGTCGACGACGTCGATGGCTTGCGCTGCGAGAGTATCCGGGCCCTTGCGCACGGTCAGGTCGAATCGGCCGGGCGGAATCGTTTTCACTTTGCAGCGGCCGTTGGCGTCAGGCTGCAGGTCGAAGTCGCGGGTCCAGTCCTTTCGCGGGAGCGGAGCGATCGACGCCCAGTAGGAATCGGTCAGCGCGGCGCCCGACGCGCGAACGACGAACTCGACGGTCGGACACGGGTCCCATGACAACTCGATGCCTTGCACCGTCGCACCCGCGTCGACGTGGACGGCGACGGGCCGGCCGAAGGTGACGCTCGCTTCACCGTAAGTCGCCGGCTGAAGGCCGAGCCGCCAGTCGCCGGCATCCAGGAAACTTGCTTCGAACCGTCCCTTTTCGTTGACGAACGTCCATCCGCGATCCCGCCACTCCGACTCGTCGCGCCGCGCAAGCGACACCCGATCGAAGAGCGAAGGATTCCCGTTCGGCCGGAACACTTCGCGGCCGCTGATCGACGCGTTCGGTAATCGAAGTCGCAGGTCCGCAATCCCGGTCGACGGAACCTCCACGTCCGGCCAGACGCCGCGATAGCAGCAGAAGTCGTTGGCGATCTCCCACGCGTATCTCCCCGGCGGGACGAGATCGATCTCGAACGTACCGTCGTCCTCGGTCCCTCCGGTTCGTGCGACCGACTCGTCCGCGTTCACGAGGCGAAGTGGAATGTCCCCGACCGGCTTCTCCTCGTCGTCGACGACGATGCCGCGGACGGACACGCCGTCGTGCGGCCGAGTGACCACGAGCTCGGCCGTGCCCGAGTCCGGCACGACGAAGTCCTTCGTCTCCCACTTCCAACCTTCGCACTCGAACGCGACGCGATACGTGCCCGCGGCAGGCGCATCCCACGTGTACGTTCCGTCCGTTCGAAGCGAATCGGTGATACCGGCCGAGCCCGATGCCGCCGTGAGATGGAGGTCGAAATCTCCAGATCTTCCGTTCGGCCAGCCGTCGACCCGCACGAGGATCTTCGTCGATTCCACGAGCGCGATCCGAATCGGTTCGCGGCGCGGACCGTTCGTGAGATCGAGAGTTTCTTGGAAGTGTCGTCGGCCCTGCGATCCGACTCGCACGAGATAGACGCCTTCCACGAGGTGCGCGAACGCGACGCGGCCCGCGGGCGACGTCCAACCCTCGGCTTTTCTTGCCTGCTCGCCGTAGGATCCTTCGGGCCTCGAGATTCGGACCCATGCGTCCGAAACGAACTGCTCGGATTCTGCCGTGACGACTTCCAACTCCTGCTCGAACCCGCGGCGCACCGTGAAGTCGGCGCGCACTTCTGCACCGGGGCGGAGGTCCACTCCCCCGATGGCGACGCTGCTCGCGTCCGTTCCGAGCATGAGCCGGCGACCCGTGCGTGCCACCCGGCACTCGATGCGGAACCGTCCTTCGTCGTCGGTCGTCGCGCCGTCTCTTGGCGCCGGATCCAGTCCCACTCGTTCGTGGGCGACCGGCGAGCCGTCGTCGTACTGGAGGCGACCGACGCACGTCGCGAACGGCGGCGCGGCGGCGGGCTTCGCAGGAGCCGGCGTTTCGATGGCGAGAGGCGGCTGTGGCGATGAGGTGGATGCCGACGCGACGCGTGACGAGCGTTCGTCCCGGTGACGATTCGATCGAATCATCGCGGTGACGAGAGCCGCGATCAGCGCGGCGACCGCGATTCCCCCGACAACGAGCGCGCGAGACTTGAAATGCATGAGCCCCTGCCGATGGACAGAAGGCCAGGATACGCGCGGCCCGTGCGACGGACAACCAATGGGCGAATCCTCAAGGCACCGTCACCTCGATCGGCGCGTTGGCGCCGTCGACGACGTCGATGGGTTTGTCGGGACAGCCGTTGAAGTGCAGCTTCCAGCTTCCCGGCGGGATGTCGTTGGTGGTCGCGTGCCCGCGGTCGTCGAGCGCGAGGTCGAGGTTCGTCGCCCATCCGCGAGTCGTGGTCGGCATCAACATCGCGAACTGCCGCCCGACGAGGGGCAATCCGTCCGCGTGCCGCACGACGATCTCCACGGTGGGACACGCGCGCCATCGAATCGTGATCCCCGACGTTTCCTTGTCGAGTTCGACGTCGACCTCGACCGGTGATGCATAGCCGCCTCGCGACCGCGAAGCCGTCAGCCGCCATCGCCCGGGCGTGAGCCACCGACCGCGAAACGAGCCGTCTACGTCGGGCCGCAGAATCCCTCGTTCGGTCCATCGGCCATCGTCCTCGAATGCCGTTTGCAGGAGGCCAGACTCGGGCGCACCGATCACTCGACCGGATACGCTTCCTCCCGACAGGCGAATCACCAACCCGCCGAGTCCACCCGCCGGCACGTCGATTTCATCCGGACTTCCGACGATCTCCTGGTCTTCGAATTCGATGCGCACGCGGTATCGTCCCCGCGCGACGTGCTCGATTCGGAAGTTTCCCGCATCGTCGACGGTGCCGTCGCGATTCTCGAAGCCTTCGGCTGCCCGTAGGTGAACGTGACTGCTCAGCGACGACGACGTCGGCACCGCAACGATCACGCCCTCGACGACCTCGCCGGCCGGCACTCGCACGTGGACGTCGACCGGCCCGATCTCGGGAACGGTGAAGACGGCCGATTCGAGCGCCCAGCCTTCGCACGAGAATTCGGCCGCATACCGGCCGGGGAGCGGCGCGTCCGTGACGAAATTGCCCGATGCATCCACCTTGCCGAAGCAGTCCTCGAACGTACCCGACAGCTGCGGACGAAGCTGAACCGTGGCGTCTGCCGTCGCACCGAGCGACCAGCCGTCGACGTGAATGGTGAGCACCTCGGCCGCTCTCAAGCGAACGCGGTGCGGTTGCGCGATGGGAGAGGCACCGAGGTCGAGGGGCTCTTCGTAGTGCCGCCAACCCTTCGTGTAGCGCACCTCCACGAGGAACTTCACGCGAGCGAGATGGCGGAAGTGCACGAGCCCCTCGTCATTGGTGGTTCCATAGGCGTTGCCGCCTTCGCCCTGTTCCCCAGACCGCTTGTCCTGACACCTCATCGCGACCCAGATACCCGGGAGCACCTCTGCGTTCGCCTCGTTGGTGACGAGGACGTCGAGATCGATCCCGCGCGGGATCGTGAAACGCACTTCGCGATCCTCGTTCGCGACGAGCACGACCTTGCCGACGTTGTTCGCCGCCCCTTCGGGCCCGACCATCAAACTCCGCGGCATGTTGCTGAGCCAATCGCGATCGATCCGGAAGAACCCGTTCGCGTCGGTCTTCGAGACGACGTGCGGGGTGCCCCAAAGCCAGACGAATTCGTCGGCGACCGGGGCGCCGTCGTCGAAGACGAGGACGCCATGCACCGAGCCGCGCTTCAAGTCGTCGGTCGGTTCCTCGGCGCTCGCGGCCGGCGGGGCGACTTCTTTGGATGGCACCGGCGCAGGCGTGACCACCGCCTCGCGTTCTTCGCGCGACAACAAGGGTGCGACTTTCGGCGGGGTGATGACCTGCATCTCCCCCGCCTCGATGCGCTGCATTGGCACGCTCGGGCTGCGATGCACGTCGACGGAGCCCGATTCGACGAAGACGACGACGGCGATCACCGCAGCGACTCCGCCGCCCGCGACGATGACTTTCTTCACGCTGGGATGCATCGAATTCCCCTCTCTCTCGAGCGTCACCGTGAACGTCGCTCGCTCGCCCACGAGTCGCGCGAGCGGCGTGGCGACCTCGAACGAACCCACCGCTTCGAAGCGAACGCTCCCCGAAGCGATTCGCGCGCGGCCGGGCGACAGCGCCACGACTTCGCCGTCTCCGGACCACGTGAGCGCGGCGACGGGGCGCGAACGCGTGCCGAGGACCACGGCGATCACGACGGCAGCCGCGATGGCGACGCCGAGCGCGACTCGCGTCAGCTTTCGCGTCGCAGAACCGCGAGGCGCTTCGGCGAAGAACGGCGCGCGACGAGACCGCGTCTCCTCGAGGACGTGGGCCGCTCGTACGAGCGTTGCCGCGCGGCGAAGGTCGTCGACCTCCGCGCGACACGCGGCGCATTCGTCGAGATGACGCTGCGCGTCGTCGTCGAAACCGGCGCCGGCCGCCGCTGACCCCGCGATGCGGTCGCGAACCTCGTCACAGATCATTCGCCGCTCCTCGTTCCTCGAAGCCTCGCGCGCACGGCGCGCACCGCCTTCGCGAGCCACGACGCGACCGTGCCCGGAGGAACGCCGAGACGCTTGGCCGCCTCGCGTTGCGTGAGCCCGTGCGCGAGGACGAGGCGCATCGCCTCGCGCTCCTCGCCGCGCGCGCCCGCGATCACGTCGCGAACGACGTCGCGCACCCACGGGTCCGCGTCCGACGGCTCGCGCGCCGCCACGTCGTCGAGCGCGTCCGCGCCACCCGCGCGCGAGAGACGCTTTCGCTTTCGCGCGTCGGCCGCGCAGACCTGCCGCGTCACCGCGTCGAGCCACGGCTCGAGCGGACGCGCAGGATCGAACGTGTGCCCTTTCGCGAGGAGCCTCAAGCAAATCTCCTGGAAGACGTCCTCGGCATCGGACGCCGGCACGAGCGATCGCACGATGCGCGCGATGCGCCCCTCGAAGCGCGCGAGGAACGCGGCGAACGACGCGGCGTCGCCTCCCACCGCGCGGCGGAACTCCGCCGTCGCCTCCTGCTCGCGTCCTCGTTCGCTCACCAGTTGCGTCATCCGGGATTCCTCTATGCTCCAACCGTTGCTCTTGCTTGAGGGAATCGGAGGTCGCTCCGGATCCTGTACCTAGAGAATGGGGATTTCCAGCAAGAGGGCGAAGCGAAGGCGCTCGGCCCATTCGCGCGTGGGGCTGCGTGCAGCGCTGCGGGCGGGCCGCGCACGGGTGTTCACGAGCGTCGCACGGCGGTGCGAACGAATGGGCCGTGTCCCGGCGGTCTTTGGGATGAGGCGTGGAATCACAGACGAGCAAGAGCTCATCGTGGCTCGAGGGGTCGGGGCTTCGGGCCGCACGGCGAAAGACCGCGACTCTCGAGTCACCTCCATCCGTCGGCCTCAGCAAGATATGATCCCGCGCGATGCGTGCACGCCTTCGATCGCCTCGGCTCGTCCTTCGCGATCTCTCCGCCTCGATGTCGGGCGATCTCCTCTTCGATTCCGCGACTCGCGCGCGCTACGCCGAGGCGGCGGGCATCTATCGCTTCGTGCCGATGGGCGTCGTCCGGCCGCGCGACGCGGACGACGTCGCCGCCGTCCTCGGCTACGCGAGCGAGAACGCGATCCCGATCACCGCGCGCGGCGCCGGCTCGGGGATGCCGGGCCACAACGTCGGCACGGGCCTCGTGCTCGACTTCACGAAGTACATGAACGGCATCGTCGAGGTCGACCCGCGCCGCCGGCGTGCGCGCGTGCAGCCCGGCGTCGTTCTCGAGACGCTGAATCGCTCGCTCGCGACGCACGGCCTGCACTTCGCGCCGGACCCGGGCTCGGGCGCGTACTGCACCGTCGGCGGCATGATCGCGAACAACGCAGCGGGAATGCGCCACCTCGTGCGCGGCGCGACGCGCGAACACGTTCGGCGCCTCGTCGCCGTGCTGCCGTCCGGCCGCGTGCTCGACACGGGCGAGGCGTCGCGCCTCGCGCGCTACGCGCAGCGCATCGGCGCGCGACACGCGACCGCGCTCGCGGACGAGCGGCCGCACACCGCGAAGAACTCGAGCGGCTACGATCTCCTCGGCAGCCTCACGCGGCTCTTCGTCGGCTCCGAAGGCACGCTCGGAGTGATCGTCGAAGCGGAGGTCGACCTCGTCGTCCGGCCGTCGCACCGTGCGCTGGCTCTGCTCGGATTCGACTCTCTCGAAGCGGCAGGCACCTTCGTCGTCGACGTCCTCGCGCTCCGCCCGAGCGCGATCGAGATGATGGACCGGACGCTCCTCGACGCGTACCGCGCGGCGAAGGTCAAGCTGCCGGTGAAGCTGCCGCGCTCGCTCGAGGCGGTTCTCCTCGTCGAGGTGGAAGGCCGCGGCAGCGCTCTCGTCCGCGATCGCATCGAGCGCGTGCGGAGCGAGGCGCGCGAGGCGGTGGTCGCGCACGTCGGACTCGATGCCGAAGCGCAGGCGACGCTCTGGCAGGTCCGCAAGGCGGCGTCGCCCGTGCTCGGCCAGCGCACCGACGGCCGGCGCTCGCTGCAGTTCGTGGAGGACGGCGCCGTGCCGATCGAGCGGCTGCCCGAGTACGTCGTGCGACTGCGCCGCATCTTCGAAGCGCGGCGAGTGCCCGTCGCGATCTTCGGCCACGCGGGCGACGCGCACCTGCACGTGAACCCGCTCTTGCGCCCCGGCGCCGCGCGATTCCGCCGCACGATCCGCGAAATCGCCGACGACGTGAACGCGCTCCTCCTCGAGATGCACGGCACGCTCACGGGCGAGCACGGCGACGGACGGTCGCGCGCGCCGTACGTCGAGCGTTTCTTCCCCCGCTCGATGGCGGCATTCCGCGAAGTGAAGGCGCTCTTCGATCCCGAGGGCGTGCTCAACCCCGGCGTGAAGATCCCTCTCCTGGGACAGCGCGTCGCCGCGCACTTGCGCTGGTAGCGGGGCGCCACCTCACCCGTGCGTGACGGCGACCACTTGCGCTGATAGCGGCCCGCCTCCTCACTTCTGCATCCGGGCCCTCTGGCAAATGCGACTACTTGCGCTCATACCGGCGTAGCTCCTATTCTCTGCCGCCCGCAAGTGACCTGGGAAAAGGAGGCCGACCGATGGCCGCACCGCGCGGAGCGCCCGACGTGAGGGTGATCGCCAGCCCGCTCGAGGACGTCACCGATCGCGCGCTCGTCGCGTTCGTGTTCGAGGGGGACGAGCCGCTGTCCGCGCGCGTCCGCGCGCTCGATCGCCGAATCGGCGGCAAGATCGCCGACGCGCTCCGCCTGGGCGACTTCAAGGGCAAGCCCGACACGTCGACGACGATCATTCCGCAGACGAAGGACGCGCCCGATCGCGTGCTCCTCGTCGGCCTCGGCACGCGCGAGAAGCTGACGACGGATCGCGTTCGCGTCGGCGCCGGCCGCGCGGCGTCTGTGCTCCGCGATCGCGAGGCCGTCCGATTCTCGATCGATCTCCCGAGCGAGGGCGCCGTGTCGCCGGCCGAATGCGCGCACGCCGCCGTCGAGGGACTGCTCGCGGGACAGTACCGATTCGACCGCTACAAGACCGGCGCGGACGATCGCAAGAAACCGATCGAGCGCATCACCCTCGTCGTGGCGAAGAGCGCGCCGCTCGCCGACGTCCGCGCGGCCGCCGAGCGCGGTCGCATCGTCGGCGAAGCGCAGTGCTTCGTGCGCGATCTCCAGAACGAGCCCGGGAACGCGATGACCCCGTCGCGTCTCGCCGCGGAGGCGCAACGAGTTTCCCGCAGCACGGGGCTTCGCTGCCGCGTCTATTCGGAGGCCGAAGTGCGGCGCATGGGCATGACCGCGTTTTTGGCGGTCGCTCAGGGAAGCCACGAGCCGCCTAAGCTGATCGTGCTCGAGTGGAATCCGCCGCGCGCGAAGAAGGACGTCGTCGCTCTCGTCGGCAAGGGCATCACGTTCGACTCCGGCGGCATCTCGATCAAGCCGTGGAAGGACATGTGGGACATGAAATTCGACATGTCCGGGGGAGCCGCCGTGATCGGCACGATGGTGGCCGCCGCCCAATTGAAGCTGCCGCAGCGCCTCGTCGGCATCGTACCCGCGACCGAGAATCTGCCGAGCGGCACAGCGCTCAAGCCGGGCGACATCATCCGCGCGATGTCGGGAACGACGATCGAGATCCACTCGACCGATGCCGAGGGCCGGATGATCCTCGCGGACGCGCTCGCGCTTGCGGTGAAACGAAAGCCCGCGGCGATCATCGATCTAGCGACGCTGACCGGCTCGATCGTCTCGGCGATCGGCGGGCACGCCTCGGGTCTCTTCTCGAACGACGAGAAGCTCGCGGAATCCGTGCGACGAGCGGGCGACGCCACGGGCGAACGCCTGTGGCCGATGCCGATGTGGGACGAATACCAAAGCCTCATCAAGAGCGACGTCGCCGACATCAAGAACGTCGGGGGCTCGTACGGAGGGTCGATCGCCGCCGCGATGTTCTTGCGTCGATTCGTCGCCGACGTGCCGTGGGTGCACCTCGACATCGCCGGCACGGCGTATCTCGATTGCAGCGACGGCTGGCGGCCGAAGGGAGGCGCGGGCGTGGGCGTTCGATTGTTGATCCGCTTCCTCGAAGACCGACTCGAGAAGGAGAGTTCGAAATGAAGGGCTGGATCTTCGTCGTCGTGATGGGAGCGTCGCTCGCTGCGGGCGCCGCGCGCTCGCTCGCCCAACCCGTCTCGCCGCCGCCCGCGCCGGGCCAGAAGAAGGAAGAGCCGCCGGTGCAAGTGAAGGCCTATCTCGACGTCGACGCCGTTCGGCCGGGCGACACGTTTCGCGTCGCGATCGTGTTCACGATGAAGAAAGGCCTTCACATCTACGGCGCCGATTCCAAGGGCGAAGACGTGATCAAGACGAAGGTCACGCCGCCGAAGATCGCCGGCATCGAGTGGGAGGCGCCGACGTATCCGAAGTCCGTCGAAAAGAAGCTCGGCGAGGAGACGTTCCGCCTCTACGAGGGCGAAGCGACGGTGATCGTGAAGGGCAAGGCCGCCGCGAGCCTCGAGCCGGGCACCGTGGACATGAAGTTCGAGATTGCCTATCAAGCGTGCACCGACGAGTATTGCCTCGAGCCGCACTTGAAGGACGGCGCCGTCCTGAAGGCGCGCATCGCGAAGGCCGGCGACGCGGTGAAGCCCGCGAACGCCGAGATCTTCGCCGAGAAGAAAACCGACGCCGCGCCGAAGAGCGGCGGCTAGAAAGCGACCCCGATGATCCGCCTCGCTTCGACGCTGCTCTTGCTGGCGCTCGCGCAGAGCCCGCCGCCCCCGCCGGGTCAACCGAGTTCGGACCCGGTCAAGGTCGAAGCGATTCTCGGCGTCGATCGCGTTCGCCCCGGCGACGACTTCCAGATCGCGGTCGTCTTCACGATCGCCGAGCACTACCACATCTATGCGCCCGACGAGCCGGCCGAGAACTACACCAAGACGGCGTTGAAGCAGCCGGCGATTCAGGGCATTGCTTGGGAGTCACCGCGGTTTCCGACATCGACGGAGATGAAGTCGGGAGTCGAGACTCTTCGTGTCTACGAGAAGCGCGCCGTCGTGACGTTTCGCGGGCACGCAGACGACCGTTTGCCACTCGGCGAGATCAGCGTCCCGCTCGAGGTCGACTTCCAGTTCTGCAACGAGGAAGTTTGCTTTCCGCCGCAAAGAGGGGTCCCTCTCGCGCTGAAGATTCTCGTGGTTGCGAAGGGTGAGGCCGTCGTCCCCGCACGTGCTGATCTCTTCGCCGATGCCGGCGGTGATCAGGAATCGGGATTCGGCGATCTGCTCAAGCGGAGCTTGTGGGTGGCGCTGGCAGGACTACTCATCGGGGGGATCGGCACGGCGTTCACACCGTGCGTGCTGCCGATGATCCCGTTCACCGTCGCGTTCTTCACGAACCAAGTGGATCGCAGCAAAGGGAAGACGCTCCTTCTAGCGCTCACGTACACCGCGGGAATCGTGACGACGTTTTCTCTGTTGGGTTGGCTCTTCGGCCGCGCCGGTTCCTCCGCCGGATCGATCCTCGGCAATCCGTGGGTCGTCGGCGTCTTCATCGCCATCTTCGTCGCACTCGGGCTCTCGTGCTTCGGTCTGTTCGAGCTCACGATCCCGGCTCCGATCATGGCGAAGCTCGGAGGCGGCGGAAGCCGCGAGGGTCGCCTCGGAGCCTACGTCATGGGACTGCTCCTCGGCGTCGTCGCCGCTCCGTGCGTCGGCCCGGTGCTCGCGAGCCTTCTCCTTTGGATCGCGAAGCACGGCAGCGGCGTCGTGGGCCTCCTCTTGATGGCGGTCTATGGACTTGGGCTCGGGCTCCCGTTCATCGCGCTGGCGTTCGCGTCCGGGTCGATTCCGCGGGCCGGCGCGTGGATGGTGTGGGTGAAGGAGGTCTTTGGAGTCCTGATCTTCGGGACGGCACTCTACTACCTCTACACGATCCCCCCGAACAAGCCGCTGATCGTTGGACTCTTCGGCGTCGGTTGCATCGCGCTCGCCATTCGATATCTGTGGCCCGCCATCCGGCACGCAGAGTCGGAGCACGAGTCCGTCGTGCTGGGCATCGTTGCGGCCCTTCTCGCCACGTACTCGTTCCTTCCAAAGGCGCTGACGCACCCGATCGGCCTTCCGAACATCGCGCAGATCCTCTTCCACGAGAGCTGGCTCCCGTGGCGTACCGATCACGACCAAGCGCTCGCCGATGCGAAGCGCGACGGGCGTCCGGCGTTCGTCGACTTCACGGCCGCGTGGTGCCCGAGCTGCCACGAGATGGAGCGCATGATGGAGGAGCCCGACGTCTGGGCCGTGCTGCAGCGATTCGTGCTGATCCAACTCGACTGCACGAACGCCGACAGCGCAGGGACGATCCTGCGGAACGAACGCTATGGAAAGCACGGCCTCGGCGGAGTTCCTTCATCGGCCTACTACAACGCGAAGGGCGAGCTCGTCGAGGCACACTATGGCGCGCTAGAGAAGGAAGCATTCGTCAAGATCCTCCGGTCCGTGGACACGCGTCCGCCGCTCGGGGACTAGTCCGCGAGCGCAGCAAAGTAGCGGCCTCCAGGGCGACGCTGATTTGCCTCTCCGCTGATCGTCCGGTATAGTCCCGCGCACCAACGGCCTCGACCCGGCTCTTGCCGGAGGGGTCCGTTCCCTTCCGACGCGATTCCCCACCGCCACGCCCTCCCTCCGCCCGCATCGCGTTTCGATTTCATCGCCAAGAAGAAACAGAGAGTGCCCATGCTGTTCGGGACAGAGAAGATTCGTTTCGTCGCGCTCGCGCTGGCCGTCATCGTCGTCGGCACCGTCGAAGCACGCGCACAAGGAGATGCTTCGGCCTCGGCGGATGTCACGTTCGACACGCCGCAGACCGAGGTCGGAGTATTCGACGTCTGGGAGGCTGCGGTTCGCGTGACGTCGCCGGCGCCCGGCAATCCGTTCACGGCGAACCGGCTCGTGGGCTGGTTCGTGCACACGGCGGACGGAAGCCGGACGTCGATCGAAGGATTCTGCGACTCGCCGGATGGCTCGCTGTATCGCTTGCGTTTCGCTCCGCGGCAGACGGGCGATTACGTCTTCACGCTGCACCTCGACGACGGCCGTCGCGTCGCGGAGCAATCGGGCGCATTCACGGCGATCGCGGGCGACAACCCCGGGTTCCTGCGCGTCGACCCGAACCATCCGCACCACTTCGTGTGGGAGAAGACCGCCCGGCACTTCTATCTCCTCGGACACACGGCGTACCACATCGCCAACCCTCACGTGCCCGACGAAAACTGGATCTCGTACCTCGACCACATCTCATCGCTCGGCTTCAACAAGGTCCGAATGCTGATCTCGAGCGGGCGGTCGCGCGTCTTCTGGCACTACCAGATCTTCCCGTGGACCGGAGACATGGACACGTCGACTTACGATCAGTATGACGTGCCGACCTGGCAGCACTTCGAGCGCATCATTCGCGCGATGGCCGACCGCGGCATCGTCGCGGACGTGATCTTCGAGGTCGACAAGGAGAACCTCTCGTCGCACTTCTCGACGTTCGACGTTCCGTCGGATCGCGAGAAGGCCTTCTACCGCTACGCCGTGAACCGCTTCGGCGCGTTCACGAACGTCGTGTGGAACCTCGGCAACGAACACCTCGAGTACCACTCCCAGGCGTGGGCCAACGCAATGGGTCGCTATCTGAAGACGATCGACCCGTACGACCACCTCGCCACCGCGCACGGGTTCAGCGCGTTCCCGTACGGCCGCGAGGCCTGGGCGGACACCGTGTGCATCCAGGCGTATCCCGGCGGAGGGCCGACGCACCCGGTCGACGAGTGGATGAACCTCTTCTATGCAACGACCGCGACGTACCGCTACGAGAAGCCGATCGTCGACGACGAGTACGGCTACGAAGTCCCTTACCCGCCCGACTCCGTGCGGAAGACGCACTGGGTACTCGCGTGCTCGGGCTGCTACGGGTCGTACGGGAGCAACGAGTCACTCACGGTCCGCACCGACGAGCAGCGCCTCTGGAGCTATGAGGTCGCCGATGCGCAGGTCGCGAAGGTGAAAGCCTTCTTCGAGAAGACCGCGTACTGGCTGCTATCGAACGATCAATCGGTGATCACGCACTCCGATCAGCCGGCGTTTTGCGTGGCGAACCACGGCTGCGAGTACGTCGTGTACTTGCCGAACGGCGGATCCGTCAGCCTCGATCTCGGAGACGCGAGCGGCGTCGACCTCCCGATCGAATGGATCGATCCGCAGACGCTCGAAGCGACCCCCGCCGATCCGCCGTCGACGCGCGGCGCGAGCCAGCTCGAATTGCAGCCGCCGGCTACCGGCGACCTCGTCCTTCACGTCGGCAAGGTCATCAAGGACGAACCCTACGCGAATCACTTCGACGACGACGAGCCGTCGTCGTGGAAAGTCGTGAACGGAACGTGGGCCTCGGTGGATGGCTCGCTGCAGCAGACCGACCCACGCCAGACGGCGGACTGCATCACGCTCGTCGACCACGCGTTCTCGAGTTTCATCTTCGACGTCGACGTCCGCGTCGCAGACGGCTCCAATCGGTGGGCGGGCGTGTCGCTACGCAAGGTGGATCCCAACGATGGCTATTGGGAGTCGGGATACCTATTGTTGCTGAGGAACGACGGAACGGTCGAACTCCTCGAGCCTGTGAATCGCGACTACCGGTCGATCGCTCGTGCGACGTCGCGCGCGCTTCGGCCCGGCGCGTGGAATCACCTCCAAGTCGTCGCACGCGGCGGAGTGTTTCTCGTTTTCGTGAACGGCGAGCAAGCGTTCGGTTACTCGATCGACTCGCCCACGTACGACTCGGGCTTCGTCGGGCTCGCCGGTGAAGGCGGCGTGGTCGAGTTCGACGACGTCATCGTTCGACCGATTTTCTACGAGGACTGGGACGACTGCGTGACGGACGGCGTGCGAGCCGTGCGCGGGAATTGGCAAGCGCAGGACCTCGCGTTCGTGAAGACCGGCGACAAGAGCCCCGCCATCGCGGCCGTCGACTTCCCTGGACTCTACGAGTTCACGTCGTCCGTCGAGGTCACGATTCCGGATGCGAACTCGAGCGACTTCGCCGGCATCCTGCTTTCACAAGGACCGATCGAATGGCCGTTCACGGCGCCGGCGTTCGCCATCGCCGTTTCGAACCGCGGCGCGGCGGGCGTTCCGACGCTCGCGCTCGTTCGCCTCGACGGAAGCGAGCGCCGAGTGCTCGACGTCTTTCCCGACGTCTACGGCGATCGGCTGAAACCAGGCGA
Source organism: Planctomycetota bacterium (assembly GCA_016178505.1). GTDB lineage: Bacteria > Planctomycetota > JACOTG01 > JACOTG01 > JACOTG01 > JACOTG01. The sequence goes on from JACOTG010000307.1 coordinate 13,979, forward strand.
GATGAATCGGCTCGTCGTCACGATCGCCGGCGGCATGTTGTCGGTGAACGTCAACGGCCGGCTCTTGATCTCGTACCAGAACAACGGCGGCTCGTACGGGGCGATCCGAGTCGGACTCCTTTGCGGCGAGACCGAGACGCGGTTCGACGCGCTGACGGTGAAGGACGACCAACTTCCCGAGTAGGGACCCGTGCCGAAATAATCGCGTCGCCTTCCCACGGATCCTAGCGGGGCTCGACTGCGGGCGCGTATCCTGCCCGTCATGGAGCCCAGTGAACTTCGCGCGCGAATCGCAGGAGACGTCGAGGCCGCGCGACGGCTCGCCGTCGTGCACGTCGGAATCGAGGCGGGCCTTCTCCGCTTCCTGCGCGCCGCCGGCCGACCGTTCATTCCCGAAGAACTCGCTCAAAAGCTCGACCTCGATGCCGAGCTCGTCGCCGCATGGTGCTCCGCAGCACTCGCGTGCGGTCTCGTCGTCGAAACGCCGAACGGAACCGTGCGGGGCGCGCCGTGCCTTGCCGATCTGCCGCTGGAGTCGCCAGCTTCGCTCAGGGTCGCCGACACGCTCGCTCGCATCGTGGACGACCTCGTTGCGACGCCGGCGTTGATGAAATCGCGCGCGCGCATCGCGCCGGAGCGCCACGGCGCGGAGTGGATCGAGACGCGCGCGAACTCGCGCCTGGATCTCGCTTGTTCGGCCGCGAGAGCGGCGGCATCCCTCGGGATGGCTCCGCGCGCGGCCGCGGTCGACGGTCTTCGGCGAGAGTCGGATCTGCCTTGGCTTCGGCGCGAGATCCCTAACGCCGAGTGGCGCCTCATCGACGCGGGAGCGGAGAGTCCCCTCCTGCATGCTACGGCGAGCGATCTCTTGATCGTTCCGGCGACGCTGCACGAGATCACCGCTCCGCTCCAGCGCGCGCGCGTCACCCAATTGCGCGCGCTCGTCGCGCCACGAGGCGCCGTGTTCGTCGTCGAGCTCGAGGACGATCCCTTCCTCGCGATGTCGCTCGCGGCGTGCGGGCGCGCCGCGCTCTCGCGAGACCGTGCGGCGTCGCTCCTCGAAGGCGCGGGGTTCGTCGCCGTTCGCGACGCGCCGGCCCCGAGCGAATCGACGTTCGGGCTCATCGCCGAATCGCCGTGCGACGCTCCGTAGCCATCCTCGTCGGCGTCCTCGGAGTCGTGCTCTTCCTCGTTTGCGCACTTCCGCGGGTCGCCGCGAGGGGCATCGTGCGGCCGTATCGGCGCTCGGACGAATCGCGCGCGACGCCCGCCGCGTGGGCCGCCGTGCGCGCCGCCGGCATCGACCCGCGGCCGCTCGACTTTCTCGGCGAAGGCGACGTGCCGCTCTCTTCGTGATGGGCGGCTCCGCGTACGTGGACGCTCTCGCCGGATTCTTCGACGAGACGCTTCACTAACGCGTTGGCTTGACCTCGAATCGCCGACCCGGTACACACACGGATCCGAGTCCCGTGAGCTTCTGTCGGCGAGCGGCGCGCACGCACGAGGTTGCGACCTCTTGGAACAATGGATTCTCGATCGCTTCGCCGAGCTGGCGTGGCATCCCTGGAAAGCCTACGGGCTCATGGTGGTGCTGCTCGTGTCGGCGAGCTTCGGCCAGCCGCTCCCCGAAGAGGTTTCGCTCATCGCCGCGGGCCTCCTCTCTTTCATGGCTGCGCATCCCGCCGATTACCCGCCGCCCTACCCCGGCGCTGTGGGCGTGGACGTCCATCTCGCGGCGGTCATCTGCTTCGTGTCCGTGCTCGGCGCCGACCTCCTCGTGTTCTGGCTTGGCAGACGTTACGGCGCGATGGTGCTGCAGTGGAAGCTCCTGCGCCGCTTCCTCTCACCCGAGCGGCTCGAACGCGTCACGTCGCGCGTGAGGCGGCGAGGCTACATTGCCGCGGGTCTGTTTCGGTTCACGCCCGGGCTGCGATTCCCGGGATTCTTCGCTTGCGGGATGCTGGGTCTCAGCGTCGTGAAGTTCACGCTCGCCGACGGGCTGATGGCCGTGCTCACGGTGCCGACGCAGATCTACCTCGTCGCGATCTTCGGCGAGAGGATCATTCACCAGCTCAAGCACTTCAACGGTGTGCTCGCGGTGCTCGCACTGCTTTTTGTCGGCGCGTTCGTCGCGTGGCACCTCTGGCAGAGGCGGCGCGACGCGCGCGCGGCGGCCGCGGTGGCGCCTCTTCCGGACGGCTACTCGTCGCGCGTCTCGCAGCGAAGCGCGAACGCCAACGAGCCGTCGGGCGAGTCTTCGAGCACTCGGTAGACCCACCGTCCCGGCGTCAGCATCCACGTGCCTCCGAGGTCGAACGTCGTGACGCTCGGCTGCTGTAGAGCGCCGACGTGCGCGGTCCCGGGTGCGTGCGACTCCGGCACGTCCGCTGCACGGCTCAGCGAACCTCTCACTCCCACGTCGACGATTCCGCCGTCGAGTCCGCGCCGCGTCGTCAGCTCGAGTGCGAGCCCCGTGAACATCGCGGTAACGATGGGATCCGAGATCTGTGCACTCTCCGCGATCTCGACGTCGTAGTCGGTGACGATGGCGCGCTCTCGGCCGACGACCAGCGCGGCCGAGTCGCGCTCGAGGCATGCGGTCGAGCCGCGCACGAGCACGGTCGATCCCTTCCCACCAGGGACGGAATCCGACGCGTCGTCGGCAAGCGTTCCGCGGAGCGGATCGATGCGGCGACGTGTCGCGACGGGAAGCTTGACGACGGCCGCATCGAAGCTCGCTCCACGCCTCATCGTACGCGTCAAGGATTCGACCACGGCGCCGAGCTTGTCCGCGCCCGCCGATTCGAGGGTCACGGCAAAAAGCGACGGGCCGATGTCCGTTCCGATGTTGCCGTACGGGATGTCGCCCGCCGCGGCCCCGAGGATGTTGACGACGCTCGACATGTCGAAGGTTGGATTGGCCTCTCGCTTTTCCCACGCGGGGTCGGGAGGCGCGCCGCTTCGCTGCGACGCGCCGAGCTGCGACGGCGGGATCTTGGCCTCGATACCGTCGCCGAGTGACCTCGGAACGGAAGGGGCAAAGCGACTCGGACGGCGAACGAGGAGGTCGATGTCGAAAATTGGAAACGGCGATCGTGACGGTTCTACCGAAAGGGGCGTCGCGCTCACGAGTATCGCGACAGGCCGGGGTTCCCTCGCGCCGCTCGGCCCCGCAACGCCGACGCTACCGAGCACCACCCCTCCGCCGTCGGGCACAACGATGCTTGCGCCGACGCGCGTGACCGAGAACGTCGGAAGCTGAATCGAGCCGATCTCGGGAAGCTGCGTCGCGAACGACGGAATCGGGCGATCGAGGACGACGACGTCCGCCGTGGTCTCGATCTCCACGAACCCGACCCCTGCATAGCGCACGCGCACGCCCGCCGACACGCCGTCTCGCGCCACCGAGACGACGGGGTCGGCGATCTCGGCCTTGTTCGCCACCTCCACCTCGAAGTCGGAAACGTAGCTCGTCTCCGACGTCGCACCGACGACGACGCGTTGTCCCGCCTCCACCGTGACGTCTCGAACGTCCGCACCGTCGCTTTCCGAGAGCCGCTTCACTTCGGCCGCGCTCACCGCAACGCTGCGCAACGACGCGACCGATTCACTGGGAAGCACGACCACGCGGACGGCGTACGAGCGGCACGCGGCTGCGTGGGCGCCGGCGAGAACCTGGCGAATCAAATCGTGCTTGGCAGCCGTTTGACTGGCAAGGACCACGTCGTCGAGCAGGTCGTAGCTCGTGCCCGGTGAGTTCTCGTCGCCGAGCGCCTTTCCGACGAGGTTGAGCACGCCCTGCCCGTCGACGCGAACGCGCTGGCGCGCCGTTACCCATTGTCCGCGGTCTCCGGGTGTCGCAACGTCCGGAACGATTGGGAAAAACCCGAGCGGCGGTGAGTACGCGTCGGCCCGTAGGTGGACGAGGAGCGGGATCGAATAGGTGCGCAGTTCGAGTCGCTCCGCCGGATTGTCGGCGGGAGAGCCGATCGCGAGCAGGGAAAGGGCGAGTCCAATCGTGTTCGTCATGAGGGTCTCCGTGTTCAGGTCCGGCCGCCGCGCAAAGCGCGAAGGGCCTCGGTCACCTGTCCCGAGATCGACGGGCTGGCACGCAGTCCTTCGAGCGCCGGAATGGCTCGAGGATCATTGATCTTCACGAGTGCGGCGATCACGAGGCGTTCGCTTTCGCCGCGACGAAGGAGCGACACGAGCCCCGACACTGCGTCCGCATCGCCGCGGCTGGCGATGGCGTCGAGCGCCGGCTCGCGAAGCTCCGCCTGTGACACCGCCGCGAACAACGCATCGAGGGCGGCTCGACCCGGGATCTCGGCGAGCGCGTCGAGCGCGGCGGCTCGCAGCGGGCGCTCGGAAGCGCGCAGGCTCTCTCGCAATCGCGGAACGATTCCGTCGCCAGCGGCAACCAGTAATGCATGGGCTCTCGGATCGGTACCCGACGCCGCGAGGCGAACGAGATGATCGGACGCATCCCGATCGCCAAGCGAGGCGAGAACGCCCACCGCAAATCGATAGCCGGCTCGAGTGGACGGCGTCTCGCGGAACCATGCGACGAGCGGATTTGAGCGCGACGCGAGGAGAGCGCGAATTGCTGGAGCGTCGATCCCCTTCTCGCCGATCTGTGCCAACAGTCCCATTGCAACCGGCGCGTTGGACGCCGCCAGGGCTCGACGCGCTCGCTCGCGCCCCGGCGCGTCGCTCTCGTCTTCCGCGATGGTCGCGAGGATCGCGCGAGCGGACGGATGATCGACGGCGCCGAGCGCATCGATCACGTCGGCCTGCAAGGCCGGCTCGGCGATCCACTCTCGCAGCTGCAAGAGAGCCGCTTCCACGGCTTCGGAATCCCGAGCGGCCGCGAGCGAGCGTGCGGCGTCGATTCTCCGATCGCGTCGCGCCGCTTCCGCCGCCACTGCGCGAACGCCGGGCGCGCCCGCGAGCGCAATGACCGCGCGCGACGCTCCGCCAAACGCATCATCGGGTACGTCGGGGAGCGCGTCCGCGAGCACTCGCGGCGACAAACCGACGAGGCGCCGAATGCGCGACAGGCCGTCGCTCGTTCCGTCGAACGACGCCAGCGATTCGGCGGCCACCTTCCGAAACGTCGCCCAGTCCTCGATCGCGGGGCAGATCTCGACCGCGATGGGAAGCGCAGGAATCGCTTCTGGAGCGGCGACGACGGGATCTATCGGCGGGCTTCCGCTCGGCGCTCCGGGCGTCGCCGGACGATTCGAGATCCACGCGACGGCGAGAATCGCCGCGGCGGCCGCGATCACGATGACGGTACGCCAAACTCGCGAGCGCCGAAGGGGCTTCACCCGCGCCGGGTCCGCGGCTCGCAGGAGCGCGTCGACGCGAGACGCAGCGGCAACGTCGCGACGACACGCGCCGCAGCGGGCGAGGTGCCTCTCGAACGCGAGGCGCCGTTCGACGTCAAGCTCGCCGTCCCAGTACGCTCCGGCGTCGTCGCGGAACTCGCACTTCGTGTCACTCATCGCCCAACCACTCCACGAGCTTCCTTCGCGCGTACACGAGGTTCAGCTTCACGGCCTCTCGCGACGACCCGACGATCGACGCGATGTCGGCATACGGCAGCTCCTCGTAAACTCGAAGCACGAGACAGATGCGCTGCATTTGCGGCAATCGCTCGACGGCGCGCGCGACGCGCGCTTCCGCTTCCGAGGCAGACGCCGATTCGATCGGCTCCGGCGCGACGCCGCCGACTCCTTCCGATAGTCGCGCAACCAGTCGTCCGTCCCGCTCGTCGCGTCGGGCGCGATCGAGGTGGACGTTCAATGCGATCCGATAGAGCCACGTCCGCATCGTCGACCGGCCGTCGAACGCATCCGCCGAACGGAGCGCCAGAAAAAAAGTCTCCTGGACCAGGTCGTCTGCGTCGGCAGCCCCGCGACCCATGCGACGAGCGAACCGCGAGAGCCATGGGCGGTGCGCCTCCAGCGCCGCCGCCACGGTCGAATCGACCCTTTTTTTCTCGCTCACCCGTTCGGTCATCGCTCGCCGATCGCCGCACCTGTGTTGGACGGCCTTCCCCGACCCGAAGGTATCACGAGCCCGGCGCGCACGTAGAATGTCGCCGATGAAGCCGCTTGCCGCGTTCCTCTTGCTGGGTGCCGCGCTCCCCGGTTGCGTTCGCCGATCCGAGCCAGCGCTCCTCCGCGTCACCGCGCCGGCGGGTCGTGTCCTTCGCTTCGAGACGCAGATCGAAACCGAGCAAGAGGGGTTTCTGGGGCTCAATGTGAACGCCACCTCGACGATCGCGTGGTCGCTCACGACGACGCCTTCGGACGAGAACGGCATCGAAACGCTCGCGCTCCGAATCGGCGGGATGGGAACGACTCTGCGCGGCCTGCCGTTCGGCGGCACGGAAAACGAGCGCGACGTCGCTCCACCGATCCCCGAATCGCTCAAGGACGGATCCATCGCACTGCGACTCGACAGCCGCGGCCGTTTGCGCGGAATCGTGGGAATCGACGCGTGGATCGGCAAGCGTTCGGCGTCCGTGCAGGATTCCGACGCTCCGCGCACGTCGCTGATGTCGACTCTGGCGCAAGGCGCGGCCGCCGGCATCGTGGAGCAGGCCGCGCGCGGCATCGTGCAGGTTTTCGGGCTCGTGCCGCTTCCGGAGGAGCCCGTGACGTCGGGCGCGACGTGGACCGATACGGGAACGATCGGCGTTCCCTTCTTCGCCCAGGTCAAGTACGACAATCGCATCGAGCTCCTCGGTGCGAAGCCGGATGGCGCCGGCGGATCGATCCACGAGATCAAGGAAGACATCGCGCTCGATGGGCAAGTGGCGCTCCCGTCGGCGCCGCAAGGCGGCTTCGTTCAGATCGATCGCGGGTTTGCCGTCGGCGACGTCGAATTGGACGCGACGGGTCTGCCCCTCGCGGCCGACATCCGATGCGGCTTGACGTTTTCCGCGACCGTGTCCGGCGAGGCCACCGGCACGGCCGAGCGGGGCGTCGCCGTGACCTTCCGCGCGCATCTCGTCACGAAACGGGTCGCGACCGTAGAAAACGTGCGCTGAATCTTCTCGCCTGGGCGCGAATACGGCGGCCAATTTCGACCGGCGAGAGGCGAGACTCGGCGATGAAGACTCCGGCCAGCCTTCAAGCATTCCTGCGCATCCGCGAACTACGCATTCCATCGACGATTCCCGTTCCGAAGTGCCCCTGCTGCGGCGCGCGACAATGGCGGCTCTCGTGCTCCCGCTGCGGCAATGACCGTTTGCGGATGAGCGAGGAGGCGCGACTGGCCGTCGACATCCTCTATCAGAAGTTCTTCTTGAGCTGGATCACGTTCGGCCGAACGGCAATCACGGCTCTGCGGGATCCGGTCGGGCTTCTCCACGGATTCCGGGAGCGGGGAACGCCGTTCCTCGATCGCGTGCGCGTGCTGCGTCCGGCTTCCTATTTCGTGTCGTCGATCGGCATCCTCGTGCTCCTGTACTCCCTGTTCGCCGCCGAGTCCGCTTCGACGCTCGCCGGAAGCGCGACGTACTTCGTGCTCTTCGTCGTCACGAGCCTGTGTTTCGTGGGGCTCGTCCATCGCGCGTGCCGGCTCGTCAAGGGGACTGGTAGTCTCTCCGACACATTCACGGCTCTCGTTTACGGGCACGGCGCGCAGCTCAGCGTCGTTCCGCTCCTCATGAACCTCGCTTTTCTCTCCGCCCCGGGTTCGGCGGCGTCGGGAATCGCGGCCGCGCTCGGCAGCCTCGCGCTCCTCTCGGTGAACCTCGCACTCCTCTTCTGGTCCGCCGTGAGATCGGTGCCGCACGCGCTCGCCGAAATGCACGGATTCAGCACGCGACGAGGATACGTCGTGGTCGCGGCCGTCGGCGTTCTCTTCTATCTCGCCGGAAACCTCGTGTCGCCGCTGGTGAACTTCGCGCTCCTGAAGTAGCGATCTTGTTCGCCGGGGACCGCGCCTCTAGACTCGTCTTCCGTGATGCTCGATCGACGCTCGTCCTGGTTGCACGCCTCGATGTTCGCTTCGCTCTCGGTCGCGATCGGCTGCGGACGCTCGTCCGTTCCGGGGCCCAGCGCGGTCGTTCTGATCACCCTGGATACGACGCGGCCGGATGCGCTCGGTTGCTACGGAGGCCAAGGAGTCGAAACTCCCAACCTTGACCGTCTCGCACGAGAGGGAGTCCGCTTCGAGTGCGCGATCACGCCGGTTCCGTTGACGCTGCCGGCGCATACGAGCCTGCTCACCGGCAGCTACCCGACGTACCACGGGGTTCGAACCAATGGGACGTTCCGGCTCGGGGACGACGTGCCGACGCTCGCCGAGCGAATGAAGGCACGGGGGTTCGCGACTGGCGCAGTCGTCGCGGTCCGGGTACTGGACCACTCGTTCGGTCTCAATCGTGGCTTCGACCGGTACGACGACGCCGTCGATGCGCGGCCCTCAGGTCGGTTGGCGAACGAAGTCACCGACGCGGCGATCGCTTGGCTCGCCCATCAGCCTCGAGATCGGCGCGTGTTCCTTTGGGCGCATTACTACGACCCGCACAGCTCGTACGACCCGCCGTCCCCCTATCGAGAGCGGTTCGCGGGCAGCGACCGGCGGCGATACGACGGCGAAGTGGCGTTCATGGATCGAGAGATCGGACGCCTCCTGGAGGCCGTTCGCGGCCGCGGACCGTCGACCCTGACGATTGCGGTCGCCGACCACGGCGAAGCGTTCGGCGAGAAAAAGGAGACGTCGCACGGTTTCTTCATCTACGACACGACGACTCGCGTCCCGCTGATCCTGCAGGCACCGGGCTTCCTGCCGGCCGGGACCAGCGTTCGCGCTCTCGTCCGGACGATCGACGTCGTGCCGACGCTGGCCGCCATTTTCGACTTCCCCATCGGTCCCGAGGTGCAAGGCGAGAGCCTCCTCGACCTCGCGCTCGGGAAAGGTCCCACGACGCCGCGCTCGGCCTACATCGAGTCGTATCTCCCGCGCCTCGACTTCGGTTGGTCGGAGTTGACTGCTCTCCGGACGAACACGTCGAAGTTCATTCATGCTCCGGTGTGCGAGCTCTACGACCTTCCGTCCGATCCGGACGAAGCGCGAAACCTCGCGAAGGACCGAGCGGACGAGGCACGACGCGCCGACCAAGCGCTCGCGGCAATCATCGCGCGGACGACGTCGCCCGCCGGCAGGGACCTCGACGCCAACGCGAACGATCCGGCGACGCGAGCGAACCTCGCCGCCCTCGGGTATCTCAACGGCTATCACCAAAAGGCGCTCAAGGCCTCGCAGAGCACCGTCGATCCGAAGGACAAGGTCACGATCTTCACGAGGTTCACGACCGCGCTCGTCGCACTCGGCTCGAACCAGGCAAGCGAAGCCGTGCGGCTGTTCGAGGGCCTCGCGCGCGACGACCCCACCAATGCGCGCGTGCAGGAGTCGCTCGCGCGCGCGTACGTCGCGACCTCCGACCCCGCGAAGGCCGAAGTCGCGTTTCGACGCGCGGCTGAGATCAACCCGTTTTACGACGACGCATGGGACGGACTCGGCGGACTGCTACTCGGCCGCGGTGACTTCGCGCGAGCCTTCGACGCTTACGATCATGCGCTCGCCTCGAACTCCAAGAACGGCGGCGCGCGCTACAACCGCGCCTACTGCCTGCGCCGCCTCGGTCGCCGGGACGAGGCGCTCGCCGACTACGCGGAGGCGGTGAAGATCGACCCACGGAACGTCGACGGTCGCTGGGCGTTCGCGGATCTGCTCGTCGAGGCCCGGCCGCCCGCCAAGGCAGAGCTCGAGGACGCGCTGCGCGTCGTATCGGCGGTTGCCGAGGCCACCCCGGGGAACCTGCGCGCCCGAGAGGTCGTTGCCCTACTCTTGGCGAAACTCGGCCGAGCCCGGGACGCTGAAGCGACGTTTCGCCGGCTCCTCGTCGACGCGCCGGACCACGCGAGCACCCTGAACGAGCTGGCGTGGCTTCTGCTGACCGCCGACGACCCGTCGTCGCGCAATCCGCGCGAAGCCTTGCGCCTCGCCGAGCGCGCCGCCGCCCTCGATCCCAAGAATGCGAGCTATCTCGACACACTGGAGCGGGCTCGCCGCGAATCGTCTGGCCACTGATTCCGACTCGTCCGGGCCTACCCTACTCCCGACCCGAGAAGTAGAATCCGCCGCCTTCTTGACGATGGAGAGGATGTGAGTACATCGAAGCTCCATTTGCCCAAAGCGGGACAGGAGTGAAAGTACACATGGAAAAGATCATCGGAATCGACTTGGGTACGAGCAACTCGGCAGCAGCCGTCATGATGGGCGGGCGATCGACGATCATCCCGAGCGCCGAAGGCGTTTCGATCGGCGGCAAGGCGTTCCCGTCCTACGTCGCATTCACGAAAAGCGGCGAACTGCTCGTCGGTGAGCCGGCGAGACGGCAGGCTGTCGCCAATCCGGAAGGCACCATCTACGCGGCAAAGCGGAAGATGGGCACCGACCACAAGTGGACGATCTTCGGCAAGAGCTACACGCCGCAACAGATCTCCGCGTTCATCCTCCAGAAGATCAAGAGGGATGCCGAGGCGTTCATCGGCGAGCCCGTCAAGAAGGCGGTCATCACCGTGCCCGCCTACTTCAACGACAACCAGCGCCAGGCGACCAAGGACGCCGGAGCGATCGCGGGGCTCGAAGTGCTTCGGCTCATCAACGAGCCGACCGCGGCTTCGCTCGCTTACGGCCTCGACAAGGTCGGCCAAGAGCTGAAGATCCTGGTCTTCGATTTGGGCGGTGGAACGCTCGACGTCACGATCATGGAATTCGGCCAAGGAGTGTTCGAAGTCAAGTCGACTTCGGGTGATACGCAGCTCGGCGGTACCGACATGGACAACGCGCTCATCGACTACGTCGCGTCCGACTTCAAGCGCGAGACGGGGATCGATCTGCGGAACGACAAGATGGCGATGATGCGCCTCAAGGAAGGCGTCGAAAAGGCGAAGATCGAGCTGTCCACGGCGATGAGCTCGGACGTCAATCTGCCGTTCATCACCGCGGACCAGCAAGGGCCGAAGCACCTCGTGAAGACGATCACGCGCGCCAAGCTCGAATCGCTGATCCAGCCCATCATCGACCGCTGCCGCCAACCGATGGAGCAGGCGATCCGCGACGCCGGCCTCGAAAAGGGAAAGATCGACCGGATCATCTTCGTCGGCGGTCCGACGCGCATGCCGATCGTCCGAAAGTTCGTCGAAGACATCGTCGGCAAGAAGGGTGAGACCGGGGTCGACGCCATGGAATGCGTCGCAATGGGCGCTGCAATCCAGGGCGGAGTCCTGGCCGGCGAAGTGTCGGACTTGGTACTGCTCGACGTGACGCCGCTGACGCTCGGAATCGAGACCAAGGGCGGAATCATGACGCACCTGATCGAGCGCAACACGACGATTCCAACGAAGAAAAGCCAGACGTTCTCCACTGCCGAGGACATGCAGCCAGCCGTGACGGTTCACGTCCTCCAAGGCGAGCGGCCGATGGCGGCGGACAACGTGTCGCTCGGCCAATTCAATCTCGAGGGCATCGCGCCGGCGCCTCGCGGAGTGCCTCAAATCGACGTGACGTTCGACATCGATGCGAACGGCATCCTCAGCGTCGCTGCGAAGGACCTCGGCTCCGGCAAGGAGCAGAAGATCACGATCACGGCGTCGACCCGTCTCTCCAAGGACGAGAAGGAAAAGATGGTGCGACAGGCGGAAGACTTCGCCGAGCAGGACAAGAAGCGGAAGGAAGAGGTCGAGACTCTCAACGAGGCGGATTCGCTCGCCTACCAAGCCGAGAAGATGGGCACCGAGTTCAAGGACAAGATGCCAGAGGACGTGCGAAAGAAGATCGAATCCGAGGCGGGCGAGCTTCGTGAAATCGTGAAGAAAAAGGACGCCGCCGCGGCTCGCCAGAGAATCGACGCACTCCGTAAAACGATGCAGGACGCAGGGTCGCGTCTCTACCAACAAACGACCGCCGCGTCCGGTGGTCGGCCCAAAGGCGGCGAACAAGCGACGTCCGGCGCCGAGCCGAAGCCCGAAGGCGAAGGTGAGAGGGGCCGCGTGGTCGACGCCGAGTTCAAGGAGACGTAACGCCGAGGAGACGACCGGATGCCGCCTTCGAAACGGGACTACTACGAGGTGCTCGGCGTCGCCAAGGGCTCGTCGGTCGAGGACATCAAGAAGTCGTATCGAAAGCTGGCGCTGCAGTTTCACCCCGACCGGAACAAGGCGAAGGACGCCGAAGATCGGTTCAAGGAGATCACCGAGGCCTACGCGGTGCTCTCGGACGCCGAGAAGCGCCGGCAATACGACGACTACGGCCACGACGGATTCGGCAGCCGCTACACCGAAGAGGAGATCTTCCGCGGCTTCGATCCGTCGGACTTGTCAGACCTCTTTGGCCAAAGCGGCGGCGGGGGCGAAAACTGGTTCGAGTCGCTTTTCGGAAGCACCGCAACCACCTCGCGACGCGGACGGCGTTTCGGCGGCTCGTTCGAGGGGGAGCGCGGACGTGACCTCCGTTTCCGGGTCGAGATCGGACTCGACGAGGTCGCGCGCGGCGGCGAGGTCTCCATTCGAGTGCCGCGGCATTCAACGTGTCCGACGTGCTCCGGGTCGGGGCTCGCGCGTGGTCGGCGCGGCGCACGGTGCCCCACGTGCAAAGGCGTCGGGCAGGTGCGCAGCGAGTCGAACGTGGCGGTCAAGATCCCACCGGGGGTCGAGGAAGGTCAGATCCTGCGCGTCGCCGGCAAGGGCGAGCCCGGACTCGACGGCCCGGAGGCGTCGGGCGACCTCTTGATCGAAGTATCGATTCGTCCGCATCCCTTGTTCGAAAGATCGGGGTCGAACCTCGTTCACGAAGTGATCATTCCAATGATCGACGCAGCGCTGGGTTGTGCCGTCCAGGTTCCGACCCTCAGCAAACCCGTCGAGCTGCAAGTTCCGGAAGGCACGCAGCCGACGACCCTCCTCCGCCTGCGAGGGAAGGGACTGCCGAGGCTCGGACAGCGAACAACCGGCGACTTGCTGGTTCGAATCCAAGTCCGAGTTCCCGAGTCTTTGACCGCAGCTCAACGGAGTCTTCTTGAGCAATTCCGGGCATCGGGGACGTCCCGTCCATCCACAAACCGCTGACTGGTAGACGCTTGAAGGACGAAGGTCGCGTCCGCGGACCCGACCAACGGCCTCGACACTGGCGGCAGCCGGCGACGAACTGCTCGTCCGGATTCCCGAGATCGGAACCTTTCCGCTAACCAGTCCGTCGAAACCCCGAGAAGGCGAGGAACCAGTAGCAGCCTGCTTGCCGGCATTCGGGATGTTCAGGTCGAGCAAGTGCGCGGGGCTCTAGAAGAGAGGCCTTGCTGACGTGGGGTCAGCGCTGCGGTGTCGGACGCGATTTCGCCCAGGCGAATCGAGCCCCTCCCGCTCAACCACCGTTCCGCAATCCTCGCCCGCAGTGGCTTTCTCAAGTGCTTCTCGTTCCCACGTCGGAGTCGAGGTGAAATGAGCCCAAGTCGGTGCCCCCGCTATTCGGCTCCTCACTCGATTCACGCTTTCCCCGCCTATCCGGCAGTCGAAATTCGGTGGGAGTGTCGAATTGCCAGAGGATTCTTGACCTTTCCGCACCTGCCGCTTATAAATCGCAGACGCTCGTCTGGGTGCAAGCGCACCAGCGGTCGCGTCCCGCAGAGGGGATTTTTGTCGACGACTTACCGCGACGCAGGGTCGTCGAGTCGAGCTGCCGAGAAGTCAGCAGTGGCCTCGTCGATCGGGCCCGCATCGAGCGGTGCCGATCACGAGAGGCTTTCGCTCAGCAGGGAATCATCGCTTCCGGGCCGATGGCTAGATCCGCCCGCGAGGCGCTTTGTTCAGCCGAATCGTCCCAGCGGGTTTTTGGCGAGTCGCGAACTCGCCTCCAAGCCCGCGTTAGCACGGCGACCCGTCGGCGGCGATGGGGTCGCGCACGGAACGTGCAACGGCTCAGCGAGGAAGCCGCAGAAAGGAGGGGCCGGCCTTAGCGTATCGGAACGTTGACCACTGCTTTATCAGGTTAGCAAAGACTTGTTTTCACGGAACGTGAGGTAAGGAGACTATGAATCATCGTCGCTGGATGCTGGGTCTGGCCTATGGGCTTGGACTGGCAAACGTGGCCTTTGCTTCGGGCGGTACTGTTCGCCAGGCTACGTCGAACAATCTGGATTACATCACCGTCCTTCAGCTCCCCAACGGGACCAATGACCGCGAGATCACGCGGTTCGGTCGCGAGGGCGTCGCCTTCCCGAACGGATCGGAATTCGATCCGAACTCGGTGATCTGTGGCGCTCGTTCGCGCTCCGGACATCAGTCGAACATCACCGTGAACCGACCGGAGCTCTGCGACATCCGCCTCGAAGACCCGAACAATCCGGGCTTCCCGGACGCCGTCACGGTCCCGTCGCCGGGCAACGTATTCCCGGTCGCCGCCGACTCGAACGCATCGCCGGCGCAGTGCCCGGGTGGCGTGTCGTATCAGAACTACACGTTCAACGCGGGCGCCGGCGTCAATGATCCGCTCGTCGCGGTCTTCCTGACGTGGCAGATCCCGGGCGCGGGCGCAAACGACCCGTGCTACATCGGCCTCGAGCTCGGAAGCGCGCCGTGCAACGGCCGCGCGAAGTACTTCAACTCGACGACCGCAACCTACATTCCGGGCTGCGGCGGCGGCGGCAACATCTGGCTTGACGCTGTCGTGTTCACGCCGTTCATCCTCGACCTGAACTTCCGCATGAGCGGCTCGGCCCAGTTCCCTGGCGATCGTGGTCGCCCGGTCTGGACGATTCGCGCTGAGGAAGGCAATGGTCTCGGAAGCAGCACGATCATCGACGACTTCATCACGACGACCGTCATCGTCGACAACGGCACGGGTGGCCCGCTCACGAGCCAGACCCTCGCCCTCGTTGGCGATCGCAGCGTCATCAATCCGAAGCTGACCCCGAAGGATCTTGCTGCGTCGTTCCGTCTGCTCAGCAATCCGAAGGTGTCGCTGGCGTCGGGCAACCCGTACTCGTGGTCGCCTGGCCGCACCATTCTCAGGGCGAACATCCCGGCGACGATCAGCGGCAAGTTCGAAGCGCTGTTCCCGATCAACCTCCCGTTCGTGGCGTCGAGCCGCAACACCACGTTGCCGCTCGGCACCGGCCCGCGTGACGACGAGCGCCAGGAACTCGGCCTCCGCCGTCAGCGTGGTAATGCGGACGACGGCTCTTCGGAGATCGCGCAGATCGTTCAGGGTCCTGCCATCACGGGCGACGTTCTCGGCACCCGTTGGCCGGCCCAGCGCGCGTTCCCGACCCGTGCCGCCGGCAACCCGGCGGGCGCGAAGGTCGTCAGCATCAGCGTCACGGCTCTGCAGGTCGGCGCCGTCAGCGTCGGCTCGGCGACGGGCTTCGATGCCCTCCAGCTGCGTAAGGACGACGCCGTCATCCTCAACTCCGCTGATCAGAGCCCGCAGGGTCTGCTCGCCGCTGCCGGCACGACCGGTGGCGCGATCGGCGAAGGTTCGCGCATGACGCCGCCGATTCCGGTTGACCCGAACGGCGCCGTTGCGTTCTTCAGCTTCCCGGTCGCGGCCGTCGTGCCGAGCGCAGACGGCGACTTCTGGATCAACACCTACCCGTTCCCGGGAGACATCGGTGGCGCGGGTCCGAACGGTACCTTCCTTGGTACTGACACGACCCCGGACACCGTCCTCCACGAGTCGTTCACGAGCCAGGCCGGAGCGCAGCCGTATCAGCCTCTGACCACCGGCAACTTCATGTCGCGCGTCATCTTCACCGCGTCGAATCCGTTCGCGGGTGAGGATCAGGCTCCGACGGTTGTTCCTCCGGTCGTCACGAAGCATCCGGGCCGCGTTGGCGAGGCGACCAGGGTTCCAGTTCACGTGACCCTGCAGCGCTAGTCGCTGACCTACGTTTCAAGCCTTCAAACAAAGGCCGCCAGGGGCGCTTGCTCCTGGCGGCCTTCTTCATTGCCTTTGGCTCGGCGAGGTCAGAACGGATTTTGGTTTCCGGCGAGCGCGTCGACGATCGTCAGGATCGGCAGGTAGAGCGCCACGATGACGGTTCCGACCAGCGCCGCGAGAATGAGCGTGAGGATCGTGGGCGCGAGACTTTGCAGCCGCGCGTACAGCGTCTCCAATTCCTCTTCGTAGTACTCCGCGATTCGCTCCATCATCTGGTCGATCTCGCCGGTCTTCTCCCCCACTTCCACCATGCTCACCGCGAAGCGCTCGAAGAGCGGGCCGCCGCCGAGGGCATCCGAAATCGAACGGCCGCGCGCGATCTCCATCCGGCAACGATCCACGTCGCCGCGGATCACTTCGTTCTTCGAGATCTCGGCCGTGATCCGAAACGCCTCCAAGACCGGCACGCCGCTGTAGCCGAGCACAGACAGGGACTGGAATACCCAGGAGAAGTTTCCGATTCGAACGATCCGCCCGATGAGAGGAACCGAGAGGAGGAAGCGATGCGCCACCCTTCTCGGATCGCGAAACCGGAGCAGGAGTCGAACAGCGACGATTCCGCCGACCAGGGCGGCGCCGATGAGGGGCAGCTTGCCGCGGAGCCACGCATTGGCCTCGAGGACTCCAGCCGTCAACGGCGGCAACGACACGTGTAGGGTGCGCAGGAAGTTCTCCACGAGCGGGATGAACTTCAGCGAAACGACCGTGACGATTCCGACGGTCACGATGAGGATCAGGATCGGATAGAAGAGAGCGGTGATCATCCGCTTTCGTCGATCGGCCCGAGTCGCCAAGTCGTCGGCGAGCTTCTCGAGCACCGATGCGATCTCGCCGCTCTCCTCGCCGGCCCGCACGACCGCGACGTAGAACCGCGAGAAGTCTGCGGGAAAACGCGACAGTGCCTCGGCGAACGACTCGCCTCCGATGATGCCCTGCCGAATTCCAGCGATGCGGGATCGCAGTCGCCCGCGCTGGACCTGCTCCTCGAGCACGTCGAGCGCCTGCAGCAACGGAAACCCCGCCTTCAAGAAGACCGCGAGCTTTCGCGTGAAGAGAATGCGATCGCGGTTCGCCATCGGCACGATGCCGGCGCGCACCGGTGCCTCGGTCCGTCGCGCCATCTCTTCCTTCCACGAAACGGGGAACGCGCCTCGCGAACGAACGCGCGCGAGTGCGGCTTCGGGCGATGGGGCTTCAACCACCCCGACGCTCGCTTCGCCGCTCCTCTCCACCCATTCCACCGAGTATCGCGCCATGACTCTTCCTCCTTCGCCCCAGAGGTCGGGGTCACGTCAGTTCTGGAGTCGAGGTAGCCACTTCCTCGAACGTGGTCTCGCCGGCGACGGCGGCAGCGAGCCCTTCTCGTCGCAGCGTCCGGAACACGCCGGTGCCGCGGACCGCTGCGCGAATCTCGTCGATCTCGGCGTTCGTCTCGATGCGATCGCGGACGGCGTCCGTCACCTCGAGAAATTCGCCGAGCGCCACTCGGCCGTTCCAACCCGTTCCGTCGCATCGAGCGCAGCCGGCGCCTTTCTCGAACAGCGGTCCATCCGGCGAGAGCCCTGCCGCGACGAGCGCCGCCGATTCGGAGGCATCGGGCGAGCGCCGCGATCGACACTCGGCGCAGAGACGGCGCACCAGCCTCTGCGCGAGCACACCCCGCACCGTGTCCGCGACGAGGAAGGGCTCCACGCCCATGTCGACGAGACGGGCCACGGCGGACGGAGCGTCTCGCGTGTGCAGGGTCGACAGCACCAGATGCCCGGTCAGTGCGGCTTCGGCGGCGATCTTCGCGGTCTCGGGATCGCGAATCTCGCCGACGAGGATGATGTCCGGGTCCTGACGCAAGATCGCGCGAAGCGATCGTGCAAACGTGAGCCCGATGTCGGGCGCAATCTCCACCTGCATCGTCCCGTCGAGGTCGTATTCGACCGGGTCTTCGGTGGTGACGATCTTGACGTCTTCGACGTTCAGTTCGGAGAGCGCGGCGTAAAGGGTCGTCGTCTTTCCCGAGCCGGTCGGGCCGGTGAGTAGAAGGATTCCGCTCGTTTGTCGAAGGCAATTCCGAAGTCGCTCGACGACGTCGAGGGAGAGTCCGAGGGTCTCGAGATCGAGCGATACCACCGTTCGATCGAGAAGGCGCATCACCACGCTCTCGCCGTGCATCGCGGGGATGGTGGAGACGCGCAATTCCAATTCTCGGCCGGCCGCCTTCAGTCGTATGCGACCGTCCTGCGGCACGCGCTTCTGCCCGATGTCGAGGCGCGCGAGAACCTTCACGCGGGAGACGATTCCGGTGCCGAGCTTGCTCGCCATCTCCGGTGCGTCGCGAAGTTGCCCGTCGATTCGAAGTCGAACGCGATGGCCTCGATCACGGGGCTCGAGGTGGACGTCGCTCGCACGCAAGCGAACCGCATCGCGAAGCAAGTGATCGAGCGCGCGCACGACCTCGGGCTGCGACGCCTCCAGCGCGAGCGGCTCGGCGCCCGGCGGGCCGGCGGCACGCCCGCCGGTGGCGAAGAACGTTCGGCGGTCGATGTCGGTGATTCGCTCGCTCATCCCACACACACCCGGCTGACTTCGCCGAGGCTCGTCAGACCGGCGACGCACTTCCTCACGCCGTCCTCGACGAGCGGCACGAAGCCCTCGTCGAACGCGGCGTCGCGTACGGACGATCCCGACCGACGTCCCGCGACGAGCGCGCGGATCCGCTGACTCGGAAGCAGCATCTCGAAGATCGCGACGCGGCCTCGAAAGCCGATGCCCCCGCACACCGCGCAGCCGCGCGCGCGAAAGACCGGGCGATCTCGCAGCAGCGACGCCGCGCCCCCGAGCCGCGCGATCTCCGTCGCCGTCGGCGCCACCGGCTCGCGGCACGACGAACACAGCCGCCGCACGAGCCGTTGCGCGATGACCACCTTGAGCGCCGCATTCACGAGAAACGGCTCGACCCCGATCTTCAACAAACGCCCGAGCGCCGAGGGCGCGTCGTTCGTGTGCAGCGTGGAGAACACGAGGTGGCCGGTGAGCGATGCTTGGAGCGCCGTTCGCGCCGTCTCGGCGTCGCGAATCTCACCCACGAGAATGACGTCGGGATCGTGTCGCAGGATGTGGCGAAGCGCGCGGGCGAAATCGATTCCCGCCTTCGCGTTCACGGGAATCTGGACCACGCCGGAGAGCTCGTACTCGATCGGATCCTCGACGGTGACGATCTTCGTCGTCGGATCACAAAGCTCGCGCAAAGCCGCGTTGATCGTGGTCGTCTTGCCGCATCCGGTCGGTCCGGTCACGACGACCAGACCATCCTGCGACCGCAAGAGCTGGCGAAAACTCACGAGCTCGGCATCGGTGAGCCCCAGATCCTCGAGCGACAACGCCGTCTCTCCGGGATCGAGCAACCGGATCACCGCCGACTCTCCGTGCACGGTTGGCAGCGTCGAGACCCGAAGGTCGAGCGAACGGCCGCACGACTCGATCCTTGCGCGCCCGTCTTGAGGCAAGCGTCGCTCGGCGATGTCGATCGACGCGAGGACTTTGACGTAGGTCACCGCTGGGGCCAGCAGCTCGGAGGGCAGCGAGTTCACCTCACGAAGAAAGCCATCGATGCGAAAGCGGACGCGCACGCGCGATGCAAGCGGCTCGACGTGGATGTCGCTCGCCCTCGCTCGAACGGCTTCCTGGAAGAGCCCCTGCACGATGCGACAAGTTCCCGCATCGAGATCCGCCGCACCATCGCCGGCGGTCGCGGCGAGCGCGGACGCGCGTCCGCGATACGCCGCCTCCAGGTCGGCGGCGACGACGTCCTGCGGCCGCTCGACGAATCGCACGTCCCGACCGAGGTCGAAGCGAAGCCGCTCGCGCTGGCTCGCGCCGAATCCCGGAGGCACCGCCAAGACCAGCGTACCGCGGTCGGATCCGAGCGGCGCGACACCGTACCGGCGAGCCACCGGCTCCGGCACGAGCGTACTCGCCGACTCTGGAATCGTGCTCACAGCGAACCTCGCATGGCAATGGTCACGGCGAAGCTCCGCACGATTGCGCGGCGATCGGTGCGACCGTGGACGTCCGATGGCATCGACCACCGAAGCTGGTCGGCCTCGAGACCGTCTCCTTCGATCGCAAACGTCGCTCGAATGGCAATCGGGAGGTACGCCGCGCGGAACGGGATCGGCCCCCCTTGCGGCCGTCCTGGCAGTCGAAACAGGAGGCGGCCGGCGCGGCTGTCGGCGATCGGGTAAAGGCCGGGCGAAAGTCCCGTTGGTTCGAGCCACACCTCGTCGCCGCGGCGAAGCTCGGCGAAATCGTCCGCGACGGCGTCGCACGTCAGCACACCCTCGGCCGTCAGGTTCCCGAGCGCCACGCCGTTCGGCGGATACCCGAAGCGCCGCGACGTGATCGGCGCATCGACGTATCGGCGCTCTTCCGCGTCGAAGTAGGAAACGCGGAAGTGCACGAGGCGGCTCGTGAGGATCTGGCGAGTCACACGTGCGGCGTCGAGTCCGCTGGGCCCGAGCGGCAGGACGATGCGCTCGAGGCGACGCTCGCCGGGATCCGCGGATCCGTTTCGGTTCTCGTCTCGGAAGACGACGCGCCAGAGCACGTTGGCCGGAACGCACCGATCCCCCTCGTCGATTCGCGTTCGGAAATAGAGCGAGTCGCCTTCACCGCTCCTCGTGAGAGTGGCGAACGCGTCGATGCTTCGATCGAATGGCGAGCCCGTCCCCGCGGAACGCGACTCGTTCACCGGGAGAAGCGTCGCCGGATCATCCTCGGAAGGAAGCGGATCCTCGATCGCGGCGGACGGCGCGTTCGATTCGAGGAACGGGGTCGCGTCGGCGCGACCGAGATCGGCGCGAAGGCGATCGGCAATGCGCGAGGCTTCGTGGTAGATCCGGTCACGGCTCTCGAGCGATCGGCTGGCGCGCTCGACGCCGGAGAGGAGTTCGATCCCTCCGGCGATTGCACCGAAGACGAGAGCAGCCGATACGAGCGCCTCGATGATCGTGAACCCGCCGTCGTGAGCGCGAGCGCGATGGGATCTGCACATGTTCGTCTCAGTTGAACCGGATGAGGAACTGCCAGTCCCGAAGCCTTTGAACTGGTTCGCCCGCGCGGAAACGCCGACGGGCTTCGGCGAAATCGGGATACATCTCGATCGTCATGCGAAACGACGGGCCTCCGCCCGATGGCATGTCGCCGCGACCGATCGGACCGGATCGCTTGACGCGCAGCCGGTATCCGAAGTCGCGTGAAGGTTCGCATCGGGCCATCGCATCGAATCGTGCGTGCGCGCCGAGAGCGCCTGCGTCGCCGAGATAAGGCGCGCGACATCGCGGTGGCGAATCGAGGAGCCCGTTTCCGTTGAGATCCGGCTCCCCCGCTTCTCGCATGCCGTCGCCTTCCGATCCGAACGGGTTTCGCGTCGGATCGAAGTCGTCGTGGTTGGGATCGAACACGTCGTCCGACCCCGGCGCGAGATACTCGAAGACATCGTCGACGATCCCATTGCCGTCGTCGTCGACGCCCGCGACGCCCCACGCTCCGTCCGGGCCTTTGGCACCGGGCTCGTACGGATCGGAGAGCCCGTCGCTACCGCAGTCCTCGTCGACGAGCAAGACGCCGTCGCGATCGAGGTCGTCGCCATTCTCGAATACCGGCGTCTCGATCTGCTCCGCGCGGCCGAACGACGTTCCCAGGAACCCGCCGCCCGCGGTGATGACGCCTTCCGGCAGGCGAACGAGCGTGCCCACCGGATACAGCCAGGGCTCACCGGCCGGATACGTGCTGACGGAGCCGGGCGCCTGCGGCAGGTTCACCGAAACGGCGACGCCTTCGAACACGAAGTGGAACGACGTTCTATCCGTTCGGAGATTGCTTGCCGCGCCCGCGCGAATTGCGCTCTCGATCGACTGGGCGAGCGTCTCGCAGACCGACTCCTCGGCGACGTTGCGTGCGTGCCCGAGAGACGCGAAATAGACGCCGAGACCCGACGCGATCACGGCGAAGAAGATCGCCGCGACCGCAAGTGCTTCGACGAGCATGAATCCGCGCGATCGCTCTCGTCGGGTCATGGCCGCCCCAGCGGATGCAACCATCCGCGCTCCAGGTCCGTCATCAGCGGCTCTCGGACGACTTCGCGCGACAACACTTCGGGGTCTCCCATCAACGACAGTGCCACGTCCTCGAGAATCGGAGACGCGAACGAACCGCGTGCAACGTGAAAGTCGAATCGGTACTCGACGTAGCAAGGCTCTCGAACGAAGAGATCGAGCGGCACGCCGCCGAGTGTTCCGGCGATCCCGCTCCAGCGTGCGAGCACGTTTCCCCCGAATGCCCTCAACGTGAACTCGGCCTCGATGGCGGATCCCGGAGGAATGACGACGTTGAACGACGCCGCGCCGACCCGAGTCCCCGGCGACAACAGAAGGGGGATGACGCCGAAGTAGCTCCCCCTCCCGTCGACGCGCCCGTCATGGTTGCGATCGGCCGCAGCGTTCGCGTGCCCTTCGCCGCCGTCGAAACTTCGACTGCGATCGAGGTCCTGATAGCGCTCGCCGAGGTCGTATTGACCGTTGTTGCTGAAGTCGACGTAGATCTCGCCGAAGTCGTACACACCGTTTCCGTTCACGTCCTGCCAGACCTCGCCGACGTCGTACTTGCCGTTGTCGAGATAGGTCGCGCTGCCGAGATGGGTCGGATCGCCCGGCCCCGAGTCGACCCACGGTTCGCCGACCCACTCCCACTTCCCGTCATGATCCAGATCGAGATAGGGCTCTCGTTCGTCCTGGAAGTCGTCCCCATTCCCGTCGAAGAACGGTTCGCCGGTGGCGTCGTGCTCGTCGTTGTGATTCCAGTCGAGGTAGGGCTCTCCGTAAGTGCGATACAGTCGGCCCGTCGCGTCGTATCGGCCGCCGCCTCCCATGTCGTAGGCCTCGCCCGGATCGAACGTGCCGTTTCCGTTGGCGTCGCGAAACTTGGTCCCCACGGGATTTCGCGTTCCGGAGAGATCGTCGTCTTCGAACGGCTCTCCCGCGTCGCGAACGCCGTTGCCGTTGGCGTCGACGAAGGCCTCGAATGGAGCGAACCGTTCGGGGCGAAGACGCGGTTGCTCGAGCGCAGCCGCGCGGCGATAGAGGCAGAGGTCGTCGACCGTGGCGAGCACTTCCTTTCCAGGCTGTGCCGCGGACGGGGGAATCATCGGCCCGAAGATCACCCACGCTGCGCCGTCGGCGTCGAGCCCGGTCGGCATCGGCAGGTCGTCGGCGGTCGACGTCACGCCCGCCCGGCGCCGCCACTGTCCGTTCACGTAGAGGCGTACCAGCGGACCCTCGCGGACGAGCCCGTCGTCGATGCGACCGTCGCCGTCGTCGTCGATCCCGTTCGTCGTGTTTGCCTCGGGAGTCGCCGCGGGACCCGACACGTCGTCGACGACACCGTCGCCGTCGTCGTCGATGCCGTCGACCGTCGTCTCCGGAATCGCCCACGGGTTCTCGACCTGGCGATGGGTCGCAGCCACGTTCATCCACGCGCCGCCCTGAATCGGCGTGAGCGCGGCGATGCGTGCGTGCGCGAACGCCGTCGCTGGAAACGCGAGCGCGCTGAACGGCGTTCCGGGCGCGGGACCGAACGCACCCGAGATCGTGATCGGCTCGGTGGGTTGCGCCCACCGATCGAGCGTCATCGTCGCTTGATCGACGAATCCATCACCATCGGTGTCGACGAATCCTTCGAGCGTGATCCGCGTGAACGCGGCGAAGCCGACCCGTGCGCGATCGAATCGGAACGAAAGGATCGGCTGCACCGACGACACGACGCGCTCGGCTTCCTGCTCGCGTGTCAACGACGGTTCCTTGTCGACGAACGCCTCGGGGTCGATCGTTCCCGACGAGTAAGCTTCGTAGAGCACGAGCGACGAGGGCGCCCGCGCCGGAGAGATCCGCGAGAGCTTCACCCAGAACTCGAACGCGCCGTCTCGGAAGCCGCCGCTGAGCGCATCGTTCGTCCCGTCAACGTCGGGGAACAGCGCTCCGGTGTCGACGAACACGACTTCGCCCGAGATCGCCGCAGCAGAGTCGGTGCGGGCGCCGAGGAGCATCCCATCCGGCAACAGGACGCCGGTGCTGCGATCGAACACGCTTCGGGGAAGCGGAACCGCGGCATGAGTCGCGACGTCCCGCACGAATGCCGGAATCACGGCGCCGTCCGCCGTTCGCAGACGGACGTCGTCGTCGAAGCCCGCACGCGCCAGGATGTCTGACGTCGGCCCCGCCGATTGAGCGTCGCAACGCAGCCTCACCGATCCGTCGCGATCGAATCGCTTCGATTCCAAACCCATCGAAAACGTGAATGCTTGGAGATCGCTCCCGCCCACGACGAACAAACGATCGCGGAGCGGATCGAGGGCGACGCGTCGCGCGCCCGACGAGACGGCCACGGGCGGCAGCGGGTCGAGCGTTCGGCTCCGCGCGTCGACGGCGACCAACGACGAACTCGACAGCGCGAACAGGATTCCGTCGGGCGCGTCGACCGCGAGGTCGCGCGGCGTGTCGCCCGCGAACACGTCTGCGTGCGACGACACGACGACGTCGAGGGCAAGGCGCTGCGCGCGTCGCTCGATCGAACCGTCCTGCCGGAGAAGGTAGAGCCACGTTCCCGCGCCGTCCGCGACGAGCCGAACGATCGGTGCGCCCGCGATCGACACGGTCTCGAGAAGCACCGGTCGAAGCTCCGTATCGACGCCGACGCGAACGAGCGTTCCCGATGCCGTCGCGGCGAAGAGTTGCACCGCGGTCGAGTCATACGTCGCGTCGAGCACGGTCCCCAGACCGAGCGTAGCGCTCGCGTCGAACGTCGGGTGCGTCGGCGACGGCCACACGGCGTCGCCGGACGGCGAGTTGGGATCGTCGCCCGGGCGACCCGCCGGAGACGACGGGCCATCGTCGATGACTCCGTCGCCGTCGTTGTCGACACCGTCGTGCGCCTCGTCGACGTCGGGCGTCGACAGATCGTCGATCTCCGGCATGGCCGCCGGATCCGCGAGCGGATACGCCGCGAATGCGAGCCGTCCGCCGGAAAGCAGCGCGAAGAACGCCCGACGCTCGGGAACCGGAAGGACCCGCTCGACCTGCGTACCCGCGAAGAGCGAGGTGACGGACCGAGCGCGAATGCGCGCGCCCGAGGCCACGAGATCGATTGCGCGGAGGTCCCCGCTCGACGACGTCGAGTAGAGTCGCCCGGCTCCTTCGCGCTGGAACGCCCCGTCGAACGCGAGTCGCGCGTCGACGCTCACCCCGCTCACCGGATCGAGAGGTCGTGGGCCCGCGGCGTCCCACTCGATCGGTTGCACGCTGCCGCCGGAAGCCGCGTACGCGATTCCGCTCCGCTCGTCGATGACGACGACGTCGGCATTGATTCCGACGGAAAGCGGGGAGGAGAGAAAGGGGGTGGAGAGTGTCTCCCCGGCACGGTGCTCCGGGAAGCTCTCCGCCATGCAGCGCCTCCTCCCCGCTAGAAACTCGGGCTCGGTTCTCTCGAAGTCGGCTTGTGTCCCCTCTCGCCAGCGCGATGCCAGGCGGACGACGATTCGGGTCTCGTACCGTGCGAGCTCGCGGTCGCTCTGGTAGAGGATGCGGCCGTTGATCAGCGGGTGGTCCTGCGCGTCGCGGAGAGGATGCGGCTCGCCGGGGAGAATCGAATTCGGCACGAGGCTCTGGCCCGTCACGATTCGCGTGAGGATCGTGAGCTCGTAGATGCCGAACGTCGACAGGCAGAATTCGGTCGTCGGGTCCTCGATGTCGGTCTTGTCGATCGAGTAAGCGGCTGCGAGATCCGGGTTGAAGCGTCGAAGCCTCGCGTTCGGGTTGGCCTGGACGAGAAGTCGCTCTCGATTCGCGCGAAGGAGATCGCGAACGGCGTCCCGAATCGAGGGATCGATGGCAAACGCCTGCACGACGCCGGAATCGCCCAACGCAGCAACGAACTCGCCGAAGAACTCGTCGAGCTGATCGAACGACCGGATCGTGCCGGCTCGGTGATAGGCCGCGGAGCCATCGGAACGCCGCCGGTTTTGTTTCATGCGATACCGGAGCGTCTCGAGCGCGATCGTCTCGGCCGCAGACGCGCGCACGTCGAGTGGGGCTGCGCCACGGTCGGGCGTGAGTCCGACGAGCATCACTGCAGCAAGCGCCTCCACCGGTGCGGTGTTCACGTCGATCGGCGCCCGCGACTCGTGGACGAACCCGGCGCCGCGAATCGCCTCCGCGTCGCGCGTGGCGTTCACGGTGAGGAAGTCGCGGAGCCGCAGGAACTCGTCGCCATCGAGCATGCCGAAGATCGGCTGGCCGCTCGCACGCTTCACCTCGAGGATCTGATCGAGCGACTGAAAGCGACCTTCGGGAAGCGAGTCCCGATACCGCACGATTCGCATCGCGTCGTCGGCGGCAACGGCGTCCTGGCCCGCGGAATCCCAATCGATGGTGCCGTCCGAACGCCGCGGGATGCGTCCCGAGGTCAATGCGTCATCCAACGCCTCGTCGTACTCGATTCCGCGGCCGTTGCGACCGATCGCCTGGTCGTCGATGACTCCATCGTGATCATCGTCGCGGCCGTTTGCGGGATACGAGATCTCGGGAGCCGCGCACGCGGCACAGAGGTTCGTGGTGAGGAGCAGCGCGTTCAGGAGGCGTGCCGTGAGCACGTCGGGCCCGTTCACGTCCAGCCGGCTCTGGCTGTCGATCACGCGGATGTAGCTGAGTCCGTCGACCATCGCGTCGGTGTCGGTGACCGAAACGGAGCGACCGCGGTCGTCGAGGAGTCGGCTCGCGTGCCTCACGCTGCGAAGTTGGCGTACTCGGCTGCCACGCCCCCGCCACTTCGCGTCGCCCGACTCGACCGTGTGCAACACGACCCCGGGATCGGATGTCGAGTTGCCTTCGCCGGGATTCGTGGGGTCGCCCGGAAAGCCGGGGTCGAGCCACCCGTTCAGCTCCGTCGCTCCCGGATTCATGATCGGGTGATAGTCGTCGCGGTCCGGATCCGGATTGTCGCTCGCGTCGAATCCCGCCTCGCGCACGTCGGGAACCCCGTCGATGCCGACGTCGCGCACGTCGAGTCCGAGTGGGGCGCCGCGCGGCCCGTGCAGTTGGCCGTCGGGACCGTCGAATCGTCCATTGCCCTCGGTCCCTTGGCGATCGTCGACGGTCCCGGCGACTCCGTCCGGACCGCGCCCATCGTTGTCGTCATCGCGCGAAGGGTCGTGATGTGCCGAGTCGAACCCTGGCTCCAGAAGATTCGGCGTGCCATCGGTGCCGAAGTCGTCGCCCGGATCTTCCCCGTCGCGCGAGATCACTCCGTCGGAGTCGAGATCGCCGCCGTCCGAGAAAAACCCCATGCGGGGGTCGCCGAACGGATCGTGCGACTCACGAGTCGACAGGGCGGAAATCGAGATCTGGATCGTTCGCTCGGCGAATCGACGTGCTTCTTCCTGCATCGATTCCGTGCGCTCCGTCGTCGTGGCGAGCCGAACGAGCGCGAAGAGCGTCGCCGACACGATGCCGAGTATGGCGACGAGAACGAGCAGGGCCGCTGCGCCGAATCCTCGATTCCCTCGGATGGTCATGCCCGCGCCACTTCCGCACGACGCAGCAACATGGCGCCGAGCGCAACGGCCAGCGACGCGAACAGTGCCGCATAGACGACGCCGATCACGAGGACGAGCGATGGCGGCGTTTGACCGCGCCCGAAGGGAACCGTCGGATCCAGCGCGACGAGGTTTGGAATCGGCGCGAAGAGCACGAACCGAACGACTCGACCCATCGGCGATTCACCGCACGCCGAGTCGACGAACGGACGCAAATGACCGAGCGCAAAGACGAGCGCAGCTCCCAATCCAGCTGCCGAACGATGTAGCCCGATCGAGAGCGCGAGCCCCACGGACGCGAGAATCGCCGCCTGCGCAAGGGCGAGCAGAGTGACCGACGCGAGCCCGATGACTGGAACGGGATCTCCGCGCCACGCAAGGGAGGCGGCGCCCGCCGCGGTCATCGCCACCGCCGCGGGCACCGCAGCAGCGAGCGAGCCCAAGAGCTTCCCAGCGATGACTTCCGAAGTCGTCAACGGCTTCACGAACAAGAGCAGCGCGGCGCCGTCGTGCATCTCACCGGAGAGTGCACCGATGGCGACGAGCACGGCGATCGCCGATGCTCCCACCGAAAGCGTCGACGCGGTGACCTCGCGAACCATCTCGGCCTCGCGTCCGAATCCAAAGAAGGCGATTTGTCCCGAAAGCAGGACCAAGATCGCGAGCACGGCAGACGGCAGCAGCACCAGACGATGACGCACGGCTTCACGAAAAGTGGTTTGGGCGATCGCAATCGTGGGGTTCATCCCCGCTCACTCGTTGCGGTGATCGCGCTCGACCACCCCGCCGCCGGGAGAATCGCCGGCGTCCGTCGCGCGCTCGCGTGCCGCAACGCCCTCGCCCGTCGGAAACGTCTTGTCGCCGCCGACCACCGTCGAGAACCGATAGATCGCGCCGGTCGGCGACGCAAACGTCGCCGTGAAGAAGTCGATCTGCGCCAACAGCACACCGCGATAGCTCTCGCCCTCGGACAGGAGCACGTTCTCGCCGGACGTGAGGTCTTTCACGACGGCGGCGGGCTTGCCGCTTTGCAGGAGGATCGTGCCGCTGAATTGGCACTGACGATCGTCAGCGGCAACGAGCTTGCCGCCCGGCTTCGCGCGCGTCGCGAGAGACCGAGCGATCGGCGGTTTCTTCTGCGTAGACGAACGATCGTCGATCGCGGCGCCGTCGACTGCGGCGATCGCCGCCGTTTCCGGCGCGTACCACGCCGGAAAAAACGGATCACGGCGTGGCTGGCTCGGGTCGTGTGTCGCGATCTCCTTCGCTACCGGCGCGGGCCCGGGAACCGCCTCGAATTTCAAACCGCGAAGCGTCGCAAGCTGCGGTAATACGCGCTCGGGAACGTGCAGGAACGCGAACGCTTGGCGTCGAATCGATTCGACCGTGCCGTCGGACGGCGGGAGAACGACCATCGGCGCTTCGACACGTCGAGCCTGCCAGACGACGATCGCCGCCAGCGCGATGCCGCCGATCAGTGGCAATCGATTCTCGATCCCGCGGACCATCACAAGCCCTCCACTTCGCGAACCCAAGCAGGACGTTGGTCCGAGTACCGTGGTTTCTCGAGCAAGCCGACGCGAAGCGCAACGACGTCGATTCGACACGCGAGTTCCGCGTTGCGCCGCTCGGTGTCGACCTCGAAAGCGTTGTCGACTTCGAGCCTCTCGACGACGAACGGGCTACCCTCGCCGGCCAATCGAACGAGGAACGCGTCCAGACCTTCGAGCGTCGCGCGGCAATCGATGCGGACGGCCACGCGCACGAGGCGATCGACGTCGAGGATCTCGCTGGGACGCGTACGATGCGGGCGACTCGACGACACTCGCGCCGTCACTGACGAAATCGGGGCCGAATCGACGAGGTCGAGCAGCGTCTCGGTTGCCGCCGCCTGAACGAGGTACTCGGCGAGCACGTCGGGCCGCAGGTCGGAGAACGAAGCCGTATTGAATGCGCCCGTCACCGCGACGCGCTGGAGCCGTGCGGCGTTGCGCTCACGGAAACGGATCAGCGCCTCCTTGAACGCGAGCGACGGGAGGTTCGATCCTTCCGGAAGCTGGCATTGCGCGGACGGCCGGAGGCCGAACCGGCTCACGAATGCCTTGTATCCCGTAAAGAGAGCACTGCCGACCCGATCGGATTGCGCGCGCAACGTTTCGAGGGCGACGCCCGTCGGCTCCGCGTAGTGCGTGTCGTAGAGAGCGAGATGTCGAGCGACCATTCGGTCGGCGGTTTCGCGCTGCTCCCGTAGACCCGCGAGCAAGACGCAGGGAGCAAGCGCCGCGATCACGATCGGCGTCGCGACGAAGAGGCAACGCTTGAGCATCGTGTTCACGATTTCCCCCTGACGCGCCCCCCGGGCGCCACGTGGATCTCGAAAGTCTCGACGTTCGGGATGTCCTTGTGCGGTCGAGCTTCCCGGATTTCGATGCTTCCCTTTCCGCACGCCTGTTCGAGCGCTTCGACGTATCGCCGCAACACGTCCGTTCGCGCCGTCTCGGATTCGTCCTCGCGACCCTGCACGATTCCGCGAACGACGGCCGTGACGGCGACGTCCGGGAGCAGTTCGCCCTCACCGGACGTGAGCGCAACGCTCGTGATCTTCACCGAATCGGGGGCTCGATCGAGGAGTGCTTGAAACCGCGTCTCGACTGCGCGCGACGACGCTCGCAGCTGCAGGGAAGCCAACTCGTCGGCGAGGGTCTTCTGCCCTTGCGCGATTCCCAGGAGCTGCGACTCTTGGCGGATCCCGCCTTGCAACGCCGACTTCAGCACGTCGGCGTTGTCGTTCTGCACCGACAGCGAGTAGGTCTCTCCGAGTGCGACGAGACCGACCGTCGCGGCTGCCGCAATCGAGGCGCCGACCAACGTGCGATTCGCGCGGAACCGCGATGACGCAACGCTGCGCCGCATCTTCGGCATTGCGAGACGAAGGTCGGGCGCTCCCTTCACGAACGGAAGCGCAAGCCCGATCGGCACGGCGAACTCGCCCGGCTCTTCCGGCAGTGCGTTCTCCGGCTCATCGAGGCGCACGCCGCCCTCGCGAAGCCGCGCCGCGGCGTCGACGATTTCGACCCCTTGGAAAGCGTGGGCTTCGAGCGTTGCGCGAACGTCGCCGAGCGGTCCCGGTTTTCCCAGCAGGAGCACCCGCGTCGGGACTGCCGCCTCCGCGATCTTCGACGCTTGAGCGACCGCGTCGAGCGACTCGTGCAGATCGGCTGCGAGGCGCTCCAGCGTTTCGCGGGCTTCAGTGGTCGAATCGTGCCCAGCCGGCAGTCGAATCTCGCGGGCGGCGACGAGTCGGCCTTCCGATAGGAGAACCAACGTCGCGGCGTGGGCGTCCGCCTCGACGGCGAGCACGGCGACCATTCCCCGGAGCGCCTCGGGAACGAACCGAACGACGAATCGGTAGAGCCCCACGGTCCCCGGCACGAACTCGCGCGTTCGGATGCGAGCCCGGCGTAGCGACGCCTGGACTCGCGCGAGCGCCTCACGCCGAGCCGCAGCGACCAGGACGAGATCGGACGGACCGTGCGGCGACACGCCATCGAGGAGCGTTTGGTCCGAGACGAGCGCGCCGTCGCCGCCAGCCGCTGCCGACGACCCCACGATCACGCGGACGAGCGCGTCGCGATTCGGCCGCGACGTTCTCGGAAAGAGGTAAAGCTGGTAGAGCGTGCCGATCTCGTTCACGGTCACGCGAGGACTTCCGCCCGCAGCGATCCGCGTCGCGAGATCCCGAACGTCGTCGCGCGAAACGTGGGCTCCCTCGGCGCCGTGCCAAAACGCCGGCGGCAACGAAACGCGGCGGAGCGGCGCCACGACCAGTCCGCGGCCGCGGCGACCCACTCGCGCGACGCGCGCCTCAGACGACGTGAAGGCGATGCTCGTCGCCATGGCTAGCCCCCCGCCGCTTTTCGGGCATCGCGATAGGTTTCGCCGGCCGGGCCGAGGATCTTCGCGCGCACGAAGATATAGAGATTGCTCTTCTCGTGAACCGTCGTCTCCCGCCGGAACAGCCAGCCGAGTACCGGGAGATCACCGAGAAGCGGAGTCTTGTTCTCGACCTTGCGATCGCGCTCCGAGATGAGACCGCCGAGTACGACGGTGGCTCCATCCTCGATCGTGAGCTGCGTGTTGATGAATCGCGTCTCGAGGATCGGCCGCGTCAAGGAGGGCGCCGTCGGCGTCGAACCGCTGTTGGGGTCGTTCGGGTCCGCGGTCCCGTTCGGCGCGGTCGGCGCGACCACGACGTTCTTGATCTCGATCTCGTCCACCTGCTCCTTGGCCACCGGCTGCAGCATCAAGTTGATGTGCTTGCCGTCGGCGCCGATCGAGGGCGTGACGTTGAGGACGATGCCCGTGAAGTTCTGGTCGTTGATGCGTGCGACGAACGCGACGTTTGCGTCCTGCGTGGTCACGCCGCCCGGCGTCGTCTGCAAGCGCTGATCGAACACCGCCTCGAAGCTCTCGATGAACGCAAGATTCCGCGTGATCGCGATCGTGGCCGAGTTGTTGTTCGCGGTCGTCACTTGCGGCGATGCGAGCACGTTGCCGAAGTCGGTGCGGTCCAGCGTGAAGAGGAACGCTTCGAACTGCGGGTCGCTGAGGACGCCGCGAACGACGACGTTCGTCCCGCCGTTGAGTGGATCGCCGAAGCCCTGCGGAACCCCGAAGAACGTCCCCGTTCCCGTGTCGAATCTCACGTCGTGTTTGCGATTGAACACCGCGCCGTTCGGGAAGTTGAAATCGACGCCGAGGTCGAGGTTCTCCCGACCGCGGATCTCGATGAAGCGCGTCTCGATTCCTACCTGCAGCGGAGTCGTGTCGATTTCCTTCAGGAGATCCTCGACCTCCGCGACGCCCTCGCGGGACGACTTCACGACGACGACGTTTTTCTTCTTGTCGAGGAAGTACTCGCTGCCTTCGGGCCAGTGGGAAACGAGATGCGGTAGTTTCTCGAGGAACAGCTCCTCGAAGGACTTCTCCTGCTCGCGTCGATTGCCGGCTCCGGGAATGCGCCCGCTGGTCGAGCCGATGGAGCCCGACCCGCCGACTCCGCCGATCGTCGACTTCTGACTCGCCGATCCCGTGATCGAGCCGAGGAAGCCGAGCGTCCCGAGCACGTTGTAGTTGTCCCCGATTTCCGACGTGGAGAGGCCTCGGTCGAGGCGATACATGCGCGTGACGAAGACCGGGTCTTTGGCGGAAGTGATCCACACGTTCTCGTTGTCGAGGGTGAACTGGAGGCCGTGTGTTCGCGAGACGTACTCCAGCATGTAGCGGACGGTGAGATCCTTGCCGCGCAGCGTGAGCTTCTTTCCCGCGAGGAGCTTCGGGTCCACGGCGACGTTGATCTCCGCGACCTTGAAGATCTCCTGGAGCACGAAGTCGAGGTCGGCGTCGACGAGGTTCATTCCGTCGACCTTGTGCGTGAGCTTCTTCTCGACGTCGGCGATGCTGTCCTTCGTGAGACCGGAGCGCAGCACGATCTGTGCACGATCGAGGACTGGAGCCTCTCTCGGCAGCTCCGACGCCTCGTCCGCATCGACGAGCCCGCGCTCGTGGCTCAGCTTCTTCTCGCGCTCGGCGGCGTCCTTGCGCGCTTCCAGCTCCGCGAGCCTGGCTCGATAGACGAGGTTCAGCGCCGCGCGGTTCGCCTTGTCGGCGGCAAGGATGTCGTCGCCGATCTGAATCGCTTTTTGGAAATCGCCTTGCGCGACCGCCTCATCGCCCTCCCGCACGCGATCCGCGTAGCGATCGTCGGACTGAGGCGAGCGATCGGACGCACACGAGAACGCGAAAGCCGGGACGATGGCGATCGCCACCAGGCGAGCCAGTCGATTCGATCTTCGATTCATGGACGTTCCCTCTCTTCTCCCGTCACGCCAAGAGGTCCAAGATCGCGTCGAAGAGCATCTCGTCCTCTCCGTTCACGAGCTTTCCGTATCTGACCGCCGTTCGGTGAAGTCGCCCATCCGGCGCCGCCTCCACGCGCACGACGCGACCCGCCGCGCGCACGAAGCGCTCGGTGTACGGGACGCGAAGGCGCAATGAGATCTCCATGCCCTTCTCGATCGCGTCCTCGGCATCGAAGCAGACGCCCTCGCGCGACAGGTCGACGATCGTGGCGCGACGCGCGGTCGCGTCGAGGAGGCTCGAGCGAAGGTAGTAGGCCTCGATGTCGACGAGCGTCGCCCTCGGATGGCGACGACGCTCGGCGCGTCGCTCGGCACCGTTTCGCATCGGGAACCGAACGCGATCGAGGAGCGCTTTCATGGTCGATTCTCCAGTCGATTCCGCAGCGCTTCGATCTCTGCGCGACGTTCGCGCGCTCGATCGGCGAGCGGACCGGTGACGCGGTCGAGAGCCCGAAGTGCCTCGTCGAGGTCGGCGAAGGCACCGGCGCCGCGCGACGCATCGGCGGCACGTTGGCTGAGGTAGAACGCGAGCCAGTACGCGGCGAGTCCGGTCGAATCGAGCGTCGCCGCGTCGCGCGCGGCGGAAATGGCCGCATCGAGAGGTTCCTCGCCGCGCGCACGGAGAGCCGACGCGACGTCGTCACTGCGACCGCGGTCGTAGAGAACCCACGCCTCGTAGCTCCGTAGCTCGGCGCTATCCGGATTCCGGCGAGCCCCCTCGCGAAGGAAGTCGATTCCGTCGAGCACGCTCGCCGTCGCCTCCCGAGCTCGTCCGCGGGCCGCGAAGTCGGCGGAGAGGTTGTAGGCGAGGTTCCAACCGTTGAGCAGCCACGCCTCGTCCAGTCGCGGCTGGAGGAACGCGATCGCTCGATAGATCGCCAATGCCTCGGTCCAGTCCTTCTGCCGAAACGCTTCCATCGAGCGCACCCAAAGCGCGTTGACCGCGATCGGGCGGATGCCGGCGAGTGCGACCGTGCCGACGAGGTCGGCAGGCGCGAGGTGCACGGCTCGCCAATCGCCGTTATCTTCTGAAGGAGCGCCAACCCTCGGCGTGTCGAGGGCTATTGAGAGTAGTGAGAGGGAAGACACGCCGAGGGCCAGCGCAATCGTTTTCACGAGAGAGTTCACGACGATCTTCATCGAGCGACCTCCCGCCCTCGGAAAGCGAAACAGCCGAGGGCGCAGGACGCAGCCGCGTATGCAAGCGCATACGCCGCGTTCTCACCGAGCGTCGTCCATGGGATCTCGCGACCGCCGACCAGCGCCCGCGAGAGATCGAATCGTCCGAGATCCGGCATCGCGTAAGCGAGGCAACCGACGGCGCGTCCGAGCACGACGCGAAACGGACCGGGTGACGTCACCGGTGCGCTACCATCGAACGCAGCGAGCACCGGCGCGCCGTCTTCGGCAAGCCGGCCGAACGCTCGCATCGATTCGACGAGCGAGCCGGCGACGACCAGCGTCAGCGCCAGCAAGAGCGCGATGCGCCCTCCAACGGCGGCGGACGCCGCGACCGAGAACGCGCCGGCGAGCGACGCTGCCGCGGCGAGCGACGCGAATGCTCGCGCGAGGTTCGATGCAAAGCCACCCGTCGACGGCGCGAGGAGAACGGCAGCGTCCGGATCCGCGCGCAGCGCCGCCGCTTCGTCGCGGGGAATCACGCGGACCCGGAGCCCCTTTCCATCGAGGAGTCCGGGTGGCAGCTCCAAGTCCCGCACGAGATCACGGCCGACGGAGAAGTTGCGCGTTTCCGCCGGTTCGTCGACGCCGCGCGACACGCACAAAACCGCGGGTACGCGAGGCATCCGCTCGTCCTCGGCCCGCGGCCGCAATCGCAGCACGTGCGGGCGCGACGCCAGCGCCGTTTCGTCGAAGGTCCACTCCACCGCGGGGCCGTCGGCCAACTTGCCGACGTGACCGACGATCTCACGTTCGGGATGGAGCAGGCGAAGCTCCGACGAAAGGTCGCCAGATGTCGCTAGGTAGAAGGCGGCGAGCGCGATTCCATAGAGGGCTCCGAGCAGGATGGGCGCAAGTGCCGCGACGCCGAGCGCACGACCGGCAATCCAACCCGCGCGTGACACGGGCTTCGCGAAAACGACGGCGAGGTGGCCCCGTTCCAAATCACCGGACACCGCCGCTGCCCCGACGAACGTGAGCGAGACCGTGGCGACGATTCCCGCGACTCCCACGAGGAGCTTCACGAGCATCACCGCTTTCTCCTCCGGAGCAACCGCCGGCAGGAGCGCGATCAGGAAGAGGAGCACCACGGCGAGCGCGGCAAGCGCACGAACCGCTCGCCCGCGCGCGGCTTCGCGCACGGTCGCGATCGCGATCCAAACGATGCTCACCGGTTCGCTTCGTCCGAATTGCCGAGCGCTCGAAGGAAGAACTCCTCGAGGCTCTCTTGACCCGGGCCCATCGAGACGACCTCGCACTCGCGTCGGAGCGCTTCGTCGATGAGCGCGCGAACGCCGTGCGGATTGAGTCCCCTAAACGCGAGACGGCATTCGTCCGGCCGCGCGAGGAGCTCGGCAAGACGACCTTCGCGAACGACGCGGCCACCGTGGAGCATCACGACGCGGTCGCAGACGGCCTCGAGGTCGGAAAGCAAATGCGACGAGAGGATCACGGATGCGCCGCGCGAGCGAACGGAGCGGACGATCTCTTTCACCTCACGCGTGCCGAGTGGATCGAGACCGGCGGTTGGCTCGTCGAGGACCACGAGATCGGGATCGTTGAGGAGAGCCTGTGCGATGCCGAGGCGCCGCTTCATGCCTTTGCTGAACTCGCCGACGCGACGATGTCGCACGCGGTCGAGGCCGACGCGATGGAGCAGCTCGTCGACTTGCAGTCGAAGCTCTCCCGACGGAATGCGAAAGAGGCGTCCGTAGAACCGAAGTGTCTCCTCCGCAGTGAAGCGGCTCGGAAACGGCGACTCCTCGGGAAGGAAGCCGATGCGCGCGCGGACGGCGCGCTCGCTCGGTTCGCCGCCGAACAGACGAATCGTCCCCGACG
This sequence comes from Planctomycetota bacterium, assembly GCA_016178505.1. Taxonomy (GTDB): domain Bacteria; phylum Planctomycetota; class JACOTG01; order JACOTG01; family JACOTG01; genus JACOTG01. Next base: position 50,573 of record JACOTG010000307.1, read on the forward strand.
TCGGCTTCAGGAAGCCGAGGAGCAGGTGCATCGACGTCGTCTTGCCGGCACCGTTCGGACCGAGAAGCCCGAGCACTTCGCCCCAGCCGAGCTCGAGGTCGAGACGATCGAGCGCCACGACCTCGCGCCGCGAGAACCGACTGCGATAGACCTTTCGAAGCGCAGAAGCCTGGATGACCGGAAACGTCGGATTCATCGCAAGCCCTCCATTTCCCGGCTCATTCGACAAGCTGCCGGCAAGAGACCCCGTTCACGGTCGATCGGCCGCGAGTCAGGCCGATCTTCCCGTCGACGCCGCGCCACCGTTTCGTTGCGTGGAACATCGGCGGTCGAGACTGGGTTCGCGGAAGGCCCGGGGGGCTCTGAGCCCCCCGGGGATCCATTGCGGTTGGACACCCTTCCGCACCAACAACTGGGATTTTCTCTGTTCAGGGTCCCGTGCGGTTCGCCCTCGCGTTGCCGCGCGGAGGCTCGAGCGGCGGGACTTTGGGCAACGTCGGGCCGAATCGCTCGCCGCGGAACGGCGTCGATTGCGTGTCGAAGCCGGGCCCGTACCCCTGGAACGACCAGACGAGCTGCGGCGAGCCGAGTGCGTTCAACACTTGGAGGTTCCGCGAGCAGACGCCCTGGCTGATGTCGGTCTGACCCGCAGCGAACGCCTCGTTCGCGTCGAGCACGCGCTCGCCCTCGAGCGGATCGATCCGTCCGTTGCCGTTGGCGTCGTTGTCGCGACCGAATCCGTTCCAGAGCGCGTTCGAGAACGCTCCCGTGTCCTTGTCGCGATAGGCATCTTCGCGAAGGACCCACTCCGCGTGCCCGTCGACGAAGACGACCGTTGCGCCACCGTTGTGCCGGTTGCTGAGCACGCTGCGCGCCGCCTGGCAGTGCCGTTGATCGGCAGCGCCGCGCGATCCTGCGGCACCGGCGATGTCGTTCGTCTGGTCGAGCACGCCGTCGTTGTTCAGGTCGCGAAGGGGAAGAAACGTCGGGTCCAGCAGGAACCCGTCATTGCCGAGCTGCGCGAGACCGTCCTGCCCGATGGTGCCCGGAGCGCCGTCGTTCGAAGTCGGCGGGAGCGACGTCGAGGGCGACCGATACGGCGAGTAACCGCCGGTGCCGTCGCTCGACCCGAACGCGATCGTCTTGTCCGGCCGCGGAATTTGAGCGCGCGTGACCGGGTAGTTCACGAAGCCCCGAACCGGCTGGCCGTTGACGATGGGTGCGGCCGGCCCCGTCGAGTCGAGGCGTTCCCGCGCGTCTCCGAGGTACTGGTAGTTGTAGCCGATCGAGTTGTTTCGCCCGATCTCCCAGCCGCCCGCGGCCGGATCGGCGAAGCCCTTGTTGAAGACCGTTTGGTCGCGGTCGCCGCTCGCGCCGTTCACGTCGTTCGGGTCGCCGCCCGCGCGTCCCTGTGCGTCGGTGATCGCACGCTCGTCCGAGCCCATGTAGGGCGCGAGCGCGTTCATCCAGCGCTGCCGAATCGCGACGGCAGTCCCGGTCGAATCCTGCCCATCGAACACCAACTCACCGGCCGGATAATGGCCGCGGTCGGCTTCGTACTGGATCAGAGCCTGGCCGAGGCTTCGCACGTTTTGCAGCGACTTCGTTTGAAGGCTCTTCGCTCGCGCGTTCTCGATGGCCGGGAAGAGAATCGCGGAAAGCGTGAGCACGATGGCGAGCACGGCGAGGAGTTCGATCATCGTGAACCCCGCCGCGCCGCGTGGCGTAAAGCGCTTCATACCCACCTCCTGTTGCGTTCGAAAAACGATCTCCAGAACCAACTCGGCGCGGCACCGGATCTCCGGATTCCCGGATGTGACGATCCGACGCAGACCGACTGCACTTGGGTTCAGGAACGCGACAGGCGTGATCGCGAAGAGTGCGGTGAGCTGAGGCGAGCTACGCCGCGGCCACCCAATAGTGACCGTCCCCTACGAAGCCCTCTCTCAGAAAAACCCACCACGCTTCGCGACGAGTGAAGCGCACTACTCTCTGTGCAAGTATCCCTTCAGGGTCGTCTCCAAACACACCTGAATGACGCGGCGGAGTATAGGGGGTCGGTTTTGCGAGTCAACTCGCGCGTGATCGAGAGTGGGGTTCTCGCGCGCGCGTAAGCGACGGGTGTGCCATCGATCCCATCCCTCAAGCCCGGCAAGGCGTTACGGACTTCGCAGATTCTTGAGCAAAAAATTTCTCGTGGCGTCGGTTTTTTTCTCGGAAGTGGGGTCGCGCGACGATCAGCGAACGGTGAGGTGAGTGTTCGTTTCGCGACCTTCGTCGATGGTCACGGTGGCCGACAGGGGGGCTCCGTCGCCCACGGAATCGACGGTCGCCTTCACGACGTAGGTGCCGGGAGCGAGGTGATCGAGATAGCCCGGCGACCGCGACGTGCGCGGCAATCCAAAGGGCTGCAGGTCGACGAGCGGCTCGAATCCGTTTGCCGTGCGAATGGAAACGGACAGCGGCTCGATCTCGCGGCCGTCGCGGTCGTTGACGATCACGCGAAGCGCCCCCCCAGCCGTGAGGATCACATCCTCGTGGCGGACTCGGCCGGCGTCGATGCGGACTCCGAAGCGACGCGACGCCGCAAGACCCTCCGCGATCACCTCGAGCGTGTAGGTACCCGGATGGACCGAGTCGAGGCGAAGGTCGGAACCGGGCTCGGCGTCGCCACCCCCCCACAGCTCCACCTCGGCGCCGTTCTCGTCGAGCAAGCGACCGAATGCCGGATCGATGCGGTCGCCCTGAGCATTTCGCACCGACACCTCGAGGGCCCCGCCTCCGACCAGCTTGAAGTCCACCGATGACGTTCGACCTTCCGAGATCACGACCGACGCAATTCGCTCCGGTGCATAGGCGGCGCTGGCGTTGGTGACGGCGGGCGGATTCACGGTCACTTCGTAGCTTCCGGGAGCGAGGTGGCCGATTTCGTACCGGCCGTCAGCGCCAGAAATCCCCTGCGCGGCGTCGCCACCCGATTCCTCGTCGCCATTCACCGAAACGAATGCGCCGGCGATCGGATCACCCGACACCGCGTCGACGACTCGGCCGATGAGCCGACCTTGCGGCGCAACGAGGTCCACGCGGAGTTCCGTCGCCGTGGCCGGAACGTCGATCGTGATCGAGAAGCTCGCTCGACCCCCTTGGAATCGCTGGTTCACGGCCGCCCGGTAGCGTCCGGGGAGGAGACCGACGACTTCGTACGCGCCCTGCGCGTCGGCGGCGACGCTCTTGCCCTGAAACTGCTCGGTGTCGCTCTCGAGCCAGAAGTCGACGCTCGCAAACGGCATCGACTCGTCGCCGTCGCGGACCTGACCGAAGAGTCGGCAACGTGCCCCGTGGTGGCCAAAGTCGACGATCGTCGTGTCGCCGTCCCGCACGTCGGCAGGAAGCGATTCTTGAACGCCCGAATCGAGGCCGCCGGAGTACCGAAAGACCTGATAGTGGCCCGCGGGTATCCCCTCGAGGAGGTACGCGCCTTCGGCGTCTGTCTCGGTCTCCTTTGCGACCCGGTTTTCACCGGTGATCGAGACGTGCGCGCCGGGTTCGGGCTGGCCGTTCTCGCCGGTGACGACCCCGCGGACGCTTCCGCCTCGCGGCAGCAGGAGCTCGACGTTGCGCAACACGCCGCCACGGTCGACGAAGAGATCCTCCGCGCGCGCGCTGACGTGACGACGGTCCTTCGCCTCGACCGTCGTCGAGCCCCCGACGATTCCACGCAACGTAAAGCTTCCGTCCTTGGAGGTGCGCACGCCGCCGGAGCCGAATCCGTCGCCGCCCCAGTTCTCGTCGTCGGTGCCCAAGTTCATCGGGAGATCGAAGAAGTCTTGGCTGGGGTTTTTCCCGACGACGCGCACGACGGCACCGGCGATCGGCGATCGATCGGACGCGTCCAATACCACGCCGCAAATCGTTGCGCCAGGCGCCAAGGCAATCGAAACGTCGGTTGCCTCTTCGGCTCCGTTCACGACGATCGGGTCCGAGGTCGCGGGCGCGAAGTCGTCCGCATTGGCCGTCAGCACGAACGTGCCTGCTGCGAGGCCGTCGACGCGGAAGTTCCCCACGTCATCCGTGGAGACCGATTGCATCGCGCCTTCACCTGATCGGCCGCCCGCCGTCACGCGGGCTGCGGCGATGCCATCGCCGGTATCCGCAGAGACGACCTTGCCGGAGATCGAAGCGCCTTTGACCAGGGCGATCTCGAGGTCGATCGAGTCCGCCGCCGCTCCGTCGCGCGTTGCTGCGAGGAAGCCCTGGGCCCAAGCGCTCACGGAAAACACGCCTTCGGACAGTCCATCGAGGCGGAACGTTCCGTCGTCGTTCGACTCCCCGGCGGACCCTCGTCCCATCGGCGGCCGACCATCGGATGGCCGCGCGGTCACGCGTGCTTTCGCGACGGGCGCCCCGTCGGGCCCGAGCACGCGCCCCGAGATCGAGTGGCCAGGCTCGAGCACGAGGTCGATACCGGCGAGTTCGTCGCGTTCAACGCCGCTGACGACGACGGCTTCGCGCGCAGCGCGAGCAAATCCCTTTGCCGTCGCGGCGACGGATTTCTTCCCGGCCAAGAGGTGCGGCACGCGATAGCGCCCGTCTTCGTCCGTTCGCGCATCGCGCTCGAAGGGTCCGACGTCGAAGCGCGCGGCCTCGTCGCTTCGCACGCGAACGACGGCCGCGACGATCGGTTTCCCGTTGGGGTCGGTCACGCGCCCCGAGATCGAGCTGCCGCGGGAGAGTCGAATGTCTGGCACGCCCGTCTCGACGCCGGCGACGGGGATCACGCGATCGAGCGCCGCCGGCGCAAAATCGGGGTGCGTGGCGACGATCGTACGAGCGCGCTCCGTCGGGAGTCCCTGAAGAAGGAACGTGCCGTCGGATCCCGTGCTCGCGTTGCCCGGGCCTCGGTCGGTCGCCACACCGAAGCCCGGAACGCCGAAGGGCAATCGATCGCCGGCACGCACGGTCGCACCTTCCACGGGCGCGCCTTCCGGATCGATCACGCGACCGCGGAGCGCGCCGCCGCTGCGCACGAGCACGTCGCCGAGGTCGGTCACCTGACTCGCAGCAACGCGCACGTAGCCGCGATCCATCCGAAGGAAGGCATGGTCGATCCAGATGCGGACCCCGCCGGCTCTCACGCTATCGATGTGGAATGCGCCGTCGGGTCCGCTCGTCGCCGGACCGTCGGACGAGTCGCTTCGCACGACGAGGCCGGCGAGCGGTGTCTCGGTGAGCGCGTCGAGGAGGCGCCCCCGGATGGAACCCAGGAGGCCTGATGCGACGGCGCTCGGCGTGCCCGCTTCCTGCGACGCCGCGTCCGGCGAACTCGGACGGGAGTGGTTTGCCGCCGGCCCGGAGGGTTCTCCGCTCGTCGGGCCGTCGCTCACGGAAGAGGGGCGCGACGGGCTCCCGGAAGGGCGACGCGCGAGAAGCGCAATCGCGGCGATCGACGCTCCGACACCCAAAACGAAAAGAAGGATCCCGATCTTCGTCGATGTCCGCATGGCAAACGACGATTCTGATATGGACGCCCCTCACCAACAAGGGAGCGCTCGTTTTGGGCTCGAACCGCTCGATTCGATCCTGCGAACAAGAGCCCCAGCGGCGGCGGCTCGGTTCGGGCGGACACTCCCCGCGAGAAGCGCGCTCGGAGACTTTCGGTGAGTGCGACTCAGGACGCGCGCGGTGGAGCGGTCGCTACCGACCGCGCGACGCTTCGACCCGTGATCTCGTAGCACCGCACCGTTCGCGCGATCCCTTTGGGGGTGAATTCGCCCACCAACTTGGCATCGTATTGGTCCGCGACCGCATCACGGGTCACGTCCGAGACCACGATCTGTCCCGGTTGCGCGACGCTCGACTCGATTCGTGCAGCGAGGTTCACCGTCGACCCCACCACCGTGAAGTCGCTTCGTCGAACCGATCCGAGATCGCCGGCAATGACCTTCCCCGAGTGGATTCCCACTCGAAATTGCATGCGCGCGCTCTCGGCGAGCGGTGCGTTCAAACGCGTGAGCGCTTCGCGCATGTCGAGAGCGGCCGCGACCGCCCGCCGCGCGTGGTTCTCGTCGGCGATCGGCGCGCCGAAGACGGCCATCACGCAGTCGCCGATGAATTTGTCGAGGGTCCCCTCGTGTCGAAGGATCACCTCGGCCATCTCGCTCAGGTAGCGGTTGAGCATCGCCGCGACGGCGCGGGGCGCCATGGTTTCGCACCTTTCGGTGAACCCGACCATGTCCGCGAAGAGAACCGTGACGTCGCGCTCGTCCGCCGTGAGCTCGTCTCCGCCCGACGCCATGCCGCCGACGATTCGCTCGACGACGGCCGGCGAGTGATAGCGCTCGAGGCGGTTGCGGGCCAGCGTCTGCTGAACCACCGATTCCTGGAGGCGAGCACGCTCGATCGCGACCGCAACGTGGTTGGCGAGCGCCGACAGAAGGTCGAGGTCGAACTCGTCGAACGCCTTGACGAGCAGCGGCGTGTCGACGTAGATCACGCCCTCGACGTGTTCGCCGTTGAGCAGCGGCGCGGCCATGGCGGACCGTACGCCTAGCGTCCGCACGGAAAGCGTCATGAAGCGCGGGTCGTTTTGAGCATCGATCGTGAGAATCGCGACTCGCTTGTTGTAGGCATCGTTGACGATCGTGCGCGAGAACGCCGTATCCGAAGACTCCGTGTCGGCCTTCTTCTTGCGCTTCACGCTCTTCACGACGAGATCGTTCTTGGAAGCGTCCCACAGCATGATGAAGCCGCGCTCCACCGGCAGGTGACCAAACGCGAGATCGAGGACGCGCCGGAGCATGTCGTCGAGCGAGCTGCAGGAAAGCAGCGCCTCGGACGAGTCGCTGAGTACGTCCAGCATCTTTCGCATCCGGTCGACTTTCGCACCCTGGTCGAGCGCGCCGGAATTCGTCTGATTCGCCAGCTCCGTGAAGTCGACTGCGGCGCGAACCTTCATCCCACCCTCGAGCGCATCGGCGAGCGGCTCGGACAGCCCGGGAACCTTCGAATGGGACGATTCGCGCGGCTCGGTCCGGCCGAGGAGTCGTCGCAGCAGCCGCGCCGCAGACGACCTCCGAACTGCATCGCTCATCGTGGGGTTCCCCTTGCGCGTCGAATCGCGAGAATGCCGCAAGGATACTGAGCCCCCATCCAGCGTCAAGCCGAGCACCCCGAAGGAAGCGCGGCGTCGGGAAAAGTTCGTTCGGTTTTCCGGGAGACGACGTTCTTCTTGGAGAAGGCGCAATGCGGTGATCTTTGATTCCCGACGTTCGAGCGGCAACGTGCAACCCTGAATCTATGCGGCCGAGATGGCGGCGGACGCAAACGCTTGATCCGAAGCGATTCGCGGGCCCTCGAAGTCCGAACGAGCCGCTCGGCACAGTCTATTGACACCCTCTACCGAAGGCGTAACGTGAGCGCCCGTGGGTGAGTAATGGCTCTATGAATCTCTTTCTAAAGGGAGGCAACCATGCCGAAGAATCGCCCGATCAACGACGAGGATCTGAAGAAGGTTTCCGGCGCTGGCGTTACCCAGACGCCCACCAATCAGTCGGGAGACACGGGAAGCAACACCATCCCGACGAAGCCCACCACCGGAACGGGCAAGAAGGGCTAGTCATTCGCTAGTTTTTCGTAGCACGAATCCGCAAACAGGGCAGGCGACCGATGGGTTGTCTGCCCTGTTTCGACTTTCGGCGCGGGCGGCGAAAGCGCTCGGCCCGCTCGATTCCAGCCTAGCCGAGCCGGCGATCGATCGTCGCTCTACAATCGACGCGACAATCCTCTCGCCTCTCGACAGGCCGCCGAATCTCGCTCATCCTGAAGGAATGCGGTCGCGCGATGCAATGCCGGCCGATGGGAGACCCGCACGGGCTGCGGAGCGGGACATCACGGAACCGCTCGCCTCGTCCAGACGCTCCGTGTCAACGGTTGGGCGCTGCAATGTGACTTCGAGTCGAGAAGCGCGGCGACGACGGAGAATCTCGCCGGACAAGCACGGGTGAGTCATGCGAAAAGTCCTGTACATCTTGAACGAGTTGGCCGACGCCGACATCGACTGGTTGGTCCAGAATGGGGTCCGCAAGTCGTTCACGAAGGGAAGCGTTCTCATCGAAGAAGGCCGCCCAATTCCCGTTCTCTTCATCCTTCTCGACGGGCAGCTTTCCGTGACATTGAAAGCGCTCGGAGGCAAGGAAATCGCTGCCCTGAAGTCGGGTGAGGTCCTGGGGGAGCTTTCGTTCCTCGACTCGCGTCCCCCTTCCGCGTCGGTCGTCGCGACGACCAGCGTCACGGTGCTCGCCGTTTCCCGGGCGATGCTGAGCTCGAAGCTCGATGCGGACCACCCGTTCGCGGCGCGCTTCTACCGCGCACTCGGCGTCTTCCTGGCGGCGCGCCTTCGCAAGACACAGCAGCGCCTCGGATACGACGGCAAGCTGAACCTGGACGAGACCGTTCGGCACGAGGACGAAATGGATGCGGATCTGCTCGGCGGCGTCGCGCTGGCCGGCGCTCGGTTCGACTGGATGATGCGACAACTCCGTGCCGCGCCGAGGGTCGAGGCGTCTTGACCCTCCCGATTTCGTCTTGGCCGGGGCCAACGCCGCTCGTTCGTCGACGCGCCGCTCGGAGTCAACTCTGATGGCGGAGTCGAGTCCCGGCCTCTTTCGAGAAAAGTCGCTCGAGCGTCTCTCCTCTCCGGAGAGGCTCGATCAGCTTCTCCGCGTCGTCGACCGCCGCTCGTGGATTCCCCTTCTCGCAACTTCGATCCTCGTCGCAGGCGTCGTCGTTTGGGCCGTCTTCGGCCGGATCCCGGTGAACGTGCAGGGACGCGGGATGCTCGGTCGGCCCCGCGACATCGTGCATGTCGAAACACCGAGCGCCGGCTACCTATCCGAGCTCGACGTCACGGTTGGCGAACGCGTCGCCGCGGGAGCCGTCGTCGGCAAGATTCGAAAGCCGGAGATCGAGAAACAACTCGCGCTCGAACGCGAGAAGGCAAAAGAGCTGGCCGCTCAGATTCGCGCCGTGAAAGTCATCTTGAATCAACCGCCTGGAGCCTCGACTGATTGCAGCCCCGACGTCCAAGGCACCAGCGTCGAGGCCTACATCTTGGGGTATCGCAAGCTGGCCGAAGCGCTGCGTCAGAAAGAACAACAGGCCATCGAGGAAGACCGCGCAAGGCTCCAGGAGCAGTGGAACTTGACCCACGAACTCGCCGAGTCCCGCCGCAAGCGATTGGAGGCGCAACGCAAGCTGCAGGAGTCCGGGATCGTTTCCGTCGAGGCGCTCGTGGAAGTCGAAGCGTCCATGGTCGACAGCCTCTCGAAGATGTCGGACGTGGAGGGGAAGCTTCGCGAGGTCCAGACCCGACAGTTGGAAGCCGAAGAGCGATATCTCGACCGGATCGAGCGGATCTCGGACCGCGAGCAGCAGTTCGCCGAGGTCAACCGAAAGGTCGCGATGCTCGAGGATCAGCTGCGCGAGGGGAGCCAGATCGTGGCCGCCCACGCAGCGCGAGTCATCGAGGTGAGCGCGGCGGTCGGCGACTTCCTCGAGGCGGGCGCGCGCATCGCGTCGATGGTGGTGAACGAATCGAGCAACCCGCTCGAGTGCGTGACCTACTTCACCGTCAAGGATGGAAAGCGAGTCGCCCTCGGGATGCCGGTCCTCGTCACTCCCGACACCGTGGAGCGCGAGCGCTACGGGAGCATCGTCGGCAAGGTCACTGCCGTTTCGCCCTTCCCCGTCTCGCTGTCGGAAGCGGAGGAAGTGGTGGGAAATCGCGAGCTGGCGGAGGCGTTGATCGCCGGCGGCTATCGGATCCAGGTCTTTTCCGAACTCGAGCCCGATCCGACGACGTCGAGCGCGGTCAAATGGTCAGCCTCCAAGGGACCCGGATTCCCGATCACCGCGGGCACGACGACCACGGCTCGCGTCGTCGTCGAGCGAAGGGCGCCGATCACGTTCGTGATCCCGATCCTGAAGTCAGCCGCGGGAATCGACTGAGAGCACCGGCGATGGGACCGCGCATTCCAACGACACCGACGGTACTTCAGATGGAGGCGGTGGAGTGCGGCGCGGCATCGCTCGGAATCGTCCTCGCGCATTGGGGTCGCATCGTCCCCCTCTCGGAACTTCGAGAAGAGTGCGGGATCTCGCGTGACGGCAGCAATGCAGCCAACGTCGTCAAGGCCGCGAGACACTACGGGCTGAAGGCAAAGGGCCTCTCGACCGAGTTCGAAGACGTCCAGAAGTTGCCGGGCCCTTTCATCGTCTTCTGGAACTTCAATCACTTCCTCGTCGTGGAGGGCTTTCGAAAAGGCCGCGCCTACCTCAACGACCCTGCAAGCGGACGACGAACCGTCTCGCTGGAAGAGTTCGATCAGGCGTTCACCGGCGTGGTCCTATGCATGGAGCCCGGTCCCGATTTCGAGAAGAAAGGGAGACCGCCGAGCACGATTCGTGCATTGTCTCGCCGCCTGCGCGGCTCGGAGAGAGATCTCGCATTCTGCATCGTAGCCGGCCTCCTCTTGGTCGCTCCGGGCCTCGCGGTTCCGATGATGACTCAGGTCTTCGTGGACGGTGTGTTGATCGCGGGACGGAGGGACTGGCTGCGCCCGTTGCTTCTCGGGCTCGCGTTGATGGCCGTCTTACAAATCGTCCTGCGGCTGCTCCAACTGCGGTACTTGCGCGAACTGCGGACCAAGCTCGCCGTGAAGCTCTCCGGCCTGTTCCTGTGGCACGTCCTGCGATTGCCGGTCGGTTTCTTCGCGCAACGATTCGCGGGCGAGATCAGCAGTCGATTGGCGCTCAACCACGGAATTGCCGAAAGCCTCTCCGGCCAACTCGCAACCGTGGTCATCGACTGCACGATGCTGCTCTTCTACGCCGCGATCATGTTCAGCTACGATCCGATCCTCACATCCATCGGGATCGCGTTCGCGTTTGGAAACCTGTTCGCGCTGCGGTGGATCTCGCGCAGCCGCATCGACGCGAACATGCGGCTGCGGCAGGAGCTCGGCAAAGTCGCCAGCGTCTCGATTTCGGGATTGCAAAGCATCGAGACCTTGAAGGCGTCCGCGCTCGAGTCGCCATTCTTCGCGCGATGGGCCGGCTACTATGCGAAGGCGACCGAGGCACAGCAGGACCTCGATGTATCGAATCAGACGCTCGGAGTCCTGCCCGTTCTGCTCTCCGCGCTGACGGCGATGCTGATCCTCGTGGTCGGCGGCTGGCGAGTGCTCGACGGCAAATTGACCATCGGCATGCTGGTGGCGTTCCAAGGCTTGATGCTGAGCTTTCAGGGCCCCGTCGGCACGCTCGTGGATCTCGGCGGAGTTCTCCAAACGCTGCAGGGCGATCTGCAACGCGTCGACGACGTGCTCCTCCATCCGGTAGATCCTCAAACGGATGCGCGAGGAGGAGCCCGCGCTGCCACCGGCTCGAACGAGCGACTCGTCGGGCACGTGGAGCTTCGCAACGTGACGTTCGGCTACAGCCGCGTCGCGCCGCCGCTCGTCGAGGGACTGAACCTGGTCATTCGTCCGGGGCAGCGCGTCGCGCTCGTCGGGTCGAGCGGGTCCGGCAAGTCGACGGTGGCCAAGCTGGTGTGTGGTCTGTATCGACCCTGGGAGGGTCCGATCCTATTCGACGGAACGCCTCGCGACGAGTTGAGCCGTACCCTGCTCGCGAGCTCGCTCGCGATGGTGGACCAGGATCTCCTCTTTTTCGCGGGCACCGTCCGCGACAATCTCACGCTATGGGACGACACCGTGCCACAGGCTCACCTGGAAGCAGCGTGTCGTGACGCCGAGATACACGACGTCATCCTTTCGTTGCCGGGCGGCTACGACGCGGAGCTCCTGGAGGGCGCGGCGAACCTGAGCGGCGGCCAGAGACAGCGGCTCGAGATCGCCCGCGCGCTCATCAACAACCCGACCATCCTGGTCCTCGACGAGGCAACGAGTGCGCTGGACGCGGAAACGGAGTTCAAGATCGATCAAAACCTGAGGCTCCGGGGATGCTCGGTCCTGATCGTGGCACACCGCCTCAGTACGATCCGGGACTCCGAAGAGATCATCGTGCTCAGTCGCGGCCGGGTTGCCGAGCGGGGCCGGCACGAGGAACTCTGGACCGCGGGCGGCGACTATCGGCGATTGATCCAAAGCGAAGGAGGCGCGCTCTAGTGGGCGCTGCCGGGCAGACGACGTGACTTCACATTCGCACGAGGCTCGGGTTCTGCGAGGGAACGAGGTTCTCTCTCTCGACGATCCCGACGGCGTCTGGGTCGTCGAGAGCGGGCGCGTCGCCCTCTTCGCCCTGTTTCGTCGCGAAGGCTCGGAGCACGGACCCCGCCGATTCCTGTTCAGCAGCGGGCCCGGCGAGGCACTCCTCGGTTTCCCACGCGGAGGCGATCGAAAGCAGCCCGCCATCATCGCCGTTGCCCTGGAAGAGGCTCGGATTCGAAGGCTCCCGCGGAGTTCCTCCGAAGGTCCGGACGGAGCGGCGCGAACGCCGGCAGAGCTGACCGAGTGCTGGGTGGCGAAGTGGACGGCATGCGTCGCGATCATCGGTAACGTGCGTCCGCCACCGGGCGGCGCGCTCATCGAGTTCCACTCCGCGGTGTTGGATCGACTCAGGGAATTCGACGCTCGAACCACCGACGAGGACGGAGCGCGCCTTCGAGAGCGCGAACGGAGGTTCGGCGAAGTCGTTCAGCAAGCGATCGATGGGCTCACCTCGGTTCTCGGCCCACGCGGGGACGTCACGCACCGAGGCTCGGATCTCTTCGTGGCGGCGTCCACCGTCGGGCATGCGCTCGGGATCACGATGCGACGCCCGGCGGCGTGGGAGGAGACGCGCGCTCTCTCGGATCCCGTCGAGACGATCGCCCGCGCGTCGCACGTCCGAACTCGAAAAGTGAACCTCGACGGGAAGTGGTGGAATCAGGACTGCGGACCGCTCCTCGGGTTCGCCGGTGCAGAGCGCCGGCCGGTTGCCCTGCTTCCGAATCCCGCCGGCGGCTACGTCGTGTTCGATCCGTCGAATCGCAGTCGGGTCCGCGCGGACGCGATGGTCGCGTCTTCGATTCAATCTCAGGCGTATGCCTTCTATCGGCCATTGCCCGAAAACGCGACCCGCGCCCCCGATCTCATCCGCTTTGCCCTGCGCGGCCGCGGTAGAGATCTCCTTGTCGTTCTCGCCACGGCATGCGGAGCGACGCTGCTCGGGATGTTCACACCGCTGGCAACCGCGTTGCTCGTCGACCACGCGCTTCCCGACTCCGATCTCGGCCTCCTGACTCAGATAGGGCTCGGGTTGCTTGCTGCCGCGTTCGGAATCGCCGTCTTTCGTTGGTCGCAAGGAATCGCCATGCTGCGACTCGAAACCGGAGCCGATTCGGTCACGCAGTCGGCGGTGTGGGATCGCCTCCTGAACCTGCAGCTCTCGTTTTTCCGCCAGTTCTCGACCGGCGATCTCGAGTCGCGCGTGACCGCGGTGAGCCAGATGCGGAGCTACCTCGGAGGAACGACGCTCCGAACGCTCTTCAGCGGAGTCGTTCTCCTCTTGAACCTGGGGCTCCTTCTCTATTACAGCCCGACGATGACTCTGCTCGCCGTGGTGGTCGCCATTCTCTGCGCGGCGGCGACCGTCATCTCGGGCGTCGTCGTCCTTCGTTGTGCGCGATCGGTTCTCGATCTCAAGGGCCGGTTCTTCGGGCTCATGGTTCAGCTCGTCAACGGCATCGCGAAGCTCCGTGTGGCGGCCGCGGAAGAGCGAGCGTTCAGCCGGTGGGCGCGGGACTACGCGCAACTCCTGCAGCTCGAGCTGCGTCAGACACGAGCCCAGGATGCGGTACAAGTGATCAATGTGGCGATTTCGACTCTCGGCACCGTCGTGTTGTTCATGATCGGCGCCTCACTGCTCGACCCTCAGCAAGGAACTCGCGAACTGACGACCGGCGTCTTTCTCGGGTTCACGGTTGCGTACGGATCATTCATCGGCGCCGTCGTCGGCGTCAGCAACACGGTCACCGACGTCATGGCGATCGCGATTCTGAGCGAACGCGCGCGACCGATCCTCGAAGCCACGCCGGAGATCGATGACCGCAAGGCCGACCCGGGCGAACTCGAGGGGAAGATGCAACTCGACCGCGTCGTGTTCCAGTACACCAACGACGGTCCCGTGATCCTCAACGGACTGAGCCTGAGCGTCGATCAGCGCCAGTTCGCCGCGATCGTCGGCCCGTCGGGAAGCGGCAAGTCGACGCTGCTTCGTCTCCTCCTCGGCTTCGAGACACCGCAGTCGGGAACGATCTACTACGACGGACAGGACCTTGCGGGACTCGACGTGCATGCCGTGAGACGCCAGCTCGGCGTCGTGCTCCAAGCCGGACGAATCAACTCGGGCTCGATCTTCGAGAATATCGTCACGGGAACTCAGGTGACGTTGAACGACGCGTGGGAGGCTGCACGGGCGGCCGGATTCGCCGACGACGTCTCCGAGATGCCGATGGGTATGCACACGATCGTGAGCGAAGGCGGCACCAACCTCTCCGGCGGCCAGCGGCAGCGCTTGCTCATCGCGCGCGCCCTCGTTCACAAGCCGAAGATCCTCTTCCTCGACGAGGCCACGAGCGCGCTCGACAATCGAACGCAGGCTGTCGTGAGCGAGAGCCTGGAGAAGCTCGACGTGACTCGCGTCGTGATCGCTCATCGACTCAGCACCGTGCGCAACGCAGATCGCATCTTCGTCGTCGAAGCCGGCCGCGTCGTCCAGTCCGGAACGTTCTCGGAGCTCGCGGAGCAGGAGGGTCTGTTCGCTCGCTTGATGGCGCGCCAGCTCACATAGCATTTCGCCTCGAGGCGACCCGACGTCGTCGCGCTCACGATTGACGCGAATCCCGTCGTCCCGTGATCGGTGCGCCATGCGAGAATCGCCGGCACATGTTTCGAAACGTCATCTTGATGCAGGCGGTGACGCTGGCGCTCGGCTGGGTCTACACGCGGCTCCTTCTTCGGTCGTGTCGGCGATTTGGCGGCGGCGAAGCGACCCTTGCGTGGGCTCAGATTCCTGCCGGCCTCGCGGTGCTGGGCGTTGGGTTCGTGCTCGTTCGCATCTTGTTTCACGCGCTCCTGTTCTTCTTCCTTGCGGTCGGCGTCGTCTTCTGGAGCGCGACCGTTTGGGTTCCGGTGACGTCGCTCGGCGCTCTACGGCGCGCGTCGCAATGGAAGCAAGCATGGCTCGGCGTCGTGGCGCTCGTTGGGCTCGCGGTGGGAGTCGAAAGCGTGCTCGTCGAGCCATTCTCCGTCGACGTCGAGCGCGTAGCGATTCCAGCCACCCGCTTGTCCCGACCGCTGCGAGTGCTCCACCTCAGTGACCTTCAGACGGGTGCGTTCGGGCCGCGCGAGGAGCGGGTGATCTCCATCGTCTCGCAACTGGAGCCCGACGTGGTCGTCTTCACCGGCGACTTCGTCTCCGGCAGCTGGGACGCGGAAAGCTCCATCGATTCCGCGCGTCGGGTCGTGGGCGCTCTGCACGCGCCGCTCGGAATCTTCGCCGTGTCCGGCGATCACGACGGCGGCGGCGCCCTCGAGTGCGTCGTCGCGGGACTTCCGGTCACGTGGCTCCAGAACGAATGCCGCCGCCTCGACGTTGCGGGCGACGAGGTCTGGATGGTGGGGCTCGAGAACTCGACGCCAGCCGCTGCGCGCGCGTTCGAGGGCGTACCGGCGGGCGCGTTCACGATCCTGCTCCACCACAGCCCCGACGTCGTCTTCCATCTCGAGGGGATGCAGCCGGACGTGATCCTCGCCGGGCACACGCACGGCGGGCAGGTCGTGTTGCCGCTCGTCGGCGCCCCGATGACGCTCGACCGGCTCGGATCCCGCTACGCGAGCGGGCTCTTCGACTGGAATGGCGTGCCTCTTTTCGTCAACCGCGGGATCGGCGTCGAAGGCAACTTCGCTCCGCCGATCCGATTCAACTGCCCGCCGATCGTTGCGCTCCTCGAACTTTGCCCGGGCGAGCCGCACGCGGCGGCGGCCACTCGCTGACGCGCATGTGGAACGCAACGTTTCCGTACCAGGGAGTCGAAATCGTCGCGGCGATCCTGGAAGTCGCGATCGCGTTTCGCCTGGCGCGGCGCTTCGCAAGCGGCGCCCGGCTCCTCTTGCACGCGGCATGGATCCTGGCTGCCATCGCCACCGCGCTCGCACCGCCCGCCTATGCGCTCTTTCTCGCGACCGATCGATGGGTGTCGCCCGTCTACGCGCACATCGGAACGCAATTCTGGGCGTTCGGCGTCGTGTTTCCGATCGTCGCGATCGCGCGCCGCGCACGAATGAAGATCACGCCGGGAGGGGCGGCTGGAATCGTCGCGTGGACGGGCTGCCTCGCGCTGGCGTTCATCATGCTCGTCGTCGAGCCGAACCGCATCGAGGTGAACGAGCTTCGCGTGCCGATGCCTCGACTTCGCGGAACGGAGATTCGCGTCGCCCACGTTTCGGACCTCCAGACGACCAGCTTCGGCGATCGCGAGGCGCGCGCGCTCGACGGCGTACGCGCCATGCACGCCGACCTCGTCGTCTTTACCGGCGACTACATCTCCAAGGGACTCGGCGACGACACGCAGATCGCCGCGGCGCGGCGGTTTCTCGCGGGCCTCGACGCGCCTCACGGCGTCTTTGCGGTGGCGGGAGATTCCGAGGAGGAGTGGGAGCGCGAGCTGATATTCGCCGGGCTCGGGAACGTCCACTATCTCCAAAACGCAAGCGAGACCATCGACGTGAACGGCGTCCGGCTCGCCATCGTCGGAATGCAACGGTTCAAGTTCGACGTCGAGGCGTCATTCCGTGACGTGCCCGCCGGCGTTCCCACCATCGTCGTTCATCACGATCCCGACATCGTCGAAGAGCTGTCCGGACGCCGCGTCGACCTCCTGGTCGCCGGCCACACCCACGGAGGCCAGATCTGCCTGCCTTGGATCGGACCACTCGTCCCGCGGACGCACCTGGGTCGGAGTCGCGCGTCCGGGTTGTTCGAAGTGAATGGCGTGCCGATCCACGTCAGTCGCGGCATCGGAACTTCCGGAAAATTCGCGCCGCGCGTGCGCTTCCTCTGTCCGCCTGAGGTCACTCTGCTGCATCTCGTGCCCGGCGCTCCCTGATGCGACGTCTCCTCGTTGCGAATCGTCCTGATCTAGGTCGTTTCATCGACCTGTTGGGTCGCAGCGAAACGACTTTCCGGCCTCGACTTCTATTCCTCAAGCGCGCTCCGATCCTCCGCCGATAAGCCGTCGGAATCGAACGAGGCGCTCGGGGGGAGATCGTCTCCGCCGTGCGGGGACTGCCCGAGCGTCCGACTGGCGACGAGGAGGCACTCATGTTCCGGATGATCTCGATTGCGACGGTGATGGCGGGCACGCTCGCGGTTGTCGTCGGAAGCGCACACGCGCAGGATCCAGTGAAGATCAATTGCTGGGACAGCTTCCCCACGCAGGTCAACACCGTGAACGGTGGACCCTTCCACGATTCGCGGCAGGGTAGCTGTCCGCTCAACGAGAACTACGTTCGCGTCGTCGAAGGGCAGACCGAAGGCTACTGCGAAGTCACGTTTCGGAACCTTCCCCCGCTCACGTGCTTCGACGTCGACTTCGAGTACCTGAACGACGGAATGGACGGTGGGCGCATCGATCTCTCGGCGAATGGCCGTCCGATCGGCTCGATCCAAGGCACCGGCCCGCACGATTTCGAGCGATGCGAGATCATCACGTTCCACAACATCGCGCTCTACACGAACCGGATGACCGTGCGGATCGACTTCCACGAGCTGTCGACGACGCAGTTCCGGCACAACGGTGCGGTGAGCCTCACGTTTCGCCCGTCCGAAAGGCAGCCGTTGCAGCTCGCCGTCACCGGGGACACCCGCCCGGGCGGGATCGTGAATTTCAGCGTCCAGGCCGATCCGAGTTGCGAGGCACTTCTCGGCTACTACCTCGCGGCATCGAAGACCGCAGTCGTGGGAACGACGTTGTCGGATGGACGCATCTTCCCGCTCGACAGCCCGATGGCGCTCGTCACTCGAGGAACTCTCGATTACACGGCTCACGGCACGGGCTCGTTCGAGCTTCCACACAGCCACAGCATCATCGGCCGCACCTACTACTTCTCGTTCGTGACTTTCTTGCCGCCGGGAACCGAGGCGGGGACGGTGGGTCGGTTCTGCGCGGCCGTCGGCGTCACCGTGACGGCGCCGTGACGACCGCTCGAGAGATCTAGCTGCGCATGAAGTTCGGGGAAACAGGGAGGGTCGATGTCGGCGAAGGAAACCGTCTTCGTCGTTGACGACGACGAGAGCGCCCGCGAATTGCTCGTTCGTCGCCTCGAGCGCGAGGGGTTCGACGTCGTGGCCGCCGCGGACGGGCTGCAAGCCCTGGATGCGGCGGAAGAGACGACTCCGCAGCTCGTCATCCTCGACATCGGCATGCCGACGATGGACGGACACGAGACGGTGCGGCGGCTGCGCGCCGATGCCCGAACGGCGCTGGTTCCCGTCCTCTTCTTGACGTGCCGCAGCGATCCGGACGAGAAAATCGCCGGGTTCCAATCGGGCGCGGACGACTACGTCGTGAAGCCGTACGACGGTCGAGAGTTGATGGCGCGCGTTCGCGCGATCCTCGACCGAAATCGAAAGCTGCGTGCCCTCTCTCCAACCAATCACGACGTCGACCAACAGAAGCTCGAATGTCTGAAGCACGTCGTCACGCTTCCGCGCGAGACTCTTGCGCCGTCGGTCGATTCGACGTCGCCGTTCGGCCATCGCTGGGGCGCAGCTGACTCGCCGTTTCCCGCGGATCCGGAACGCCAGATCGCGTTTCTCGAGGATCTCGTCTCGGCCGGCTGCCTGCAGCCCGAGTTCTTCGACACGATTCACCTCTGCAAATCGTGCCGTCGCTACAACCTCAACTTCCGTGAGGTTTGCCCGGTGTGCGGATCGCCCGACATCGAGGTAGCCGATCTCATCCATCACTTCCGCTGCGCGTTCGTGGCGCCGGTCTCGCGCTTCTTGAGCGGCACGCGCTACGTCTGCCCGAAGTGCGATCGAGAGCTCCGCCACATCGGAGTCGACTACGAGAAGCCGTCGCAGAGCTTCGCCTGCCGGCCGTGCGGCGCGGCGTTCCGGGAGCCGGAGGTCGCTTGTGCGTGTCTCGCCTGCGGCGCAAAGGCGCTTGCCACCGAAGAACGCGTCGAGCGGCTGTACGCGTATCGACTCACGGCGAAAGGTCGTCTTGCCGCCGAGAGCGGCCACCTCTACGACGTCGATTTCGCGAGACTCATGGAAGATGGATCGCTCGAAGTGCTCGGGGCGGCGAGCCTACAGCCCACGCTTCAGGCGGAGGTCGCGCGATCGCGCCGATTCGGGCGCCCCCTGTCGCTCCTCGTGGTGACGCTCGAGGGCGTGGAGGAACAGATCGCCGCGGAAGGTCGGCTCGCCGTCGCGACTCGAATGCGGGAAACGGCGCAGGTTCTTCGAGGCGCGATCCGCGAAACGGACGTGCCGTGTCGGTTCGGCGAGCACGGGCTCGCGTGCATCCTCCCAGAGACGACGGAGGCGGCGGCGGACACGATCGCGACCACGTTGCGCGAACGACTGGCAAGCGATGGCGCAGGCGAAGTCCCGGTCGCCGTGTCCATCGCGGTCGCGGGCCTGGACACGACGACCGAAACCGAGGACGGGCTCCTCGGGCTGGCGATCGCACGCCTTGAAGAGGAACGCCGACGGGTGTTGGCCGATGGGAGCGAGGTCGGTGGAATCGATCGATGACTTCTTGAAGCTGATCAGCGGCACCTCCGATCGACTGGCGAGCTTGCCGCTCGACCAGATCGTGCGGATGCTCTGGTTCTGCTTTTTCCTCGACCTCCCACGCTACGTGATTCCGAACACGGTCATCTTCCTCCGCGAGTTGCTTGGAATGCGCGGTCGCATTCCGTGGCCGCCCGACGGTCCGAACCAGCCGATGGTCACCGTTCTCATCCCCGCCTACAACGAAGGCGAGACGATCGCGCGCACCGTCCGATCGATTCGCGAGAGCAACTACTCCAACATCGAGATCATCATCGTCGACGACGGCTCGACCGATTGCACGCCCGCGGTCGGACGCGCGGTGGAGAGCAGTGGGCACGCGCGGTTCTTCCGCAAAGAGGAGCGCTGCGGAAAAGCTTCGTGCCTGAACCTCGCGCTCGAGATGGCGCGCGGCGAGTTCATCGTCTGCATCGATGCGGACTCGTCGCTAGACCGCGACGCGATTCGCAAGATCCTCGTTCCGTTTCAAGATCCGAACGTGGGAGCCGTGTCCGGTTGCGTCAAGGTTCGCAATCGCGACGAAAACCTCCTCACGCGATTGCAGGCTTGCGAGTACCTGGTTTCGATCGCGCTCGGCCGGCGATTCCTCGGTTGGATCGGATTCCTCACCATCGTCTCGGGCGCGTTCGGCTGCTTTCGTCGATCGACCTTGAGCGAATGCGGCGCATGGGATCCCGGCATCGGCGACGACTCGAACGTCACGCTGAAAACCCGCAAGCTCGGACAGTGGGTTGCTTTTGCGCCCAATGCCGTGGCGATGACCGACGCGCCGACGACATTGGCGAAGTTCTTTCGTCAGCGTCGCCGGTGGAGTCGCAGCTACCTTCGAAACCGTCTGCGCAAGCACCGCGATCTCTTCAATCTGCGCGTCTACGGCCTCCGCAGCTTCTTTGCGCTGACCGAGGGTCTGCTCTATACCGCCGTGTTGCTGCTCGGGTTCATCGTCTATTTGGCGTTCAACATCATTTACCGTCCGGGTGACTTGCCGCTGATCGCCGTTCTCGCGTTCATCGTCTACTCGTTCGTCTCGTGTTCGAGCGTGGCGATCGCGATCTTTCTCTCGGAACGTCGAGCCGAGGAATGGCATCTCCTTTTCGCCGCGCCATTCCTCGTCTTCTATCGACTCATCCTCAAGGCCGCACGGGTCGTCGCCTTCTCGCAGGAGATCTTCGTGCAGCGCGCCCGCGATCCGTTCTATCCGGACAAGGTCGCGCGGGAGATGCCGGTGTGGTAACGGCACATCCACTCGCCGCGTTCTTCGTGGTCGCAGCCTGCCTCGCGCTTCGGCTCGACAGCGACCCGGCGTGCCGGCCCCAGGCGGCGTCGTCGATCGGTCCTGACGATTGCCTTGCGTCCGCACGCGAGCGGAACCCAGACTGCATCGTCGCGCGTGAGGAAGTCGAGAGGGCACGGGCGTCTCTCGAGGAGGCCGAGCACAAGAACTACCCGCACCTCGTACTGAATTCGCGGTACGTCACCGGCGGCGGCGGACTCCTCGATGCTCAAAGCGGGCTCGGCACGTTCGGTTCTCGGTTCTCGTCGAGCCTCTATCTCGAACAGGGCTTCCTGAGGAGCTGGCGCGATCGCACCCTGTCGATCGAATTCGCGGCGCAGTCCGTCCCCGAGGCGCAGGCGATGTGCGCCGAGGTCGAACACTCCGCTCTGTGTGACGTTCTCGCTGCATACGTGAACGCGATCGAATTCGAGGAGCGCGCAGGCGACGCCGAGGCGATGCTGGCGTCGCTCCGCGCGTCCGAAGGGCCGCTGAGGGATGCCGTCGATCGCGGCGCCGCGCTCGAGCGCGATCTCGTGCGCCTTCGCGAATCGATCGCGGCCGCCGAGTCGACGCTCGACACGGCGCGGAACGATGCGGCCGCCGCGCGAGCCCGACTTGGACGCCTCGCCGGCATCGAGATCGCGGACCCGGTGCGACTGCGACCCGTTACCGCGGCAGCGCCCGACCTCTCGAAAGAAGCCATCGCCTCAGCGGCGCTCGCAAGCCGCGCGGATCTCGCACGACTCCGCGCACAGATAGCGACCAAGGAAAAAGACCCAGCTCTCGCCGGGAACGCGCTTCCCGACGCGGCGCTCGGACTCGGCTACGAGGGTCGGGGCGACTCGACGCCGCTCCAAGAGTCCGGATTCGGCGTACGACTTCGCATCGACTACCCACTCGGCGCGTCGCACACGGACGACGCTCGTCGCGCGAGAGCGCGCGCAGAACTTCGCCAACTCCACGTGCAGGAGTCGGACCTGGTCCAGCGAATCGGCGACGAGGTCGCCGATGCGTGGCGCGGCGTCGACGCAGCGAAACGGACGCGCAGCGCGGCTGCGACGGCTCTCGCGGCTCGCGAGGAAGAGCTTCGCGTGCTTCGAGCACGGCAAAGCGCACCGAGCCCTCCCTCGCTTCTCGAGCTTGCCGATGCGGCCGCCAAAGCCGAGGACGCGCGATCACGTCTGCGCCTCGCGGAGTTCCCAACTCTGCGCGCCATCCTCCGTTTGGTCCAGGCCGCCGGACTTCCGCCAGAACAGGCACTGCGCGACGAGCCGGCACCGAAGTCCAGCGCGGGCGCATCGCCGCCTCGCCGAGCGATCTGGGCGTGGACGAGCACGTTTTCCGGCGACGGTGCGGACCCGGACCCCGTTCGATTCCTGGACTTCTGCGTCGCCCGCAACGTCGGAACCGTCTTCCTCTCCCTCGGCGCCGATCCGGCGCGTCCCGAGCTGCCGTTCGATCTGCGCACGCTGGTCTCACAAGCGGCGTCTCGGGGGATCGACGTCGAGATGCTCGTCGGCGACCCGACGCACCTCGACGGAAAGTCTCGCGCGATCGATGCCGCCGTCGCCGCAGGTGCGCGCCTGGCTGGCGAGGCGGTCGGAATTCGCGCACTCCACCTCGACGTCGAACCGCAGGCGCACGACGCGTGGCACAGCGACCGTGAGACCGTCGTGCAGTCGCTCGTCGCCTGCCTTCGCGCGACCCGGGAGGCGCTCGCTCGCAACGCACCCACGATGCGCCTGGTCGCCGACCTCTCGCCGGTATTCGCGGAGCGCATGCTGCCCGAGGTCGACGAGGCGGCGCTCATGATCTACTCGAGCCGCGTTGAGCAAGCGATCCTCACCGCAACGCCGATCCTCGACGCGGCGCAACGCGCCGGAAAGCGCGTCTGGATCGGCGTGAAGGCGAGCGCGGCGGGCGACTCGACCGACGGCTTCCAGGATCTCGGCGCACTCGAGGATGCGATCCGAAGGATCGAAGCGAAGTTCCGCGATCACCCTGCGTTTCGAGGCGTGGCGATTCACCACGCACGCTCGTACCGCGAACTCCTTCTAGACGGAAGAGGCCATGCGACTCCGAACGGCGAACGGTAAGACTCAAAACGTACTCTCCACGGCGAACCCCTACGAGTCGCCCGAGAAGCCGCGCCGCCACGCGGTCGCACAGATCGTCACCGTGGGTGTCGTGCTTCTCATCGCCGCGGTGTTCGCCGGCCGGTATCTCCGTCGAATCTGGATCATCGACTCGCTCGCCGTCGTCGATGCCGCGCGCATCGAGATTGCCGCGCCCCTGTCGGGCCGCCTCTCGGCGGTGTTCGTCAAAGAGAATCAACGAGTCCGCCCCGGAGATCTCGTCGCGCGATTCTCGGATCCGAGCCTCGAGGCCGAGCGCCGCGCCGCGGACTCTGCCATCGCCATGGCGCGGAGTCGACTCGACATCGCGCTTCGCAACGAACCGGCGCCCGTCGTCTCCCCGGCCGAGATCGCCGCGGCGCGCGCGCAGGTCGACGAATGCGACGTCGCGATTCGCGCTGCGATGAACGACGAAGCCGCCGCACAAGCCTCGCTGGAGAGCGCCATGAGTCGGCGCCGGCGCATCGAGTCGCTCGTTCTCGACAAGGCGGCGACGGTTTCGGAAGTGGACCCGGCGGCACGCGACGAAGCGGCGGCGCGAACCGCGGTCGTCTCCGCGAAGGGAGAGGTGGAGCGACTCTTGGCGAAACGGAAGGGTTCGCTCGCGGCGATTGCGGCCCTCGAGGACAAGGCCACTGGACCCGTGTTCAAGGAGGCGTTGCGACGTCGGGACACCGAGATCGCGGAATGCCGGCGCCTCATCAGCGAAGCCGAGGAAGCTCGGCATCGCGTCGACGTTCGATTGGCCGAATTGGAAGTTCGGGCTGAACGAAATGGGATCGTGGTGAACCCTCCGCGGCATCCGGGCGAAGTCCTCGCAGCAGGCGAGCCCATCGTCACCCTGCGCGATCTCGTCGATCCCTGGGTCGATCTCTACGTTCGAGTCGATCGTGCGTCGATCGTCTTCCCCGGAAGCAAGGTCGACCTCACGGCCAAGGGATTCGGATCGATTCGCGGGGTCGTCGACAGCTTCTATCCCGACGTCGACGTCCTTCCGTCGCCGCTCCGAAACCCGGATCGACCGCAAGACCGCTACGCCCGCGCGAAGCTCCGCATCGACGGTGGAAATGTCCTGGGTCTCTCTCCAGGGCAGGTCCTCCAGGCAAAGGTGATTCGCGCCGAGCACTGAGGGACGGCTCTCCAGATTCTGCAATCCCTCCCGGCTTCGTCCGAATCCTCGCGCTCGTTGACGGCACCGAAGTGCCGCACGATAATCCCAACATCTCTGCAATCGGAGATTTCGAATCGTGAGCCCAACTCCCGACACCGTCACTACCCGTGACCGCAAGCTGATCCTCGCCGCGTGCGTGCTCGTTGCGCGAGCCGACGGCGGACTCGCGGAATCCGAGCGCGCCGAACTCGAGCGTCTGGCGACGGCGTGGTTCCCCGACGAAGACGCGGTGCTCGCCGTCGAAAAGCTGTGTCACCACGAACTCTCACCGGATGAGATCGTTGCTGGACTCTCGGGAGGCGCCGCTCGGGAATCGCTTTGGATGTGCTTGTCGACGATCTCGGCGATCGATGCCAATGTGCCAGCGCCCGAGCAGGCGGTGATCGACCGATTCTCGAAGCTCCTCGATCGAGGCGCCGGCCGCGCCGGAGATCGATCCGATGGCCCCGGTCCGGCGGCACGGCAAGGGGAATCACGCGAGCAAGCCGCCGAGCGTACCGTACTTTGGTTCTCGGTCTACTCCGCCGTCGTCGGCGCGATGCCGCAGCCGTTCTTCTCCGATTTCTCACTCATACTCCCGGCGCAGATCTGGATGCTCCGGCGAATCGGCGCACACTACGACGTCGCTTTCGACAGCAAGATGATCGCCGAGTTCGCAGGGATCGCCATGCTCTCCGCCGGAGCCGAAACGCTTCGCCATGCGCTCTCGCGCTTCGTGCCGATTCTCCCTCGCGCCGCAACGGAGGCCGCTTCGCAGTTCGCTGTCACGTATGGGCTCGGCCGTCTCGCGATCGCGTACTTCGACGGAGGACGCAAGGTCGACGCCGAGGTCCTCCGGCGCGTCTACGCCGATGCACGGCGGCGCGGCGCCGAGATCTACTCGCGATTCGCGACCATGTTCGCTGGACGCAGTGAGAAGGACGTCGACGGAATCGTAAGCGACATCTTGCGCGGCACCTAGGCGAGCGCTCGCAGGGTCGGCTTGAGCGACCTCCTTCGGCACCGTAGAATCCATCGTGCATTCCGACCCACCAACCGAGTGAACTGCCGAAGGAGGCTTCACGTGATCACGCGCGCACAAATCGACGAGCTGGCCGACCACAAGCCCGGTGCCTATCCCGTTACGTCTGTGTACCTCGACACCGACTCGCGCCGACACACAGGCGGCGAGTACTCGAAGGTCTTGGAGAGCCTGCTCATCGCAAAGAAAGTCGAGGTCGAACAGTCCGAATACTCCAAGGACCAGCAGCGGTGGATCCTGCAGGACTTCGCGAAGATTCAGGAGTTCGTCACGTCCAAGTCCCGAAATGAAACCCGACGCGGACTCGCCGTTTTCTCGTCGGCTGCGGCTGGATTGTGGCAAGCGTTGCCGTTGCCTCGCGCGATCCCCACTCAAGTCATCGTCGACGACGTGCCGTACGCACGTCCGCTGCTCGTTCTGTTCGACGAGTTCGAGCGATTCTGCGCCGTCGTCGTCGATCGGCGGCGCGGCCGAATCTTCGACATTTTCATGGGTGAGATCCAAGAGATCGGAGACATCGAGGACGACGTTCCGAAGAAGACCCGCGGGACCGGACACTTGTTGAAAGCGGAAACGGCGGTCACGCGCCACATCGGGGAGCAGTGGCGTGCGCACTACAAGAATGTCGCGGACTACGCCCTGTCGGCATTTCGCCGCCAGCCGTTCGATCGACTCGTGGTCGGCGGACCGGCGTCCGATCTCTCCGACTTCGAGAAGACGCTGCACTCGAGCCTTCAACAAAAGATCGCGGGCCGCATCAGCGTGCAAGTCGGAGTCGAATCGACCCCCGCCGAAGTGCTCCGACAGACACGGGAAATCGAGCAGGCGCTCGCTCGCGATCGCGAGTTCCGGCTCATCGAATCGCTCCTCACGCAGGCGCACTCCGGCAAACTGGGAACCGTGGGCCTTGCCGATTCGCTGAAGGCGCTCCGCGGAGGTCAGGTTCACACGCTCGTGTTGAAGGACGGATTGCGCGTCGAAGGCGTTTTCTGTTCGTCGTGCCGATTCATCGGCCTCGGCGAACGAGAATGCCCGACGTGCTCGAAACCGACGCGGACGACGAGCGACGTCGTCGATCTTGCCGTCGCGGAGGCCATGCTCCAGGGCTGCGAAGTGCGGCACGTTTTCGAGGCGAGCGCGCTCGACTCGGTCGGGTCCGTCGGGGCACTCCTCCGGTTTCGAGCATGAAGTTCGGGGGCCAGGCAGCCTGAACATCGGGCATCTCCGAGGTCGGTACAGGGTCGTTTCGAAGCGGGACGCCCGTCGTTAATGGTTAATGGGCAAATTTTTGCGTTGACCCAAGATTGCACACGTGCTAGTTTGCGCCCGGGAATAAGGGCCCTGGACGGGCCCCAGGCTGGATAGGCACACCCATGGCAGATACTTGGACACGCGACGAGGTCGTGACCTTTCTGTCTAGGACTGTCACCCCGATCCGGGAGTTCGTGCGGAAGCTCGCGTACGTCGATCGAGCGTCACCCTCGGATCTGCGTGTTCCGCCCAACGTTCCGGACACTTACGAGGAGAACATTCGAAATCAGGGATTGCCGCCTCTCTGTGATAGCGCCGTCGATGACCGGACGGGAGAGCGCGTGTTCTCACTCAAACCCGATGTGAAGAAGTGGGCCATCGAGTTCTTCGAGAGCGAGGCGTCTCTGAGGCTCGTCCCGCCGAGCCGACCTGCGGAACGCGCGACGGCCGAGCGCGAGCGCGCCCCACAGCCCCAACCGGTTGCCGACGATGGAAACGACGCACGAACTAGAGAGGCCATCGAAGCCGTCGCCGCGCGCACGTGGACGGAGGACGGCATTCGCCAGTTCCTCGCGAGCGCGACTCCGATCGTCCAAGAGTTCTACCGCGGGCTCGCGGCCGTGGACTCGGCTTCCACGACGACGTTGAACGTTCCGCACACCTCGCCGGCGCTGGCCGTGCGAGCTGCGAGCCTCAAGGGAATGCCTGCATTGCATGACGCGCTCGTCGACCCGACGACCGGAGGCCGAAAGTACCGAATCATCGCAGCAGCCCGTGCAACCGTGTCCACATACTTCGAAACCAACACGCCGCCTCCCCGCCCGGAGCGCAGTGAGCGCCGCCGTCGCCCGGCTGTCGCCGTTCGGCCGCTGACCGATGTTGCGAGCACAGGGGCGTCCGCTGCTCGAGCGCTCGTGATCCATCTCGACGTGGACGACAACGAAACGGCTTCGCGGATCTTCGAAGTGATTCGCTACCTCAACAACAAGAATCGCGAAGGTCGCGTGTTCAGCGTCGAAACGGACGGACGCGAGCTGATCCTGCGGATTCGCTAGAGTCCGACACCGTTCCACATCGGTACCCGTTCAGTCCCTCGCTCAAGCCCCCCAGGCCTGCGGTTCGATAGCGTACTTCGGCTCATCTCGAGCGGGAGGATCCTCTCTGATGCGACCTTTTTCGACGTCCGACGATCGAAAGCGATTCGGCGAGCTTCTCTTCGAGGAAGGTCTCATCTCCTCCGAAGACCTCGAGCGAGCACTCGAGACACAAAGGAAAACGGGCGAACTTCTCGGCGAGATCCTCGTCGAGGGAGGTCTCATTTCCGAATGGGACATCGTCCGCGTCATCGTCAAGCAGTACAAGCTCCCATACCTTCCATCGACTCGGTACAGCGTTCCGAAGGAAGTGCTGACGATTTTCCCGCCGAAGTACCTTCATGCGAACCTCATCGTCCCACTCGACCTCTTCGGCGACGTCGTCGTCATCGCGACCGCGCGGAATCCCTCGGCCGAGCTGATGCAGGAGATCGAGCAGCAGTTCAAGTTCTATCCCCTGGTCTACGTCAGCACGATCACGGACGTGAAGACGACGCTAGCCAACTACTTCCCGACTCCGTTCTCGGAGTTCGACGGAATGCTCACCGACCTCAAGAGCAAGATGAAGAAGGTGGAGCCACAGTGGCAGCTCCCAAAAGAGTGACCGATTGAGTCGACCGTAGGCTCGTCGGCACCGAGGGCAGGATCATGAAACGCCGAATCTTGATTGCAGTGGTGCTCGGCGCGCTCTCCGGACTCGCAGCGCGCGCACTGGTCGCACCGACGCCGTCGCGGACGATTCGAATTCTGGTGCCGGCGTTCGACCAGAATCCGCGTACGGTGCCGAACGCCGCACCTGCCGACGCGCTCGACTAGACGCTAGGAACGCCGCCGATTCGCCGCGAAGTCGCCGCGAATGCGAACCGGGTATCGCTTCGCCGCGGTCCCGACGGAGGCACTCGCCGCCTCGAAGGCGAGGTCCAGAGATCCTTGGATCGCGTCTGCCATGCGCACATCGAGCCGCAACGAGCCCGTCGCGGCGGTTGCCGCGAGAACGAGGCCTCCGGGCTGCCCGTCCTCTTCGTAGAACCCCGCTTGAAGCAAGCCGGCGTCGAACGTGGCCCCGTCCGCCGCGTTCGCCATCGGAAGCGAAACGACGAGCACGCCTCGACGCACTTGTGGCGAGCCGTCGGGGAGAATGGCGCCGGACCATCGCAGACACAGGACGAGCGAGCCACCGGACGTGAATTCGAACGGTTCCACCGGCGCAATCCATTCCCGAAAGGAGATCGAGTCGGCCGACGGCGACAGCTGCTTCCAAGCGAACGCTGCGTTCTCGCGGAACGAACGCTCCTGCATCGACGTCCAGGACGTTGTTTCGCCGTCACGCGAGACCTCGAGCCTTGTCGACGAGCAACCTGCCGAAACCAGGAGTAGGTTTCCGATGAGGAACGCCGCGTACGGCCGTCCGCGAACGACTTTCGACTCCATTGCCTTTCCCTTCTCGCCTTTCGACGGCAGGATCACGCCACGCCGACGAGACTGAGCACCCATCGCCAATAGGGCTTCACGCGCGTCGGTGCATGTCGCGCCGATTTCAAAAAGTACCGCCGCGCTAGCCCACCTCGCCCGACACGCACGAGCGACGCACCAATTGCGAGGTTCATGTCCGAAAGTCGCCATTCGTACTCAGACTTCGGAACCCTTGCCGACAGCCCGAGCGCGTTCCACGATCGCCGAAGCACCCGCTTCTCGAGGAAGTTCCGCCGCAAGACGTCGGAGCGCGCCGCATTCTCTGCATGCACGCGATAGTGAACGAGCGGCTCGTCGATGAACCCGACTTCCCAGCCCGCGGCTAGCCGAAGGAACAAGTCGTAATCCTCGCCGCGTTCGAGCGTCTCGTCGAACCCTTCGAGATCCGCCAGCACCGTGCGCCTCACGACAAGCGTCGACGTCGATACTTCGGGCCGAGTCACCAGCGCGGTGAGTGGGTCGCGGGCGAAGCACGGGTCGACCCGACGCGCGCGCACGATCGCACCATTCGAAAGGTGCGAGTGGTTCGTGAAGCACGCAGCGAGCGACGCGTGGGCGTCGAGCAATTCGACCTGCACCTCGAGTTTGCGGGGCAGCCACAAGTCGTCCGAATCGAGAAAGGCGACGAGTTCACCGCGAGCGCTTCGAAGGCCCGTGTTGCGTGCGGCCGAGATCCCGCCGTGCGGACGACGGACGAGCCGAACGCACGACACGAGGCTGCCCAGAATGCTCGCGACGTCCTCTTCGGAGCCGTCGTCGACGACGACGATCTCGTGGTCGTCGAGCGTCTGGGACAGGACGGACTCGATCGTCTCGCGCGCGAGCGCGGTGCGGTTGTAAAGGGGAACGACGACAGAAACGCGTGGCACGCAGCGATGATAACCGGGAGATTCGCCGGCGGCGAACGGAACCGTTTCGCGTTGCCGTCCAACGGTCGCACGGCTACACTCCGCGCGTCCGTCTCCGGGCGGCGACGATTCTCTAGATCCACCTTCCACCGACGAAGAGCGGCCGATGGATTTCACGGTCGAACGATTCGCGACCGATACGGAAATGTCCCTCGTCGTCCGTCTGCGCGGCGAACTTCTGTTGACGGCGGCCCACGAACTCACCAACGAAATCCAGCGACTTCTCGGGACTCCGGAGCGGAATCTCATCCTCGATTTCGCCGGCGTCGAGCGCGCGGATTCCTCCGGCGTTGCGGCGATCGTCGAGAGCCTTCGCGCGGCGAGCCGCGCGGGTGCGAGCCTTCGCTTGCGCAACCTCCACGGACAGCTCCGCGAGCTCCTGGAGTTGGCAAACCTCGGTGATCTCGCCGTCGACGAGTCGGCGTCGGCGGCGGTCCCGACCCCCGTGATCGAAACGATCGGCTCCGCCGCACTGGAAGCCCGCGAGCGAATTCTCGAGCTGGCGTACCTGCACTTGCAGTCACTCTACTGGACGTTCGTCGGGCCGCTCAGGGGAAGGCGCCTCCGTGAAGGAGAGGTGTCGCGCCAGATCGTCGCGATGGGGCTCGACGCGCTTCCGATCGTCGGGATGATCATGTTTCTCATGGGCCTGATCCTGGCGCTTCAGGCGGCATATCAGCTTCGCCGATTTGGCGCGAGCATCTACATCGCCGACATGGTTGCAATCGCACTGACGCGCGAGATCGGGCCCCTGCTCACCGCGATACTCCTGGCCGGACGCACGGGCTCGGCGATCACTGCCGAGATCGGCACGATGGTCGTCACCGAAGAAGTCGACGCACTGCGAACGATGGGAATCCACCCCGTTCGCTTTCTCGTCGCACCGAAACTTCTCGCGCTCGTCATTTCCCTGCCCTGTCTCGTCGTTCTCGCGGACATCGTTGGAGTCGCGGGAGGCACGGTCTTCGCGACGATCGGCCTCGGCATTCCCTTCGAGACGTACATGAACCGGACCATCGAGTCCGTATACTTCTCCGACCTCTTCGCGGGCCTGGTGAAGAGTCTCGTGTTCGCGATCATCATCGTGCAGGTCGGTGCGCACCGTGGGTTTCGGATTCGCGGAGGGGCCGAAGGAGTCGGCGCGGCCACGACGCTTTCGGTCGTCCTCTCTCTTTTCTTCATCGTCTTGACCGACCTCATTTTCACCGCGCTTTTCTATGCCGCCCGCTGAGTCATCGTCGAGCGCCCCCGTCGTCTCGGTTCGTGGACTTCGCGTTTCGTACGGCGATCGCCTCGTTCTCCCTGGAATCGACCTCGACGTCGCTCGCGGCGAAGTGCTCGTGATTCTCGGTCCATCCGGTTGCGGCAAGTCGACGCTCCTCAAAGCGATGGTCGGCCTCCTGCGCCCCGACGCCGGCGAGGTGCTCGTGAATGGACGAAACGTCGCGACGATGGAGTCGAACGAGTACGATCGGTTCGTTCGATCGATCGGCGTCCTCTATCAAGGCGGGGCGCTCTTCAACTCGATGACGATCCTCGAGAACGTCGCGCTGCCACTGCGCGAGCACACGTCGATGGACGAGAGGACGATCGTCACGATCGCACGGATAAAGCTCGCGTTGGTTGGGCTTTCCAAGGCCGAGACGCTTCTGCCGTCGGAGCTCTCCGGAGGAATGCGGAAACGCGCCGGTATCGCGCGCGCGCTCGCCCTCGACCCGCCTCTCCTCTTTCTCGACGAGCTTTCGGCAGGTCTCGATCCGATCATCGCAGCGGGGCTCGACGACCTCGTGGTTCGACTGAACCACGCGCTCGCCTGCACGATGATCGTGGTGAGTCACGAGCTGCTCTCGGTCTTCTCGATCGCCACGCGAATCGCGATCATGCGCGAAGGTCGGCTCGTCGCGCTCGGTACGCCGGACGAGCTTCGTGCAGCGACGGATCCGTGGATCTCCGCATTCGTGGCTCGGCGGCACAGCCGTGACGCGGCGAGCCAGAGCTGGTTGGAACCTTTCTTGGTGGGCCCCGACAAATGAGCACGCGTTCGGAGCGACTGAAGGCCGGAATATTCGTGACGGTGTGCGTCGCGATTCTCGTCGCGATCATCGTCACGCTCGCCGGCGTCAAATTCTTTCGACGGGATCGCGAGTACCACGTGCTGTTCACCGAGTCGGTGAGCGGTCTCGATGAAGGATCTCAGGTGTCGTACAAGGGCGTTCCCATCGGTCGCGTGCGCGAGATTCGCTTCGCGCCCAATGACGTGACGCGCGTGGAGGTGCTGCTCGCCGTGAGATCGGACATCGTGATTCCCATGGATGCGAAGGCGTCCATCAAGTCACACGGAATCACCGGCCTCAATTTCATCGAGATCTCCGGTGGCACCAACGCAGCGCCCAGCCTCGAGCCCGGTGGCCGCATCGAAGCCGAGCCGTCGCTGATCGGGACGATCACCGACAAGTTCCCCCAAGTCGTGCAGAACGTGGATGCCGTGACCCGCTCGATGCGAGAGTTCTTCGATGAAACGAACCGAGACCACATTCGATCGATCCTCGACAGCCTCGACCGCTCTCTGTCCGCAACTCGAAACCCGGTCACCGAGGGCGCCGAGAGTTTTCGGCGTGCCGCCGCAGACATCGAGGCGTCCGCGTCGAAGCTCAGCGCGCTCGTCGACAAGAACGAACCCGACGTGCGATCGGCGATGAGTTCGCTGCGTCATGCGGCCGAGTCCGCCGACCAGATCGTGAGCGGCGACGACATGACGTCCACCATCCACGACCTGCGGCTCGCGGCAGCGCGGATTCGGGAATGGACCGAGAAGGCGGACGGCGGCGCAGCGATCACTCAGTTCGGATCGGCCGCGAGCACCGCAAGGGACGTCATGGCGCGCCTCGATCACCTTCTCGACGAAAACCAG
This sequence comes from Planctomycetota bacterium, assembly GCA_016178505.1. Lineage (GTDB taxonomy): Bacteria > Planctomycetota > JACOTG01 > JACOTG01 > JACOTG01 > JACOTG01. Next base: position 83,676 of record JACOTG010000307.1, read on the forward strand.
GCCAGCATTTCCGCGACCCTTCGAAGCCTTCGGGAGTCGAGCGCCCTCCTCGACGAGATCCTTCGCTCGCTACGCGACGATCCCGGCCTGCTCCTCGCATCGCCCAAGGCCCCGGAGGGTACCGGACCCAAATGAATCATCAGCCGATTCGATTCATGGTCGTCCTGACGACCTCCCTGAGCGCGTGCGTGAACCTCCCGTCGAAAACAGCGCCGGTCGTTCGCCTGTTCACCTTTCCGTTCGTCGTGTCCGAGCGCGGCACGGCCCCCAAAGCGGCGGGCTCGTTCCGCATCGAGGAGCCGTTGGTGGCGTCGCCCTACCGCGGCACTCTCATCGCGATACGAGATGCGCCGGAATCGACCGAAATCCGATACTCGCGGGAAGCACGATTCGCCGCGTCGATCGGAGCCCTTCTCGGTGAGCGCCTCGCCGATCTGGCGACGGACCGCGGTGAGTTCGAGGCCGTCGTTCGCTCGACCGAGTCGGGACCCGTTGATTGGAGAATGATCGAGAGCGTCGAGGTCTTCGAGTGCCGCACTGCGGGAGCGTCGCTCGAAGCGCACGTCGTCGTGACCGTGAGTCTCGAGCGCGAGCGCACTTCGGAGCGCGTCTTTACGCGACGGTACGAAGAAACTTCGCCAGTCGTCGGATCGGGTGCGGCAGCCCTCATCGACGCACTCGCACGTGCCTTCGACCACTCGGCCCGAGTGGCAATCGACGACGTCGCGGCCGCCGCGACGAATGCCTCGCCGACCGGAAAATCTCTTTGACGCTCTCCAACGGTCGTGGTTTGATTCATCGATCGCCGTGTCCCGCGGCGTGAAGCCCGAATGGTTCGACGCAACCCTTGGAACGCTCGGAGCGACACAAGCTATGAATGCCAAGTGGGTCGGATTCGCGATCGTGATTTCGTCACTCGTCGCGACGATGGCGAGCGCGCAAAACCTCTCGCAGCGGTTCATCGTGAACGATTTGCGCGGCAATTACGCCGTCGACGGAGTCGGGCTTTTCGGAAGCGGCGCAGGAAACATCTCGATCAACACGGTTCCGACGAGTCCGGGCACGGCAGTCAAGAGCGCTTATCTCTACTGGGACGTGCTCGGCGATGGTTCCGGCCCCCCGGCGGGTGCAAACGTCGGGATCTTCATGGGCAACTCGATTGCCGGCACGTTGATCGGCTCGGGCAATCAGCTCGACCAGGCACAGACGAACAACTACTCGTACTGGGCCGACGTGACCACGTCGATCCCGATTCCGGGTGGAAACGGACTCTACACGTTGAGCGGGTTTTCGACGGCGACGGAGGGCGCGAGTCTCGTCTTCATCTGGGTGAGTCTCCCCTTCGCAAACCGAGACATCATCGTGATGGACGGCGATGCGACGATCAATGCGGCGAACCCGAGCGTCACCACGACGCTCACCGGGTTCGATGCGACCAGCCCCGTGACGGGGGCCGCCGTGGCGTTCATCGTCAGCGACGGTCAGGTTTCGTTGCCCGACTCGACGACGTTTGGAACCTCGGGTCTGTTCAACAGCACCTTGGATGGAAGCACGCCGCCCGTCGGACTCGAGCTGTGGGACAACGACAACTACACGACGCAGGCTTCGAACGTGCCGGCGGGCAGCACTTCGGTGTCGGCGACCATTACTCGGCCCGACAACGGCGACTCGGTCGCGTGGGTAGCAACGCCGTTCTCCGTGACGTCGCCGTATCCGGTGGCAGACGTGACGTTGACTCCGCAAGTGCGAGTGGTCGTCCGAGGCAACCAGTTCACGACGCAAATCCACCTCGAGTGCCGTTCCAGTTCGAACGTGGCCGTCACCGGACAAATCGAAGTCTACGACAATCGTGGAAACCTCCTCGGCTTGATGGCAGGGCCCACGAACGGCATCCTTCGGCCTGGGACCGTGATCGATCAGCCGTTCCGGCGGCGCATCCCAGCGACCGGAGTGCCCGGCCGCTTGATCGGCGTGCCGCTGCGTGTCGTGATCAAGATCCTGCAGCGCGGAACCACGACGGTGATCGACGACGACTACGTCGAGTTCGTCATCCAGTAAACAAACCGAGACGATCAAAAACCCCTTCGCACCGTGAGGCGCGAAGGGGTTTTCTTTTCACCGCTTCCGGACGATTCGTTACTGAATCTGAATGACGACTGCGTTGGTCAGTGCCCCGCGTCCGCTCGCCGATGCCGTGTCCGGAACCACGCCCTGCACGGTGAGCACGACGCCGGCGAACGTCGCCGGAATCGGGGATGCGGCGAGAATCTGCCCCGGCCCGGGCGGCGTTCCCGGAAACACGGGGCGACCGCTGATGCTCTCCTGCCCGACGGTGTTCGCGACGGTGAGACCCAGGCTGCCGCTCAGCCGCGATGGAAAGCACCCGAAGCCGAGACGGAATGGATATCGCGTGATGTCCGCGGCCGTGTTCTCGCGTGGAACCGCATAGATCACGTATTGAATCGGATTCGACCCTGCACCCGGATACCCGGCAATTTCCAAGGAGAACGGCCCACCGGCCTGAAGGGTGACGCGGCGCTGATCGTCTCCGAAGCTCCCGTTCACGGACAGCACGTTCATCACGCTGTTGATGCCCCCGTTCACGCCACCGAACCGGCACAGTACCTCCGGCGGGAGGGGATTGAGGATGAACGACGTCGATGTAATGCCATCACCGGTGCTTCCGCCGTTTCCGTTGGTCGAGTTCACCGACACCCAAAACGTCACGGGGAGGGGGTTCGCCGGCGCGACCCAGGTGTAACTCCATTGGTTCCTCCCGGTGCCTCCCTGTCGGTGGGTGAACTCCTGCGAGCGGCTCGAATGCTGTGTGAACGCTCCTTGCGTGACGATCCCGGTGCCGGCGCTCGAGTCCGAGTCGAAGCCAAACGTCACTCCCGGTCCCCCCGTCACTGTGATGGTCACCGTGTACTGGGCGAGTGGAGCAAATCCGACGGATGTCGGTGGAAGTACCGGGTTGAGGGGCGTTAGGTCAACGGTGACTGATGGACGCGCGGCGGTCCCGCCGTGGCAGCGAGTACACGTGACGCCGCTACGTCCGCTATAGCCGAACGCTTGGTTGGAATGTGCCCGAACCTGACACGGAACAGCAAGGATCGCGACGACGGTCCAGCACCACCAACGAAGGCGCATCAACATCGAATCACCTCTTCTTCTCGAGTTCACCGGCATCCCCAAGCCGACGACGAATTCGACGGATTATAGAGGCAGCGGTTGGAACAGGCAATTCCGCATCAGTCGTCGTCGAAGCGCTCCTCGTGCCATGGGTCACCGCGGCGGTGATAACCGCGCTGCTCCCAGAATCCCGGAGCATCGGACGCCACGAATTCGAGGCCCGTCACCCACTTCACGCTCTTCCAGAAATAGAGATGAGGGACGACGAGGCGAAGCGGCCAGCCGTGCTCAGGCGCGAGTGGCGTCCCATCGTGAGTCATGGCGAAGATAGCGTCCGACACCGCGAAGTCCGCCATCGGGATGTTAGAGACGAACTCGCCCACCGCGTGCACGAGGACGAACGCGGCCTCGCCGGTGGGCTTGACGCGTTCGAGGACCACCCGCGTTGGCACGCCACCAAATCGATTGTCGAATCGGCTCCAGCGCGTGACGCAGTGGATATCGCAGGCGACCTCGGATTGCGGAAGCGATGTGAATTCGGACCACGTCCAGGTGGCCGGCGACTCGACGAGACCCTCGACTCGAAAGCGCCAATCGTCGAGAGAAATCTGCGGGACCGGACCGTGGTTGAGGACCGGCCACTTCAGTGTCCGGACCTGGCCAGGCGGCAGGCGCTCGCGGTCGCGTTTTGGCTCGCTCATGCGTCCTCGAACGCCGGTGCCTCGGGTGCCAGATTCGTCACGAAAGGACGCGATGATAGCACGGTCTAGCGCGATCCCGGGTTGGCGCGGTTCCGTTCGGCGCGAGAGACGCTTATAATTTGGATCTTTTTCCATGCGGACAAGCGAACGAATCGAACGACCGAGGCAACCGACCGTGGGACTCGTGATGCCCTCAAGGCGCAGTACCCTGGCGTGTCTCGTCGCGTGTTGGATCGCCGTGTCGACCCAGACGAATGGAGCGAACACGCCTCGAGAGCTGCATCTCGCCGACGGCTCCACCGTCGATCTCTCGCGCTCCGGAAACCTGCTTCGTCGCCGATGGGGTACGACCGCTGCCGACGACTACGCGGCGCGCAAGGTGATCGCCGACCTGAGGTGCGCGGCGCTGAAGGCCAAAGGCGAAGGTCCCGTCGACTGGAAAGTTGCGCTCACCATCGTCGAGAGACTTCAGATCGACCGGCTACCCACCGAGGGAGCTTCCGGAGAGCCGGTTCGGACCGAAGTCGTGATGACGCCCGAGGACGCTCTCCACTGCATGCGAGTGTTCCTCCACTGGGCGGAAGCCGTCCACGTGCTGACCGCCGGCGAGGTTGCGGTTCAGTACACCGTGCGATTTCTCGACGCGCCGATCCACCAGGGTTATCGCGATTCCTTTTTTTTCGTCCCCACGCAGGGAATGCCCGAGTTTGCCGTGGAGCCGGGTTCCGTCGACAGCGTTTTCGCATACTTCAAACCTGGACCCGTTCCGACTTCGATGTATGGCGGCACGCATGGCGGAGACCTCGGTCCCGGTGGCGCGGGAACGTCCGGACTCGCGTTGATTCCGGGAAGAGAGACCTCCGAATGGAGCTTCGCGGACACGACGATGCACGAGTGGCTGCATCAGATCGAGTGGGCGACGACGACGTTGCTCGGATGCCGTGGACTCCCCGGCACGCACGAATTCGCGGACCTCGGTTACCCAACGGACGGCGATCCATATTTCGTTCATCGCGATCTCATGCAGTTCGTGGTTACGCCGGGAATGTGGCGTCGACTCTCGATCCGACGAGCTTCCGGTCACGCAGACCCGGCCGCAGGACTGCACGAGTGGCTCGTGCTGGGACCGTTCGACAACGCGGACGATCAAGGCATTGGACGCGCGACGATTCCGGAGGAGACCGTCACCCCGGACGCTGGTGAAACCGCCGGCGATCGCACGTGGACGGTTGCATCGTCGATCGCCGGATACACCGATCTCGCAACGATCTTGTCGCCGAACCAGCAAGTCGTCGCCTATGCGTACGCCTACGTGTTCTCTCCGGCGGAGGCGCCAGCTTTTCTAGCAATCGGTACCGACGATGGCGGAAGGGCCTACTGGAACGGACTGCTCGTGCTCGATGATCACTCGCACCACGCGGCTCGACGCGACGCGTCGATGGTGAAGATCGTGCTGCAGAAGGGGTGGAACCGTCTCCTGTTGAAAGTCGACCAAGGCAATGGATCGTGGGGTTTCTTCGCTCGATTCCTCGATTTCTCGCTCCGTCCGATTCCCGATCTCCAGTACGCAGCTCGCCGGCCCACCGACGGAATCGTGCAAGCGGGCAAAGCGTACGAGAAAACTCCCTATTCACTGAGATACTTCTCCTTCGATCAAGTGAAGGACGACCCGTGGTTCAAACTCCCGCGCATCGATGGCGATCGGCTCTCGGACACGCTCGGCGTTCCGGGAGTCGAGATCCATGCGGCGCAGAAATACACGTTTCTGGCCATTCCGCAAAACGCGCCGTCGATCGTTTCGCCGGTGCTGAGTGGTCCAGATCCCTCGGATGTTCGCCTCAACAACCAACTGACGTGGGATCGTGAGAGTTGCCTGCACGTTCGGTACAAGTCCAAGACGGGTGAAGAGCGCGATTTGCTGGGATTCCGTCCCGATGTCCTGGATGTCTTCTTGCGCTCGTTTCGTCCAATCAACACGCCGGTCGGTGGACGTCGCATTGAGGATTCCGTCGTCGGCTATTTGCTCGAAAGCGCAAAACCCATCATTTTGGTCGACACGGCATTGTCCGAGTCCCCACAAAACGAACTGGAATTGATGGCGACGCGATCGCCTCGCGCCGAGCTCTTCGCCATCGCAGAGCCGGCGCGCGTCATCCGCGGACGTGACTTTCACGTTCGTTGCGGACTTCGAAATACGGGAGACCAGCCGGCAGCCGCAGCGGCGATGTCACTCGCACTTCAGGAACCTGGAGTCAGCGTGGGCGGCGACGGAATGGAAATCAAAGGGCTGACGCCCGGGCAATCGATCACGACTCAGTTCAGCTTGAAGGTGACTTCCGCTGCCTTCGCGGGTCCCCTTCTCCTCCGAGCTCGAGCTGAACTTCGCGCCGAGGGACAAGAGCCGGAGGTGGTCGAGAAAATCGTCGCGTTGGAGATCGAGGATCCGATCGAAATCCACGCCAGCGTGCGGGGCGCGAGCGACCGTGGGACTGCGGTGATCGCTACTCACGAAACAACCATCGACGTGTCGCTCAAGAATCACACGTCGGAGGCCGCTTCGGGGACCGTGAGGCTCGAATTGCCGCATGATTGGGCATGTCTGACGGCCGCGAGCGACGGAGGCGAAGCGCAACCCGCGCCAGGCAACATCGCGTTCCATCTCGATTCGCAGGGAATCGGAAGGGCGTCATTTTCGGTGCGCCTTCCCGAGACCGCGGTCGATCGCGACGAGACCATCGTCGCAATCGTCGAACTCGCGAAGGGCGATCTCCCGGCGACCGAGGCGCGAGCCGTCGTGCACGTCGCGCTCGGTGCCACGCTCGTGGCGTTCGATTTCGAAAACGATCTCGGTGTCGTGGGCGAATCGCTGGGCCAGGGATTCAACGGCTCGGGCGGATACCGCGTGGCGCGAGACACCCAGACGCCACTTTCCGGCAAAGCGTCGGCCCACATCGAAGACCAGGGCGGATCCCATTTCGGTCACGTTTGCCTCTTCGGTATCACCCATGGCACGACCTCGGCGCCCGTCGTGTACGACACGAAGGACTTCCCTTTCCTGGACTTCCAGGCGAAGTCCGAAAGCGATCAGCCAACCGCACTCTTGGTGACCGTAGACGACCAGGTCTGTTGCGCGATGCTGACGGGCGAGTATCGAGAGCAGTGGGGCAAGCGCACGGTGCTTCCGGCACTCCCGTTCAAGCCCGGCGCGGAGCCCGTCCACGTCGTGTACTCGCTGGACGAGTCGCTCGACAAGGCGCTGGGAAAGAAGAGCCACTTCGTATCTCGAATCGACTTCGGGGATCCAAGGGCGTTTGCCTCGAATCAATGGACCGGACCGGACGTGAAGGCGTATTGGTTCGACGACTTCCTCATTCGGCGATAGCGAGCTTCGTGACGACGAGAAAAAACCACCTTCATCGAGTCGCCCTGATCGGGTGCGGACGATTCGCGGAGATTGCACATGCTCCGGCGCTTCTCGAGCTAAAGGACCGATTGTCGGTTGTCGCTGTGTGCGATCCTGCGCCGGAGCGGCGGTCCGTCGTGGGCGCGCTCCTTGAATTGGGGGAGGACCAGCAGTTCGCCGACGTGAACACTCTCCTACATGCCGTTCCCGTCGACGTCGTCGACGTCGCCGCGGCCACGACCGCACACGCGGAGATCGCAGAAGCCGTGTGTGCGGTCGGCAAGCACCTGATTTGCGCGGCTCCGATGACCAGCTCGCTCGCCGACACGGATCGGGTCCTCCAGGCCGCCGAGAACGCCGGAAGCACGATCGGCGTCCTGCACAACTATCGGTACCGCGCGCCGATTCGAAAAGCCCTTTGGCTGCTTGCCGAAGGCGCGGTCGGCGTTCCGTTTTCCATCCGCATCGACCTGAGCGAACCCCGAAGAGACTTGCATCTTTCGGCCCGCGAACGCGACTGGCGAATCCACGACCACCCCCCCGATCGAGGTTGTTGGCTCGAGCAGGGATACCATGCGATGTATCTGGCGCGCGAAATGATGGGAAGCGACATCCAGGCGATGTCGGCGCTCACCGGCACGTTCTTCCACCCGGTTGAAGTCGAAGATCACGCCGCGGCCCTTTTGCGCCACCGAAACGGCGGCATCACTTGCGTGCGCACCTCGTGGGCGATTCGCGCCGAAGCCGCCTTCACTGTCGAGGTCGCGGGCACGAGCGGTACCCTTCGGGCAAACGGGAATTCCGGATCGCTCTCTCTTTTTCGAGCGGATCGCGGCGAATGGGAGAACCTCGAAGTCGGACCCACGAGCGATGTCGCCGATGCGCTTCGTGATTTCTTCGACTCGCTCGACACTCGGCAAGCACCGGCGATCACGGGTGACGAGGCGCGGCGGAATTTGCGTCTTCTTCTCACCGCTTACGAATCGGCGAGAACGGGCCGGACCGTGACGGTTTCATGACTCAGCGGAAGCGAGCTGTGGTGACTCCAACGGCCTCCGGGCGGCTCGAGAGATGAGCCCGCGCGGAAAGGCTCGCGAACAGGTCCCATGTCCACACTGCGGCGAGTATATTCCGTCGGATTCGAGCTTCTGTAAGCACTGCGGAAGTGACCGAGAGACCGGCTGGGCAGACGACGACGAGATCGCATATCAGGCCGTCGAACTCCCCGAGGACGAAGACGGGGAGTTCGAACAGGACGCGCCTCGCCAATCCAACCCGTGGATTCGTCGCGGCGCTTACTTGGGGCTCATCGCCATGGCGATCCTTGTCGGCATCCTCGCTATCGTTTTCATGGCGTTGACGCGAGGCTGTTGAAACGAAAAAAGCCCGGATTGCTCCGGGCTCGAATGTTTAATAGCCCTGGCGACGACCTACTCTCCCCGAGTTCATCGAGTACCATCGGCACGAGGAGCTTAACTGCCGTGTTCGGAATGGGAACGGGTGTTTCCCCCTCGTTATGGTCACCAGGAATTATTTATTATTAATGCAACGAGGGCGAACGAGGCAGGATGCGCCTATTGGATCTGAACCGCCATTGCTAGCAGTCCAATCTAAGGTTATCCCCTTAGAAAGGAGGTGATCCAGCCGCAGGTTCTCCTACGGCTACCTTGTTACGACTTAGTCCCAATCACCGGCCCTACCGTGGGCGACTCCCTCCTTGCGGTTGGGTCATCGACTTCAGGTATTTCCGGCTTTCGTGGCTTGACGGGCGGTGTGTACAAGGCTCAGGAACATATTCACCGCGGCGTATCTGATCCGCGATTACTAGCGATTCCGGCTTCATGAGGGCGAATTGCAGCCCTCAATCTGAACTGAGCGCGGATTTTTGAGATTTGCTCCACCTTGCGGTCTTGCTTCCCTTTGTTCCGCGCATTGTAGCACGTGTGTTGCCCTGGACATAAGGGCCATGATGACTTGACGTCATCCCCACCTTCCTCCGTCTTATCGACGGCAGTCTCTCTAGAGTCCCCGGCATGACCCGTTGGCAACTAGAGACAAGGGTTGCGCTCGTTATGGGACTTAACCCGACACCTCACGACACGAGCTGACGACAGCCATGCAACACCTGTGCTGGTTCCACTCTTGCGAGCGTTACTCCCCTTTCAGGGAGCTAATCCCAGCATGTCAAGCCCAGGTAAGGTTCTTCGCGTTGCTTCGAATTGAACCACATGCTCCACCGCTTGTGTGAGCCCCCGTCAATTCCTTTGAGTTTTAATCTTGCGACCGTACTCCCCAGGCGGGGCACTTAACACATTTGCTACAGCAAGGACAGTAATAGGAACCGCCCCTGCTAAGTGCCCATCGTTTACGGCTAGGACTACCGGGGTATCTAATCCCGTTTGCTCCCCTAGCTTTCGCGCATCAGCGTCAGAATCGGACCAGAAAGTCGCTTTCGCCGCCGGCGTTCCTCCTGATATCAACGCATTTCACCGCTACACCAGGAATTCCACTTTCCCCTTCCGACCTCAAGCCTCGCAGTATCAAAAGCAATTCCCCGGTTGAGCCGGGGGATTTCACCCCTGACTTACGAAGCCGCCTACGCGCCCTTTATGCCCAGTGATTCCGAACAACGCTTGGCATCTCTGTCTTACCGCGGCTGCTGGCACAGAGTTAGCCATGCCTTCCTCTCGATCTAGCGTCAAGCCCTGCAGCTATTCACTGCAAGACCCTTCTTCGACCGTGACAGGAGTTTACAACCCGAAGGCCTTCATCCTCCACGCGGCGTCGCTCGGTCAGGCTTTCGCCCATTGCCGAAGATTCTCGACTGCAGCCTCCCGTAGGAGTCCGGGCAGTGTCTCAGTCCCGATGTGGGCGGTCACCCTCTCAGGTCGCCTACCCGTCTTTGCCTTGGTGAGCCGTTACCTCACCAACTAGCTGATAGGACATAGACCCCGCCCCCGGTGCAAGCTTACATGTAGAGGCCAGCTTTAACCGAAGCAGCATGAGCTGCATCGGTGCCATCCGGTATTAGCGGCCGTTTCCAGCCGTTATCCCGAACCGAGGGGTAGGTTATCTATGCGTTACTCACCCTTTCGCCACTTTACTCCAGGAGTTGCCCCCTGTTTCTCGTTCGACTTGCATGCCTAAGCCACGCCGCCAGCGTTCGTTCTGAGCCAGGATCAAACCCTTCACTTGGAATTTCATTGGCACTCACAAACCTGGCTATGAGGTTTGGGAATGCGAGTTGTCCACTTACTCGAGCCGGCCTTTCGACCGCTCGAGCGATTTTGGGGCCCCGGGGGTTAACCGGAGCGTCACATCCCAACCTCGTTCGCTCCCTCGTTGTCAAAGATCGTTCAGCGAACTCGACACTGGCCCGTGGATCGATCCCTACGGCGTCAGTTGTTTTTTCGAGTTCATTTGGAAGGGCCCAACTCCTCGCGCGCCCTTCTCAGAGTGGCGCAGTTTTATCATCGACTCGGTGCGAGTCAAGCCTCGGCTCAGAATTTTTCGGAGAGCGATGCCTCGTCGCGCAGCGTCGCACAATCGCCCTTCGTGTGCGCTGCGGCCCGCTCTCCGAGCCGGAATTTCTGGACCTTGCCGCTGCCCGTCATCGGAAACTCGTCGATGACCATAACTACCGTTGGGATTTTGTGTTCCGCCAAGACCCCAAGGCAATACGCACGGAGATCCCGGGCTGAAAGCTTCCGAGGGCCGTCGGCTTTCATGCGCAAAGCGGCTCCGACGTCCTCGCCGTGGTGTTTGCAGCTCACGCCGAACACGGCCACGTCCGCGATCGACGGGTGAAGGCGAAGGAACTCCTCGATTTCGCGGGGGTAGATGTTCTCGCCACCACGAATGATCATCTCATTGGCGCGACCGGTCACTCGCAATCGCCCGCTCGAATCGAGGACTCCCAAGTCGCCCGTGTGAAACCAACCGTCGCCGTCGATGGCTTCGCGAGTCGCCTCGCCGTCGCGGAAGTATCCCTTCATGACAAACGGCCCGCGAACGCAAATCTCACCCGGCTCCTCGACACCGAGCGGCCTTCTCGTTGCGAGGTCCTGGATCGATAGTTCCACATGGTCGATCGGCCTGCCCACCGTCTGCGAGCGGACTTCTGGCGGTTCGCCCGGATCCGAAAACGTCACGGCGGGCGAGGTTTCCGTCAGGCCATAGCCGATGCACAACCCGGCGCAGGGCATGTCGCGAATGACCCGTGTGACCAGATCTGGCGGACACGGCGCACCGCCCATCACTCCGGCTCGAAGACTCCGGAGGTCGAACCGCCCGAAGTTCGGCGATTCCAGCTCGGCGACGAACATCGTCGGCACGCCGTAGATGATCGTGCATCGCTCGCTGGCGACCAACGATAACGCCACGTCGGCGCGGAACTGAACGCACGGAACGGTCGTCGCGCCGTGCGTGAACGGCGCCAGCACACCAAGAACGCACCCGAAGCAATGGAATAGCGGCACCGGGCAACAAAGTCGGTCGTTCGGCGTCAACTCGAACGATTTCGCAACCGTGAAGCCATTCTCGATGATGTTGCGATGCGTGAGCATCACGGCCTTGCCGCGACCGGTGGTTCCGGACGTGTACTGCATGTTGATCACTTCCGTCGGATCCTGCGACTGCTCGGCGCGACGCAGTCGGTCGTCGGGTACGCTCGCCGCCCTGGTAATCAGATCCGCATAGCTCACGCCGCCCGGCAGCGACCGATCCCCGAGCGTCACGACGGCTTCCAAGCTCGGGAATCGCGCGGAGTGCAACTGCCCGGGGCGCGACGACTGCAGTTCGGGTATGACGTCCCGCGCCAGCGCGTGAAAGTCAGCGCCTCTCGCATGGTCACCCATGACGAGGACACGCGCGTCGCAATGCGAGAGGAAATGCTCGAGCTCTCGTTGGCCGCACGCCGTGTTGATCGTGACGAGAATCGCCCCCACCTTCGCGATCGCAAACTCGAACGCAATCCATTCGGGGAGATTCGGCGCCCAGATCGCCACGCGATCTCCCTTGCGAACTCCCAAGTCGAGAAGCGCTCTACCGAGAATCCGAGCTTCGGATTCCAGATCTCGAAAGGATCGGCGCACGCCGAGTTCGGGAAATGCCATCGCCTCCGCGCTCCCGAAATCACGCGAGAGCCGAGCGAGAAGATCGCCGACGGTCACCTCGTGGACAGGTCGAAACAATGCGTCTCCAGATCTGCGGGATTCGTTAGTCACCGGCGTCGAGAGACTCGGCGTGCCTTCAAACGCACAGTGGAGCCGCGAGGTCGGCGCTCACGAACCCAGCGATCAGTAGTGAGGCTCCGCCTGCTCGACGCAATCGGTAACGTCGAAGTAGAGGCGCCGCGTCTCGGAGTTTCTCTGCAGTACAAGGCAATCGACAAGGCGTCCCGATTCCTCGACCAGCTCCTGACCTTCCACGTCCCAACCCTGACCGAACAGCTTCTCCGCATACAACCGTTCGGCACACTGGCCGACCTCGGACGAGCGCGCACCCTCGACACGGATCGGATGCCACAAATCGCGACCGTCGCCGCCTTGAAACCGAACCTGAGCGGCGTCGCGGCGAGTCGTCGCCTCGTCACATAGGCTCGTCACGAAACGGGAATCTCCCAAGACCAGGCGTGCGCGCGACGCGAACTCGGTCACTACCGAGACGTCGCCGGAAAGTGCAGCCGAGATCAGGAGAGCGCGGTGAGCTTCGACGTCGAACGGGTCGATCGTCAGAGCGCGGCGGGCCAGTTCGATGGCGCGCTCGTGACGGCCGTCGCGAGTCTCGATCCCCGCAAGGCGCGCGAGCGCCTCCGACGATCTCGGATCGCGCTCGCAGGCCCGGGCGAACAGTCGTCTCGCTCGATCGCTGTCCCCGAGCCGGGCGACGACCTTGCCGCAGGCGGAAAGTAAACGGGCATCGTCTCCGTAGTCCGCGACCCATTTTTCGATCGATGCCTCCCAATCACCCGCACGTCCCTCGTCCGTGCGATTCATCAAGGCATCGAGAGCCGGCTCCCAAGGCGAAGGCGCTTCGTGCCGCCTCTCCCGCAGCGCACGCCGCGCCGCGTCGGCGAACTCGCGAAATCGCGGCGGACTCGGATCGAGATCGAAAATCCTCCCCCAGGTTTTCGCGGCAGACTCTGGCCCTTCCACCTCGAGAATCCGAAGGCCCTGCTCCAGAAGGCGACGAACCGGTGATTCGTCGATCATGGGCGTCTCCTCGAGTGCCCCACGCCAATCGCGGGATTATCTCCCTCCGCTTCCGCCGGCGCCACATCTTTGATTCTTTGATCTCGCACGAGAATTGATAGGCTAGCGCGGCCCGAGGAGCGAACCGGGGAGCGGCGAGTTCGAACGCGCTATCACGAGGTGGAAATGCACATCATCGAGATGTCGTCGGAGGCGGTCCCGTTCGCGAAAACGGGGGGTCTAGCCGACGTCGTCGGCGCCCTGCCCAAGCCGATGGCGCGAGCCGGCCAAAAGATCAGCCTGTTCATGCCGCTGTATCGTTCCGTCCGTGAGGCCGCTTCGAGCCTCACCGACACGTCGATCCGGGTGCATGTACCACTCGCCGGCGTAGCCGAAACCGGAGAGATCTGGACGTCGAAGCTCCCGGGAGCGGACGTCAACGTCTTCTTCGTGGGCCACAAAGAGTTCTTCGATCGCGATGGCCTCTATGGAAACTCCGCGGGTGATTTTCACGACAACTCTCGCCGATTCATCTTCTTCACGCGCGCCGTCCTCGAGGCAGCCAAGTCACTCCCGGCCCCGGTGGACATCATCCACTGCCACGACTGGCAAACGGCGCTGGCGCCTGTCTACGCGCGTACGCTGTACGCGAACGCATTCGCCGGCGCAAGAACCGTCCTCACGCTTCACAATCTCTCGTTTCAGGGGATCTTCTGGCACTGGGACATGAACCTCGCCGGCTTGCCGTGGGAGCTGTTCGACTGGAAGCATCTCGAGTTCTTCGGAAAGATGAACTTCTTGAAAGGTGGAATCGTCTTCGCCGACGCGCTCACGACCGTCAGTCCGCGATACTCCATCGAGATCCAGACTCCGGAATTCGGCTGTGGGCTGGAAGGCGTCCTCGCGGAGCGCCGCGATCGACTTCACGGAATCCTAAACGGAATCGACGAGGACGTGTGGAGCCCGGAGCGAGATTCGAAGATTCCGGCGCACTTCAGCGTCTCCGACCTTTCGGGAAAGCGGGCGTGCAAGGCCCAGCTTCAGAAGCGCACGGGGCTGCCGGAGCGAAACGTCCCCGTCTTCGGCATGATCTCTCGCCTCACCGAACAGAAGGGCGTCGACCTCTTGTTGGGCGCTCTACCGGCCCTTCTCGAGGACGACGTTCAAGTCGTGATCCTCGGCTCCGGCGATTCCAAGCTGCAAGGCCTACTCCAAGAGTTCGCGCGACGATTCGCCGGCAAGCTCTCGCTCACCGTCGCATTCGACGACCGTCTGGCCCACGAAATCGAAGCCGGCGCGGACATGTTCCTGATGCCATCGCGATTCGAACCTTGCGGGCTCAATCAGATGTACAGCCTTCGATACGGCACCGTGCCGATCGTTCGTGAAACAGGCGGCCTCGCCGACACCGTCGTCGATTGCACCGAGGACACGATGCAGCGGCGTACCGCGACGGGGTTCCGGTTCATTCCGTGCACCGTGGAAGCATTTCTCGGTGCGATCCACCGGTCACTCACCGTCTACCGTCGACCCGACCAGTGGAATCGACTGCGCGAGAACGGAATGAAGCAGAAGTTCGGTTGGGACACGAGCGCAGCGAGATACATCGAACTGTTCCGGCATCTCTTGGAAGGCTAGGCGGCGCGACCATGGCGGACGTCGATCGACTGAAAGCGCTCGCTGCGGAGCGGGCCCTGGAGTTCATCTCGAACGGAATGGTCGTGGGACTCGGAACGGGTTCGACGGCCAAGCACCTCATTCGACTTCTCGGCGAGCGCGTCCGCGGCGGCTTCCGCGTCCTCGGGGTTCCGACGTCCATCGCCACGGAGAAGATGGCGCGCGAAGCCGGGATTCCTCTGACGACGCTCGCCGAACACGCGGAACTCGACCTCGTGATCGACGGCGCCGACGAAGTGGATCCGGCGCGAAACCTACTCAAAGGCGGGGGTGGCGCACTCGTTCGTGAGAAGATCGTAGCGGCGGCGGCGCGATCGCGCGTCATCATCGTCGACGAGACGAAGCTCGTCGACGTGCTCGGACGTCGCTTCGCCCTCCCCGTCGAAGTCATCCCGTTCGCAGTCCCTACCGCCACCGCAGCCATCGCTCGCCTTGGCGGGCGCGCGGAGTTGCGGCTGACGAGCGGAAGCGGCAACGCGTTCGTCTCGGACAATGGCAATCCCATCCTCGACTGCCGATTCGGGGACATCACCGATCCCGCGCGCCTCGAGCGCGACGTGACGTTGATCCCGGGCGTGGTCGATTGCGGCCTCTTCGTCGGGTTCGATCCGATCGTCGTCGTCGCGGCGCATTCGGGGACGCGCATCATTCGTTGAGAGGCAAGCATTCCATGCCAACGCTGCGATGGATCTCCTTTCCCGTCGTCCTCGGGCTCTCGGCGTGTCATGGCGCGGGACCTCCGGTCGCCCCGGCATCAGCCGTCGCCGCGACCGTCCCGGCGATCGACGGCATCAGCGGCGACTCCATCGTGGAAGATATCCGGTTTCTCGCGAGCGACGCGCTGCAAGGTCGTCGTGCCGGAAGCGAGGGATGCGAGAAGGCTGCCGCGTACGTCGCGCAGAAGTTTGCGGCGCTCGGGCTCGAGCCGGTTGGAGACGATGGATATCTCCAACATTTCGAACTGACCGTCGGCGAATCGCTGGGCACGGACAATTCACTCACCGTCGAGCGCGACGGCACCGTGCACGAGTCCGTGGTCGAACGAGATTTCATTCCCCTCTCGTTCTCGGCGAGCGCTCACGCCGCGGGTTCGGTCGTCTTCGCGGGATATGGAATCACCGCACCTGAGGCGAGCTACGACGACTACAAGGACCTCGACGCGACCGGAAAGATCGTGCTGCTCCTTGATGGCGAGCCGCGTGAGAGCAGCGACAAGCCGGTGTTCGGGGACTCGAAGCCGTCGGCATGGTCGCAGCCTCGACTCAAGGTGAGCACCGCAAAGGAGCACGGCGCGGTGGGCGTCGTGTTCGTAACCGGAATCATCGGACACGAGCGTGAGGACGACGACCTGCCACGGCTTTCGCGCTCCGGCGGAGACGTCGGAGTGCCGGTCGTGCACATCCGTCGCACGGTGTCGGAGGAATGGCTGCGGGCCGTAGGCAGAGACATGGCCACGGCTCAGGGCGAAATCGACGAGAAGATGCAGGGAGCCAGCTTCGACCTCGGGTTCAAGGCGACGCTCGCAACGGATGTGCGACGTGAGCGACGGCGTACGGACAACGTACTCGGCGCGATCCCGGGGCGCGACCCTGGGCTCGCCCACGAGGTGCTCGTGATCGGCGCTCACTATGATCATCTCGGACTCGGCGGCGAGGATTCGCTCGCCCCGAACGAGACCGGGCAGGTCCACCACGGCGCGGACGACAACGCCAGTGGAACGGCCGCAATGCTCGCGCTCGCACGCGCGTTCTCGACGTCGAAGGAGGGATGCGCGCGAACGATGCTCTTCGCAGCGTGGAGTGGCGAGGAGGAAGGATTGCTCGGTTCGGCTCATTACGTGCAACACGCGCGGTTCCCGATCGCGGCGACGGAGGCGATGATCAACCTCGACATGGTCGGTCGCCTTCGCGACAACGTTCTGTACGTCGGTGGCGTCGGGACGAGCCCCGCGTTCGGTCCGCTGCTCGAGAACAACAACCGCGACGTGGGGCTGAAACTCAAGCTCATGGTGGAAGGCGTCGGCCCGAGCGATCACACGTCCTTCTACCTCGCGAAATGCCCGGTCCTGTTCTTCTTCACGGGCGTACACTCGGACTACCACCGACCTTCAGACGTCGTCGGGATGATCGACCCGCGCGGAATCGAAAGGGTGACGCGGTTCGTCTACCGGGTCTCGTCGGACCTCCTGAGGAACCCGAAGCGCCCGGAGTACGCGGCGACGGCAGTGCCCCCACAGGGCCGCAGCGGTGAAGGACGAACGGGATACGGCCCCGCATGGTTCGGCTCGGTTCCGGCGTTCGGTGAATCGTCCGGCGGATATCTCGTGCAAGCCGTGACCGACGGAAGCCCGGCGCAGGCAGCAGGCGTGCACGCCGGCGACCTGATCGTTCGGTTCGACGGCAAGCCCGTCTCTAGCCTCGAAGACTACATGGCAGTCCTTCGTCGAAAGCGTCCTGGGGACGTGGTCGAGGTCGTGGTGAAGCGAGACGGCAACGAGGTCACGCTGACGGCCACGCTCGGCAAGCGAAAGTGACGCGCTCGAAGTCTTGTTCGGCCGACGCGCACCAGTAGAATTCCGCCGCGTCTTCGGGATGCGGTTGGGTGTTGGATGCTTGCCCATGACTCGAGTGAATTGGGGAAAGAGAGTCCCGTGAGATTCATTCCACGCGAAGAGAAGTTTTTCGACCTGTTCGATTCGGCGGCTCGCTGCCTCGCAGAAGCCGTCGGCATCTTCCGCGACACGCTCGATCGCTACGAGCGGCTAGATCTGGCTACGATCCGAATCAAGGAACTCGAGCACGAGGGCGACAAGATCACGCACGACACGATGGACAAGCTCAACAAGACGTTCATCACGCCCATCGATCGTGAAGACATCCACGACATCATTTCGAGGCTGGACGACGTGCTCGATTATGTCGACGCCACGATCCACCGGATGCTCCTTTACAAGGTTTCGGCGCCGACGAAGTTCCTCAAGGACCAGACCGACGTGCTGGGGCTCGCCGTCCGCGAAGTCGGCGCTGCGCTCCAGGACCTGCGCAATCTCAAGAACCCCACCGAGATCCTTCACCACTGCATCGAGATCAACCGACTGGAGAACGAAGGAGATGTGCTGTTGCGTCAAGCAGTCGCGTCCCTGTTCCAGAACGCGAAGGACCCGATCGAAGTGATCAAGTGGAAGGAGATCTACGAGAACGTCGAGACGGCGATCGATCGCTGCGAGGACATTGCCAACGCCATCGAGTCCGTCGTGGTGAAGAACGCCTGATCGATCGAGAGGCCCCGTCGCTCACGCAGGCCGCGACGTCTCCAGCGCTTTCTGGACGAGTGGCCGCACAAGCGGCGACCGGTCGTTCTCGGCGCGTCGCAACGCTTCGCGCGCCTCCGCCGTGCCGAACTGCGTCAACGCCCATGCCGCGGCGTAACGAACGCGCTCGGGATAACGCGGACCGAGGACGACGAGTTTGCTCGAAAGGAGATAGCGAGCCAGCTCGGGAACGACGCGCGGGTCGCCGATCTTTCCGAGCGTCAGGCAGCCTTCGTAGAGCACGTCTTCCTCGCCGCCGTTTCGCATGCGCCGGACGATCGCATCGGTCGTTTCGCGCCGGCGAATCCGTCCGAGCTGAACGAGTGCCTCGACGGCGATGGTGCGCTCCGGATGCGCCAGTGGCTCGAGGAAGACGGCGACTTGATCGATGGGCAATCGAGCGAGAACTTGGGCCGCTTCCAGCCGGACCGCGCGACTCGGCTGGACCAGCGCGAGCTTCAGCTCTTCCGTGAAATCGGCGCCCAAGATGTCCAAGACGCCGATCAATCGCCGCAGATCCTGCTCCGGCGTCCCCGGGCTCACCGCGCGCCGCACTTCTGCGACTGCCTTCACCCCGAGCTCGCGAATCTGCTCGGCTGCGACCTGGCGAACGCGAAGGTCGTCGCGTGACTGAATGAGGCGAATGAGTGCAGGCAGCGCTTGGTCACCCATGGCTCGAACGACCGCGAGGGCGTCGGAATTGCGTTTCGGATCGCCGTTCGTGAGGTCGGCGGCAAGGAGCTCGAACGTCGCCCCCTTGCACAAGTCCTTGAGTCGTTCGCGGACCTCGCCGTCGCGTCCGAGCGTTCGTCCGTTGCCTTGGACGCGGTCGGTAAGGGTCTGCACGAGCCTCACCGCCGCGGCGCCCTCGCCCCGCCTCAATCGATACTGCACGAGCTCGGCGAGAAGCGCGGCCATCTCGGAAACGACGGCAGGGTCCCCGTCCGTCGCGAATCGGGCGAGCAGTGCATCCTCGGTGGCCTTCATCCAAGAGGCTTCGACCTTCGAGGCGAGCTTTCCGAGGACGCCTCGGAGGACGCGCAGCGCGTCGAGTCGCGTCCGCGGGTCGGGCTTTCCCAACTCACCGACGAGCCGCGCAGGCAGATCCGATCCGTGGCTGGCTTCGCGCGACCAGTGATCGATGGACGCTTGGAGGTCGGGTGCGACTCCCATTTCGCGAATGTACTGCTCGAGTGCCGCCGCGAGCGTCGGGTCGCCGACCCACGGAGCCGGCTCCGGCGATGAGCTGACGTTCGCCATGTCGCCGGCCGCGGCCGCCGCGCTCGCGCCCGCGACGACATAGAGCCGCTGGTCGACGCTCAGGTGCTGGATCCCCTTCTCGTCGAGCTTGCGGTCCCAGTATTCGGGGTCGTACACGGGCTCGCTGCGCCCGCAAACGATCTCGATGAATCCTTCCAGTTCTCGAGCTTCCACGTCGCGGGCAATCGTCAAGCTGCGAATGTGGAAATTCTTGAGGAGGTCGAGGAACTCTCGTGCGCCGGCGACGAAGCGCCTCGGGTCTATCGTCGCGCCGTTCACCACGAGATCCTCATGAGCCGAGCTGATGGTGAAAACCACGCAGGTTTCGAAGACGCGGCTCATCGCACGGCGCAGATCCTCGAGCGACGTCGCGATCATCCGACTGCCGGGCGGGTACAGCGCACGGTTCTTGATCGCAGCAGAGAAGAATCGGAACACGTCTTTCAGCAGCGTCGTCTCGCGTTCCGTGAGCGGCGCGTCGGCCTCTGGGATTCGCGCGCGAGACGACCTCGGAATGACGCCGCCTTGAGGGACGACTCCGCCCCGCCAGCGGTCGAGTGCCGCGCCGTAGTATGCCGCGCGGTCTCGATTTCTAGAGCGTCCGTAGTGGTACGCCAATCGACCTATGATGGCCTCGAGCCCCGTGCGGTGCTTCTCCTCTTCGGCACGGGCGATTCGCTCGTGGAGCTCCGCGCGGCGATCGTCCGGGGTCTCGGACTCCTTCAGTTCGCGGAACCGATTGCTCGCGAAGACGAACTCGTCGACGTTGAACGGGTTGGCGGCGCGGACGAGGTTGTGGCCCGCGGCGCGGTCGAGGAACTCGAGGATCTCGGACTCCCCCATGCCCGTCACGTTTCGGAGCATCTTCAGATCGAACTTCGACCCGATCAACGCCGCACTTTGGACGACGCGTTCCGTGTCGCGATCGACGTTCGTCCACGCGGCACGAACGGCCTCGTCTAGCGTCGACGGAAGCGACCAATCCGCGATCGGGCCCAGCTCGAATCCGTGCTTCGTCCGCCGGATCGCATGCGACGCTGCGAGCCACCGCAACAAGGCTTCGAGGAACAGAGGGTTTCCCCCGGACACGTGTGCAAGCTTCTCGACCGCGGCCGCGTCCGGTTCGATCCCCGGAAACGCCGCCTCCAACAATTCGCGGGTCTGGGAGACGGTGAACGGCCGGAGCTGTACGTCGTATCGCGACGAGCCACCGGTCGGTACCCACTCGAGAAGGGCGCCGAGGCACTCGTGTGGAGGATTCGCGGCGAGTGCTTCTTCACGGACGGTCGCAACGACCAAGAACGGGAGCTTCGACGACTCGAGAGCGCGCAGCAGGAGCTCGAGCGATTCGCGGTCGATGAACTGAAGGTCGTCGAGGAAGATGACGCGTCCGCGGCTTCCCGCAGCAGCCCCGAGCATTCGAGGAAGCGTCGAACCGAGAATCGAGGTCAGGTCGGCCGGCGTCGGCGGAGCGTCAGCCGTCTCGCCCACGAGGGCTCGCACGGCCCGAAGCTCGTCCTGCTCGAGAACTTCGCGAAGCTTCGGCCCGAGCTCGCCACGCCACAACGGCCCGACGAGCGCCGCCATCGCAGAAAGCGGTTGCCGCGCGTCCTGCTCCTGCAGGGACGCCCAAAGCACGGTCGCATTGGCGGTGGTCGCCATCTCCCTGAGATTCGAGAGAAGGCGGGTCTTGCCGCTGCCGACGTCTCCGCGCACGAGCAGGAGTGCTCGCAATGGTGCGTCGGCCGCGCGGGAGCCGCCGGATCGCGTGAGCAAGCTCCGGAACTGCTCTCGGATTTCCTCGCGGGCGATCAGCTTCTTGCACGGCAATTGCTCGACCGGGGGGTCCGGCGAGGATGCCGAAGATTCCGACCTCTCGTGAACGGAGACCTGGTCGCGACCCCGTCGCTTCGAAACGTAGAGTGCGCGGTCGGCCGATTCGATGAGGGCCTCCGGCCGATCGCCGTCGTCCGGAAACGTCGCGACGCCGATCGATAGCGTCAGCGGCAGGCTCCCTTTTCCACCCGGCAGCGCGAGAGCCCGCCGGCGTACCTCGTCGAGCAAGTCGTCGGCGATGAGCCGCGCTTCCGACTTCGGTGAGCCCGGCAACACCACCGCGAATTCGTCTCCCGCGTACCGCACGACGACGCCGGGATCCTTCACGTGGTCACAGAAAATCTGCGACACGTGAACCAACGCGTGATCCCCCTCGAGGTGGCCGAAATGGTCGTTGATCGTCTTGAAGTGATCGAGATCGATCATGAGAAGCGAGACAGGAGAACCGGCGGGATCGTTCCAGACGATCTCCTCGCGGAGATACTTGAAGAAATAGCGCCGGTTGCGGATCCGGGTCAGGTCATCGCGATAAACGAGCTCGGCAAGACTCTCGGTTACGACGACGGGTTCTTCCCCGGCTCCAGGCGCGACGCCCACCTCGGGCTTGGTCATCAGCCTCCTCGGAATCGGAGCGGCACGGCTCCGTCAGCAGTGCCCCAGGTAACTATCGGGTAAAGGCTGATCCGACCTGAAGCACCCCTCCCCGGGGATGGAGATGGGTGTTAACGAGAAGGAAAGTGGTACTCGAGAACTTCGTTGAACTTGATGGCGATCCCGACCAGCGGATTGCCGCGCTCGTGAAGTGTTTCAAATCGGATGATCTGACCTTCCGTGCGAAGTAGGACCGGATCTCCGCTGGAGACTTCGATTTCGAGCCGCACGCGCGAGCCCAAGACGAAAGGCGCGTCGACGTCGGGACTGACCATGTACATTCCACCCAAGCTGATGTTGCGCGATTCGCCCAGAATCTCTCGATCTCTGAATTGTTCGAGCCGGAGTCGAACTTTGCAGCGGCTGTCGTCGCGCGCAAACCCCCTTAGGTCTCGCTGTGTCATTTGATCCCAACCCGCCCGCCGGCGAAGTAGCCCGAAATCTAGACCAGTCCCGCTAGTAATTGCCTCGAGCGCGCGCCGAGGTAACAGAATTTTCGCGTCGACGAGAAAAAAATGCGGAGTCCAAAAATTCTGTTACCTTGCGATCGCGAAGTGGCAATTCAGGGGTAAAGGCAGCCGCCGAGAGATAGAGACGGGGCACCAGCAGGGAAGCGACCCCCGATCCGATGACGCCGTCCGACTCAGACCTGGTCGCAGAGACGCTCCGTGGTGAGCGGGGTTCGTTCGATCGCCTGCTGCATCGCTACCGGAGCGCTGTGATGTCGTACCTCGGCGCCTGTGGGTGCAGTCGCTTCGACGTGGAGGACCTGTGTCAGGAAACGTACATCCGCGCATTTCTGACGCTGAAAGAGTGCGACACGAGCCAACCCTTCGTCGGATGGCTCCTCGGCATCGCACACAACGTGTGCCGGCACCACCGGCGCAGAGCTCGCCTGATGATGGACGCGATCCAGAAGCTCGGGCTTCAAACGTTGCGCAAGGCCGAGGCGCAGCCGCTGGCCGCATCGGTCGACTTCGCCGAGCAGCGAGCGGCAGCGGTCAGAACCGCTGTGGAATCGCTGGGCAGCCCGCTTCGAGCGGTGTTGTTCCTTCGGTTCGATCAACACATGAGCATCGAGGAGATTGCGGGAGTCGAGCGCATCTCCATAGCTTCGACGAAGATGCGGCTGCTCCGAGCACGCCGCCTCCTTCGACAGCGACTCGCACAATGGCAACTGTCAGCTTTTCGGGGTAAGGGCCGATGAGCTTCCATCCAAGCGAAAAGACGTTGTGGGAGATTCTGGACGGCGAACCCGGGTTCGCCGAGTCCAGGAACGTCCTAACCCACGTCGCCGAGTGTCGGTCGTGTTCTGAGTCTCTCCAAGAGATGCGGACACTCGAAGGAGACCTGGAGGCTTACTTCCAGGCGTGCGCGACGCGATACGGTGACATGCCGCAGCCACTCGTCGACTGGCACGAAGTCGACCGACGGCAGCGACGTCCGCGACGACGGCGACTTCTCCTCGCGCTGAGTTCGATCGCAGCCGCGGCAGCGATCGCCGTCGCATTCGTCCTTCTATTCGCCCGCGACCGTTCCGCCCGCGTCGAACGGCTGCAAGGTTGGCTCTTGGCCGGCTCCGGCAGGAGCCTGGAGGCGCTGTCGCAAACCGATCGATTGGGAGCTGCAACGCGCGTCGTCGCGCTGTCCGACACGATCGCACTTCTCGAGGCGCCGGCGACCGGAGCCCGATTCGAGATCGACGGGCGCGCCGACCTCGAGATCACCCCCGGTGGCGTCGCGCTTCGCGAGGGCTCGATTCGCGGCGAGCAGAACGCGCATGTCGAAGTGCCGGCGCTCGCCGTCTCGGCAGATGGCGACGATTTCCGGATTTCGCTCGACGCGGAGGGCTGCACGGTTCGCGCGGGTGAAAGAGCGGTTCGAATCGTCGTCGCAGGCGGGGCCGGCGCATTCGACCAAACCGTCGCTGCCGGGCACTGCGTCAAGATCTCGCCGGGATGCCAGCCTTGGCTCGAAAAAGACTCGTCGAACGTCTGCGAGGAGCTCCCGACAGTGTCACCATTCCCAATTGCATTGCGTGATGCAGAAGTCGGGTCTGGAACCAGTACGAATCCCTCCGTACGGCGACGACACGCCGCGGAGCTCCTCGCGGACTCGATTCATTCTACGGCAAGCACCGTCCGAAGGCGCGCAGTCGAAGCGATCGGATTGATCCCCGTCGACTCGCTCGGTGATGAAGCGCTTCTCATCGCCGGCCAGGCCGACGAAGTCCCCGCCGTCCGCGTCGCCGCCGTCGATTCGGCCGTGCGTGCGCATGCGCACGACGCCGTGGCGAAGCTGAGCTTGCTCCTCGAATCCCCGAAAACGACTCTCGACGTCCGGATCGCCGCCGCCCGAGCGCTCGGGCGTGTCGAGTCGACTCCGGCGACGGAAGCCGCACTCAGAGCCCTCGCCACGCGCCCCACGCGTCAAACGCCGGCATCGGACGTCGCCGACGTCGCTTCGGTGTACGACGCCCTGCTCAACGACCTTCAGTCGGGAGCCGACGCCGACAAGTCCGTCGGCCTCGCGATGCTCGCTCGGACGTCCGGCACGCCCGACGGTCTTCCAGAGGCCGTGCGCGCGTTCGAGAGCCGGTTCCGCATCGCTGCGATCCGCCTGGCACTCGTCGCGGGAGGCGAGGATGTCACGCCTGCGTTGGTGGAATTCCTCGACGACCCCGATCCGCGAGTCGCAGCCGAAGCCGTGCTCGTTCTCGGACTTCGGCATGAAGCCACTCCTCGCGCGTCCGACGACTCGGTTCCCCCTGAAATCGTCGGCGCGATGCAACGGCGCCCGAACGATTCGGCATTTCAGGCGCGAGCCGTCTACGCACTCGGTCTGTTTGCGGATTCGACGACGCTCCCGTCGGTGCTCGCAGCAGCGTCATCGGACGATCCCGTGAAGCGGCGACATGCTGCGTTCGGAATAGGAAACGTCTTGACCGACCGGGCGGATTCGCTCGACGCGTCCGCGACAGCCGCGGGACGCGATGCGCTGAAGAAGCTCCTCGTCGACCCCGACGACGGCGTTCGCAACGAAGCGGTTTCCGCCCTTCGACGCGTCTTGCATTCGTCGCCGGGAGATGCCGCGATCGCGTTCGTACCTCGGCTGGACGACGCATCGGAAATCGTCCGGCACGGCGCCGCACTCGCCCTTCTTTCGGCCCCGAGCGAGGAGGCGGCCGAGCCCCTGCTGCGTCGCTTCGAGAACACGGACGAAACGAGTTCGATGGTCCGCGCCGCGTGCGCGCAGGCTTATGGCGCATGCGGCCGATCGGCCGCATCGGCGGCTCTTCGCCGCGCGCTTCCGCAGGCCGACGCCATCGTCGCTCGCGGGATTCTTCTCGGGCTGCGGTCCGCGTTCGACGGGACGGGTGAGGACGACATCTTGGCGCTCCTGGACTCGCCCGACGCAGGGATCTGCGTCGCCACCATCGAGTGTCTGCGGTCCGTTCGCGCGAAGCTGTCGTCGCGCGACGCAACGCTTCGCCGGATCGCGCTGCTGGTCACGAGCCCGTCGACGACTGTTCGCCAGGCAGCCATTGGATTCCTCTCCTCATGGGGCCCAAGCACGCCGATGGAGATCGAGACGTGGATCCTTCCTGCGCTGCGGGATCTAAACCCGGCCGTGCAGCTGGAAGCAGCGATCGCGCTGTCTCGCGCGGGCCGTCCGGAAGGGCCCGAGTACATCGTCAAGCGCCTCTCGTCGCCCGATCCAAACGCGAAACCCGCGGAGAGCAGAGCCGACAGGATTCGCGTGCTGAGCGCGATACGAGATCTCGCATCTCCACTTCCGACTGCGATCGCGCGAGCTGCAGAGGAGCTCGAAACCCGAGGCTCCCTGGATGACGAGGCGACGGTTGCCGCTCTTCTGCAGCTCGCAATCGGATTCGATCGACCGGCTTCGGATGCGCTCCTCGAAGCAGCAGGACGGTCGCGCAATCCGTGGATCCAAATCGGTGGCACCTGCGCACTCGCGCGCCGCACGCAGGATCGATCGCTGATCTCGAACGCGTTGGATCGTCCGGGACGGCCGAGAGATCTCGTTCGAGCGCTGGCGGATCTGCCGCAGCAGGATCGCGACGACTTGCGCGACGGAACCGTCACCGACGCCGTGATCCATGCCATCGAGTACGCGTTCACGCAATGGCCTGCCGACACCATCCTGCACGTGGATTCCTCGAAGCAGCAGCTTCGATTCGACGAGGTTTCTCGGTTCGTGGCGCTTCGCGCGACCGTGCTCGCCAGCCTCGCCGAAATCGCGAGCGACTCGCGGCCTGAGGCGCGAACGATCGGCACACGTGCCCTCGGCGCGTTCTCGTCGCGCGTGGCGCAGCGCCTGACGATCAAGCGGCTCGAGGACCCGGACATCGACGTGCGCGAGGCAGCGCGTCTCTCGCTCGTCGAGTCGGTTGGACAGGACTTCGGATTCTCACCGCTCGGAAACGACGCAGGTGCGCGGTCGATCGTTGATGGCATCCGCGCGCACCTTCTCGATCGCGCACCTGAATTCGGCGATCGGGCGGAAATTCTGATCGGACGACTGGTCAAGAAGTTGACGCTCGCACGTTAGGCATCGACGAGGGGTTTGCGTGGGAAAGGAGACGTAAGCGGCGCCGAGGACACATCCATTCGATGAGGGACGGCATCTGGTTCGAGGAGGGCAATCAGGACTTGGCTTTGGAGGTTCATCATGGCGGGGGACAAGAAAGGGGCACGGCGCGGAGTTTGGGTCGTCGCTGCGGCGGTGATTCTGCTCGTCGGACTTGCCGGCGCCGGCATCTATCTTCCGACGTATTCGCTGGGTCCAGCACTCGACACGCCGGACTCCGTTGGCAGTGGCACAGGCCTTTACGGGACGGCGATGGACGACCGTCCACCCATCCGGGTGACGGCGCTCCTGGACGGAGTCGAGCCGCTCGATTTTTCGCCGGATCTGAGCACCGACGAAGACGGCATCAATCACTTCTGCTTCCCGGTGCCGCCGAACACGGTCGGGCACTTCGTCATCGTCGAAGCACGAAACGATGCAGGGTACTCGACTCAGCACGTCGTTCCGGTTTTGGAGCGTTGAAGTGGAAATCCTGACATCGAAGAAGCTCGTCGCAGCGGGCGTCGCGTCAGCGCTGCTCGTGGCCCTCGGGGCGTGGCCGATCGGGGCCGCCCGAACGCGAAGCGACTCCACCAATGCGGGCTGCGAGGGTCCCTCCAGGAACCCCACCGACCTCGGCATGGCCAAGAATGAGGCGTGCGTTCCGGAGACCGAGTCGTCCGCCGTCGACATCGGCGATCGTTCGAAGGCTCGAAAAGCGGCGCACGACCCGGACAGTGATGCGGCACTGGTTGAGTCGCTCGACGAGTTCATCCGGACCGCACCGTCGCTTCGAGACGGCGCGGCTCGATTGGAACGGTTCCTCGAGGAGCCCGGCAACGAGGAACTCGTGGCGCGACTCGTTCGACTCGTCGCGTCCCGTGACCTTCTGCAGGGCTCGACGAGGCAAGCCGTGGTGCTCGCCATCGTCGCCCTTCCGGAACCGCGCTTCTCCGTCTCCAAGACGGCTCTTTGGAAAGTGCTCGGCAACCAGGAACACGACGACGCGACCGCATCCGCTGCGCTCGTCCGCGACGCGGCAGTGTCGGGTGGCGGACCGAGCTTGGAGCACTCGCTTTCGCGCATCGGAGACGCCGAACTTCGCGACACCGAGCTCGTTCGCACGGTTGAATCTCTGGCACTCGACGAATCGGCGACGGCCGAGGTTCGGAAGGCCGCGCTCGACGCGCTCGCACGGGCGCGAACGACCCCCGGCGACGCGACCTCGACGGAGATCCAACGATTCCTTTCGGAGCTCCTGAATCGACGGCTCGATGGCGATTTGGAAGTCGCGGCGGTGCGCGCGCTCGCGTCACAGCGGGGTGAGCTCGCAGCAGAAACGCTCGCAGCGTTGCTCGCCGACGACACGCGGCTGCCCGCAACGAGACGATTCGCGGCGTCGGGCCTCAACCATCAACCCGGCGGTCCGACCGTAGCGCGCGAGCTGATCGATGCACATCGCACGGACTCCGATCCGGAAGTGCGAAACGCCGCTCTTCTGTCGCTTGGCGCGTACGCCGCAGTGGCCAGCGATGCTCTAGAGGAATTGCTCCGTGCGATTCGCTCCGATGCGGACGTCGATGCTCGACGCTACGCGGCGTTGGCGCTCGCTGCGGTGGTCGATCCGAGGGTCGAATCGGCGCTCGCCGCGGCGGCCGCGGCGGATCCGTCGATTCTCGTCCGGGAAGTCGCCGCGGTTGCGTTGCGTGCGCAACAAGCGCGCGCGCGATCTTGAATCATGAGAGTCAGGTAGGAATTCGCATGAGTCGTTCGATGTCAGCCGGCG
>JACOTG010000308.1 GCA_016178505.1 Planctomycetota bacterium
AGCAGGACAGCGTCGGCGCGGGATCGACCGCGTCGGTCGCGGTGACGGAGTAGGTGACGTTGGCGTCGCTCGGGCTAGTGCACGCGGCGGTGAAATCGGCGGGGCACGTGAGCGCCGGCGCCGTCGTGTCGCGCACGGTCACGGTGAACGAGCAGCTTCGCGTGTTCACCGGTGATGCGTGATCGCTCGCCGTGCAGTTCACGGTCGTCGTGCCGAATCCAAAGATCGACCCCGATGCCGGCAAGCAGCTCAGGGTCGGGCTCGCGTCGCACGCATCGCTGGCGGTGACGTTGTAGTTCACGGTCGCACCGCTCGCGCTGGTGGCCTCGGCGGTGACGTTGGCCGCGCAGGTGAGCGTGGGCGCCGTGGTGTCTTGCACGGTCACGGTGAACGAGCAGCTTCGCGTGTTGGGCGGCGAGGCGTGGTCGCTCGCCGTGCAGTTCACGGTCGTGGTCCCGAAGCCGAACGTCGAGCCCGACGCGGGGGCGCAGCTCACCGTCGGGTTCGCGTCGCACGAGTCGGACGCAGTCGTCGTGAAGCTCACAGCGGCGCCGCTCGCGTTCGTACATTGGGCCGTGATGTTCGCAGGGCAAGTGATCGTCGGCGCCGTCGTGTCGGTGACGGTCACGGTGAACGAGCATGTCCGCGTGTTCACCGGCGAAGCGTGCGCGCTCGCCGAACAGTTGACGGTCGTCGTGCCGACGGCGAACGAGGCCCCGGACGCGGGCGCGCAGCTCACAGTCGGGCTCGCGTCGCACGTGTCGGTCGCGGTCGCGGAATAGGTGACCACCGCGCCGGCCGTGCTGGTGCACGCCGTGGAGATGTTCGCGGGACACGTGATCGTCGGGCCGGTCGTGTCGCGCACGGTCACCGTGAACGAGCAGCTCCGCGAATTCGCAGGGACGGCGTGATCGGTCGCGGTGCAGTTCACCGTGGTCGTGCCCACGGGGAAGGTCGAGCCCGACGCCGGAGCGCAGCTCACCGAGGGGCTCGCGTCGCACGCGTCGGTTGCGGTCACCGTAAAGCTCGCGGTCGCGCCGCTCGGCCCCGTGCATTCCGTGGTGACGTTCGACGAGCAGGTGATGGTCGGCGCCGTCGTGTCGCGCACGGTCACCGTGAACGAACAGGGTGCCGACGTATTCGGCGGAGAGGCGTGATCGCTGGCGCTGCACGTCACCGTCGTGGTGCCGAACGGGAACAGGCTTCCCGACGTCGGCGAGCACGTGACGATTGGCGAGGGATCGACGGCGTCGGACGCGCTGGTCGTGAAGGTCACGGTCGCGCCCGAGGCGCTCGTGCACTCGCGAGTCAGATTGCCCGAGCAGATGATCGCCGGCGCCGTCGTGTCGCGCACGGTGACGGTGAACGAGCAGCTCGCCGTTCGGCTCGCGTTGTCGGTGGCGGTGCAATTCACGGTCGTCGTCCCGAGCGCGAACGTGGCGCCGGACGCGGGCACGCACGAAATGGCGGGGCTCGCCGTGCAATCGTCGGTTGCCGTCGGCGTGAACGTGACGACCGCGCCCGACGCGCTCGTCGCTTCGCGAGTTTGGTTCGCGGGGCACGTGATCACGGGCGGCGTGACGTCGGTGCACGATGAAATCGGCACTTGCGTGGCCGCGGTCACCGAGGCCGGCGAACCCGACGTGAAGAGCGCGATGGTTGCGTTTCCGCTCTGGGGCGCGACGTTGGCGTCGAAGCGGAAATTGTAGAGCGTGCCCCAGCGAAGCGCGTTGGCATTCTGGTTGGTTGCGAACGTCGAGGTCGCCCAGGTCGCAACGCCGCCGCTGTTGGTGAACGTCCAGTCGGTTCCGTCGCGGTTGACGTTTCCGATGCCGTCACCGCTGTGGTAGTCCACGTCATGGAATCCGACGTTGGTGAGCGTCACGCCCGCGCCGACCGGGACCGAGAATGCCTGTCCCGAGCGGTCCGAGTTCATGTTGTAGAGGGCCCACTCGTAGTGCCACGTCCCGTTACCGTTGTCGGTCACCTTGTAGCCGAGGATCATGCGGCCGTCGCTCGCGATGTCGACGTTCACGAGCGTGACCGCGGCATCCTGGTCTTTCCAGGCCTGGATGCCCGGCGACTGCTGGTGCGTCGATTGTCCGGTCACGAGGCTCATCGAGAACGTGGGAGCGGTGCCGGTGAATTGCACGCGGCGATATGAAGCGTTGTTGTTCTTGTTGCCTGCGGCCGCGTCGTCGGCCGTGACGTAGTGCCCCTCGACGAAGTAGAGCGCGCCGGAGTTCTGCGCCGGATCGATGTCCGCATCGTGGGCTTGCAGCCGACGGCCGATCGTGGCCGGAGTGCTCGGGTTCGCCGGCGGATACGGGTAGACTCCGGTCGCCGCGTTCACCTGCCACTTCGGCCCGAGGTTGTTCTGAGTGCCGTTCAGGCTCGCCGAATACGCATCCGAACAATGCACGCCGAGCGACGACCCGTCGGTCGGCTGACAGTCCGTGAAGCACCATCCGCTCGAAAGCGCGAAGAACCCGTGCTTGAGCCAACTCTGTCCGATTTCCTCGAAGCGACCGTTCTTCAATCGGTAGAGGTCTTGGCCGATCACCGGGTGCTGGTTGTTGTTCGAGATCCACAGGACGTTCTGCGTGCCGATGTTGCAGGACGTCGTCTCGACCGAATAGGCGGTGATGCCGAGCGTCGCGTCGCGGCCGTGGCGGATGATGTCCGAGGATCCCTCACCCGCGACGGCACCGACGATGACGTCGGGTCCGGACGCCGCATAGACGTCGCCGCCTGACCCTTCACCCGGAGGTGGGATCGGGCCGGCGCTCGGAACCTCGTTCGTCGGGAGCGCGGGCGCCTCGATGCCCAGCCTCGCGATCACGGCGCCGCCCGCTTCGGGCACGCCGATCTCGTGTGCGAACGCAGCGTCGAGCCGAACGTCGATCCCCGTCCACTGGAGCTCCTGGCGGGCGGCATCGAACTGCACGAAGCCGCCGGACACGTCGAACACGTCGCGGTTCGTGCCGAAGCGGTCGGTCGCGCGGCCCGACGGGAAACCGGTCGTCGTCGGCGCAAATTGGAAGTCGAGGTCGCCGATCAAATAGGCGTCGCCGGTCGATGTCGTGAGGATCAGCAGGCCGAGCGAAGGAAGATCCCCTTCGGCGATCCCTCGGAACGCGTCTCGTTGCGTGGTGAAAAAGAGTCCGGTCCCGGCGCCATCCGAAATCGTGAACTCGGCGCGCATCCCCGCGGGAGTGGGAACGTCGGAGTTGCTTCGAGTCCCCTCGAGCCTGAGGCCGAGCGAAGCCAGCGATTCAATATCGGTGATGAGCGATACGCGACCGCCGTGGGTGCGCCACGCGTCGGCGCTTTCCGGCTGCTGGATCGAAACATTCTGTTTCGCTTGTCCGTGCGCCACGGCGGCGCAGGCAAGGCTCAAGGCGCAAACGGAGACCCAAGACGCAGACCGTCGGCTCGGCACTGGAAGCCCCTCCTGATTGGGAGTTTCTGGACGAAACTCGCTGATCCCCTTGCTGCCCCAAGGCGTGGGGACATGGTATTCGGTCGCCGATCGACGCGCAAGTCCTTGGCTGCGTTCGCTCAACACCACACTTTGAACGTCATGCCTCGCGCTGTAACATCAGGCGTTTTCGAAAGGGCATCAGACTGAAACGCGACGACTCACTTCGACGATTTGCCGACGCGGCGCGCGCCGAGGGCGCGTTTGCGATCGACCTCGAGTTCCAACGCGAGCGCACGTATTGGGCGAAGCTCTGCCTGATCCAAGTCGCCACGCGCGAAGAATCGCGGATCGTCGATCCGCTGGAGCGCGACGTCGACATCACGCCGATCCTCGATCTGATCCTGGATCCCGCCGTCGAGACGATCCTCCATTCCGGCGGGCAAGACCTCGAGATCCTCTACCGCCGGACGCGCAAGCTCCCGCGGAACGTCTTCGACACGCAGATCGCGGCGGCGCTCCTCGGCATGGGAGAGCAGATCGGTTACGGCCCGTTGGTCGAGCGGCTCGTCGGAGTGAAGCTCGACAAGCTCGAAACGCTCACCGATTGGGCGCGCCGGCCGCTCAGTCCCGCACAAGTCGCCTACGCGCTCGACGACGTCCGACACCTCTTTTCCGTCCGCGATACGTTGAAGGCGCGACTGGCAGAAAAGGGGCGATCCCAGTGGGTGGTCGAGGAGTGCACGCACTACGAGCAGATCGAAACGTACGAGGCCGACCCGCGCGACGCGTGGGTCCGCATCTCGCGGACGAGAACGCTCGAAGGACGTGGGCTTGCCGTGTTGCGCGAGCTCGCCGCATGGCGCGAGGAGACGGCGCAAGACGACGACGAGCCGCGCGGGCGACTTGCCAACGACGAAATCCTCGTCGAGATCGCGAGGAGGCTGCCGAAACAGCCGCGCGAGCTCGAGGCGATTCGCGGGCTCCACCCGAACGTCATCGGCCGGTACGGCAATGCGATCATCGCTGCCGTTGGGCGCGGCACCGCGGTTCCCGAGAAGCAGTGGCCTCCGCTGCCGGTCGGGCGATTCGAAGACCCGAACGTCGCGATCACGCTCGATCTGCTCGAGGTCGTGCTGCGCTTGCGTGCGCTCGAAGCGGAGATCGCACCGAGCTACCTCGGGAATCGACGCGACATCGCCGAGCTGCTCGAGTTCAATCGGAGCGGCGGCGACGCGGCGGCGTCCGAAGAGGTCTGCCCGGTGCTCCTGCGAGGATGGCGACGTGATCTGGTCGGGGACGATCTCGTCGCCACGATCCGCGGGCGCCAGACGCTTCGCATCGACCCGGCGACGGCGCAGGTGTCGACGACGAAGTGCGACTGACCCCGTGCCCGTGTAAGAGCCTGTCTCACTAGGCGACGAGGCCGGGTTGCTGGCGCCGGCTGGTCAGATGCAAGGCGCGACGACGATGCGATACAGTAGAGAGTATCGCTGAGAAGGAGCAACGCAGCAGATGGCCCGCCGCCGCCAGCAATCCCCAGCCCGCGGCCCTGTGGGCCGCGGGTACTGGGGAACGGGCCGATAATGGCTGCATTGCGTCGTTGCTCGTCGTCATCGTGTTTCATTCAACACGGCCTCCTCCTCGCGTCTAGCACTGCAGCCATTCTCGGCCCGTCGCGGCCGCGTGGCCTAGTGAGATAGGCTCTAAGCTCAGCCGGCTCGCTCCCGTTGATTCGATCCCCGCGCGTCACGATCAGCCCTGCATCGCTGCCGTCCTGACTCGTGAATCAATTCGCCGGCGCGACCGTCCGCATCGGCAGCTCGTTCGAGAACCGCGCCATGGGGTTTTGAACCTGTACTGCGGAGATGCCACCCGGAAGTCCGCTGGCGTGGTCGATGTGGATCGTCAGCGTTTGGTCGTCGACCCACGTCGGATCGATCGTCGATCGGCGCCCGTCGATGAAGACCGTCGCGCCCGATTGGAAATGACGACCCTTGAGCGTCAGGTCGACGGCGGCGTTCGCGACGACCTGGATCAGCGTCCCGAAGGTCGGCGTGCTCGGATCGAGGCGCAGCTCGACCAACTCCGGCGCCGGCTGTTCTGCGGGTCTCGCGAGCCGCGCGGTGAACGTCAATACGGTGCCTTGTCCTTGGAGCGCGCTCGTGAGCTGACCGAGTCCGACGCTTCCGCTCGGTCCAATGAACCGTCGCGTCGCCGGGTCGAACTCGAAGTGCACGATGCCGCCCCACGACCCGTCGACCGTGAGGAGTGCCTTCCGCCCGAGGACCTCGTTCCAGATCCGAAAGAAGAGACTACGTTGAACCGGATCGCCCACGTTCTGCGCCGATAGCGTCACCTGGGCGCCGAG
>JACOTG010000309.1 GCA_016178505.1 Planctomycetota bacterium
ACCACCGCGCATCCGATCCCGGACTCGTCGTCGTGTTCGTCGCGGAGATGGTCAGCGCGACGCCGACTTTGTTGCAGCGTTTTCGGTTTCGTGCGAGACCGACATGGAAGTGCGAACGTGGCTCTCTGTTGGGGGTTTCGGTTTCGTGGGGGCGGCCGAGACCGAAAACGCAAAGTCGAGGATTAGACGCGGTGCTGTGTCGCAAGGTCAATTGGAATGGACATTTACATGGAAGCCGGCCGCCGCGCTACCGATCACCAGCCGGGCGAACTCGGCCGCCTCTCCGTTTCGCGTTTCGGTCGAGGGGAAGGTGCAAGGCGAAATGTGCCTCGCTCTGCTTGCCGCGGGGCACGGGATCGGGACATTCGCTCTCGAGTTGCCCGACTCCCGATCGGCGCCCAATCGATCGTCGTCGGGATAATCCCCAAGTGCGACGCGACGATCGTCTCGTCGGATTTTGAGCTAGCGCGTCCCGGCCCCCGGCATCTCGCCGAAGTTCTGACCGAGGTTCCTGGGGCTGAAGGAAAGGCGAGATTGCTCTCTGTTTCGCCGAAGTTCGGGGCGAGGGGGTCGAGGGCAATGTTCGGCGAGATCGAACGCGCGTTCTTGTCGAAAGGCGTCTACTTGCGCAACCCTCCCCTCGCTGCGAGGCGACCGGACGTTGCCCTGACAGGCTCCGGAAACCGGAAAGGGTTTTATTACACACGACAGTTCGTCTACCTCAATGCAGATTCCTCCATCATCTCCATCCCGCAAACAGGGCAGTCACTAGGCCGAGGCGATTTCTGTCTCCGATGCATTGGACATACGTATGGCTTACTGCTTTGGCTTCCGAGGCTACCTTCCTCTGTCTTATCTCCAGAGTTCAACTCCGAGACTCTCACCTCACTATCTGTACCGGTTACCGTTTTGCAGCCGATTCCAGTGACGCCACAGATGACGGTCGCAACAACCAAGCGTACACAGATCCGACTCCACATCGGCATTCTCCTTTCCCGATACTCGTTCCCGGTTTCACGCGCAACGAGGCGCCGCCGACAAATATTCATCACTATACGGACACCATACATGCCTACTTCATGACAGCGCTCGCGATGAATTCAATAGCTGGTACTCTCGTAATGAGCCGCGACCCGCCGTCCGCGACACTAACAAATCGGCACTTTGTCCCACCCCTCCGTCGGACGCTCGCCTAAAGCCATCCGAAATACCCTGGGACGCAACTCAGCTCGAACACATAGCTCGCACCGTGACAGCGCAACCACAATAGCAGCGCCACGGCTCCCACACAGGATATCATCACGACCGTACCAAACCATGTCGCAATGAGGTTCCAGGCGACTCTCATGGGCACTTGCCTATTCGCCCATTCTCATCTCCTCAACACTTAGTCACTCCGACATTCCGACCCCAGGAGGCCCCGCCCCAACATCCGACGACGTGCCCGAGAATCCTCCGTCACCCGGCGATTGAAAGTACCTGCCAATCACGACACCATAGCTACCGGTCCCTCCCTGGAAACTCCATCGGCATGGAGCGGTCACCCAGCCACGAAGATACTGCGCTAGCACGACGATTCCCAGATGCTAGGTTAATGAAGGCCAACAACAGCCGAAAAGCCGCCCGACCAACGAAGAAGCCGCACACAGCCCTGTCCCCGATGCGCATCCGGACAGACGTCCGCCACGATCGCCCTCGAGGACGACGCTCACGACCCGGCATGTACCGGGCAACCGCCGATTCGGCTACGTCTAGTCCCAGGAGCCGCAGCTCTCCGTGCATTCGCGCTACGCCCCAACAGGTGATCCCGGACACCATTCGACGGATCAGCGCAATGACCGCCCGATCGATCGCTGGCGAACCGCGACGAGCTGTTCGGAAGCGCCAGCGCCACAAGAACCAAACGCCGCCTCGATGCCAGCGGACGGTTCCTGCCTTTGCCACGGTGTAATCTCATATTGCTAGGCGTTTAACCGAAGCGCTCGACGATCGTCTTACAGGCTGAAAGAATCAACGCGCTATTCGTTCTTAGATACTCTGCCAGCTCCTCATTCTGCCGCGACAACGCAGTTGCATCCCACAGGTGGCGAGTTCCCCCGGTTGCGAAGTGATCCGTCTCGGACTCCACTGCTATGAGTACTTCAAGACTCGGGTCACGTCGTTCGCTTTCTCCCAACCCTCGTTGGCGTGCCGCAATAAGCCGACATCCTTCTATGGGATCAACCGTACCGGCAATTATCCTCTCCGCGATAGCTACGATTTCCGCCTTTGACATGAATCGCTCCAAATACTACTGAAACTTGGTCTTATACTCAACAACCTGAGTCGTTCTAATATTCTGGTACGCATGGACCTCGAAGCTCACACCGTCCGGTGCCACGTAGTTCGAACTCCGGATCTTCACCCAGTCAGTGGCGGATCCCCCATACTCACTCATCAGTCGTTGAATATCGTTAAGCGGCTTAGCCGTCCCAGCACCCGCGAACGCCGCGCCACCACCACTCATCACTTCTTCCATCTGCGCCGCGCTTGCTTCCGCCTTTGCCAAGTGTGTCGTGAATCGCGAGAAGGTTGCGGCGTTATGGGCCGCATCCATAGCTGATCCGGATAGTCCGACTTCCATCGAAGCAGCTATTTCCTCGTCCCCGGGCCAAGGTGTAATCATCGCTGCGGCAAGGAGTAAATTACCTGGCGTGAAGTAACTGCGGAAAGCCCAATCTAGTGTTGCTGCGGTAGTCAGCTCTGATTGAATAATCGGCACGTTACCGAAGACTGTTCCCATATCTCCGGTAGAATAACCGGGCGAGGAAATCACGAAGCCACTCGCCATCCCAGGCAGCCGCATCCCTTCGAATTGTTTACCGATCCATTCGCCGTTCCCGCGAGCGACAGCCGTAAGCGATGTGTACCGATAAAATGGGTTTGCAATCGCCAAGTTTACACTCGTGGCAAAATCCACGCTACCGCCTGTGGCTTTCACGTACTCGGCCATGTGTGCAAACCCCGCATCGCTTACATCGACGTGGTATTGGCCGCCCCCGACTGACTTGAAGCTGACATTGTCAGAACCATAGTACGTCCGCAAAGTAGTTTGCTCTTTGGTAGACACCTGAAGCTCGGTGCCCATGGGGTCAGTATACGTGTGCGGATTGTTTGCGCCATAGTTATAGGCATTTCCCAAATTACTGGCATCGCCCCACACCCCGATTGGGTCTCTTGACATGAACCTTCCCATCGTCGCTGAATAGTATCGCGCCCGCATAAAGTAGAGCCCGGTCTTCGAGTCCCGACGCCTTCCGACGAACAGATACGGGCACGTCGGCGTCGACGGTCCGAGTGTCACCGTGACCTGCCCGTATGGTGAGTAGTCGTAGGCTTCGATCAGCGTACCGCTCAGGTTAGTCAAGCCAGTCGTCGAGCCGTTGCGGTTGACGACCAGCGTATAGGGGACTGAGTCCTTGGTGAACGACAACACCTCGTCGAGTCCGCTGCCGTACGTGAACTGGTACTCCGTGAACGGCGACGTCCCCTTGACCTGCCGGATTTCGCGAAGGCCGCTGTGGCTGAAGTAGTACCCCTCCGCGAGCACGCGCCGTCCGTCAGCGTCGAATGCGTAGAGCTGCTGCGATTGTCCGCTTGGGGTCGCAGCGACGATTCGGCCGCGCGCATCGTAGACGAACGTCGTCCCGTTGAAGCTCGTCACGTTGCCTCGCCCGTCGTAGGTCAGGGTCGTGCTGTTGTCGAAGGCCGTGTACTCGTGGACCGGGTTCGTCGGGTTCGAGTAGGAGGTCGTGCCGAGCGTGTGTCCGCCCCAGTTCCCGACGCCGTCGAGGTCGAACTGCTCGATCGGGCTCGGCCAGCTGTTTGGGTCGCCGACGGTGTAGGTGCGCAAGCGGTTGGCGCCGTCGTAGGTGAACTTCTTCGAATTCGGCGGGTTGAGTTTCTTTCTTTCTTCGAGTTCATTTCCGACGGGATCGTAAGAGTAGGTGAAGCCGGCGAACTGGATTCCGCTCTTTTTGTGCGTGATGTCCTTCACGCGGCGAAGCTTGTCGTAGCCGTTCACCCCGACGTCCATCACGGTGGCGTTCGCGTTGGCTTGACGACGGAGCCGGTGCCCGGAGCCCAAGTAGTCGAAGGTGTGCTGGATGACGCCGGACTTGTAGACGTTCTTCAGGCGGTTGAGTTCGTCGTACTCGTTCGTGATCGAATAGCCATTGCCGGCCTGGACCGCCGTCTGGTTCCCGAGCGTGTCGAACGTCGTCGTGACCGTGTCGGCGAAGAGCGTCGTCTCGGTGTGTCCCGGGCCATCGGGTAGGTTCGGCGGGCTCGGTGACGCCGCGGTGAGCTGCGTGAGATTCTGACCGTCGACCCGAACCGCACCCAGCGAGTCGTACGACTTCGTCACGGTTGAACGAAGAAGCCAGTTGCTGTGGCTCGGCACGAAGGATGTCGCCGTTTCACTCAAGACCCGACCGAGTCCGTCGTAGACGAACGCCTCGTCCCTGACGCCGGAGAGATTTGAAATCGCGTCTAGGGTGAAAACCGACGACGTCTTTCGGAGAGCCGGATCGTAGCCGTAATCGACCTTGAACAGGCGGATATTGGCGGCGTCGAACCGCTCCTCGTACGCGAGGGGTCCCTCTTTGAGGTAGTGCAGATCCTCGCGTGAGAGGTCCATGTATGTGAACCTCGTCTTTCGACCCGCCCAGTCGTAGTCGGTCGTCGAGTACTTACTGCGATCGTCCGTCTGGACGGTGACGAGTCCGTCCTCGTCGTAGCTCGTTTTCACGGTGATGAATGCGTCCGAGTTGTTGATCCCAGGGACGTTCCCGGCCGTGGCCGGGTTTCCGCTCGCGTCAACGAACGGCGTCACGTACCCCGTTCGAACCACGACCGGACGGTTCATCGAGTCGAAGAACGTTCGCGTCCCGACGTTGTTGGGGTTCCACGTCCCGGTGAGGTTTCCGAGACTCGAGTACTCGAACGTCGTCTGGATCGACTCCGGTGCGCCCGGTTCGCGCGTTTCTTTCGTCTTCCGGTTGAGCGCGTCATAGTCCCAGGTCGTCACGAAGTCCTCGGGGGTGGCGATTTCGACTCCCGTCGCGTCCTTTCCGTACTCGTGTAGCTTCTCCTGCTTCAGATTGCCATTCTCGTCGTAAGTGCGCTCTTTCCAATTGGCGTGCGTGAATCCACTCACCTTCGGAAGAGTTCGGCTCGACTCACGGCCGGCTGCGTCGAAACCGATCGTCGTGCGATGACCGACGCCGATGTCGTCTTCCTCCGCGACGACGAGCGAGCGCGGATCGTACGCGACTTCCTGCCTCGTTGCGCCATTGTGCCCCGATAGCGAGAGATCGACCTTCGTCCAGGTCGTTCCGCTCTGCTGCCACTGGAAGTACGACGCATCGCTCCGATAGCAGCGGTCTCGGTCGTCGTAGATGTACATCGTCTCAGAGAGCACTTCTTGCGCGGTGTCCGCCTCGAACCGCGGGCCTCGCTTCGTCACCTTCGTCACGTTCGACTTCGGATCGTACACGTACTCCGTCCGAAGCCTCTTGTTCGAACCAATGAGTGGTCCGTTGAGCGCGGTGCGGCGATCGAACCAGTCATACTCGATCGTGGAGATGTAGCTCCGAGGTGCGCTCGTCGCCGGGTCTTTCCCCAGGACCTCTCCCGATACCAGGTTTCCGTTCGAATCGTATCCAAACTTGGTGCGCGGATCGTCGTCCGTGTCGGACAGGGTTGGAATCGTCGCCGAACCCGGGTTCGGGTCCGCCGCGAGATGGACTCGCTTTTCCATTGCGCGGCCGAGGGCATCGTAGAAGTAGTACTTCGCCCGTCCCTTCGGGGAGACCTCCTTCGTGCACTTCCCGTTGCCGTCGTAGTGGTAAAAGGCCGTTCGCCACACTGACGGGGTCGTCGGGGTCGCCGGATTGACGTACTCCGACTGCACCACGCGCGGGTAGTCCGACACGTCGTAGAAGATGCGCGTCGTCACGGTCGGATGTCCCGGGCTCATCGCCGGCGTGTTCGTCGCGGCATCGTCATTGTCTTCGACGATCGCCTTCTTGTTGTCGTTGAGATCATAGGTGTACTTCGTCTTCGTGTAGGCTGACGTCGGTGTCCGCTTGATTCCAGCCGAATCGACGTCGCCAGCGACCTCCCAATCGAGGAGGTTGATCTCGTTGTAGTGGCGGACGTGGTAGTTCCCTCGCGGATCTTTCTGCCAGATCACCTTTCCATACGGATCGTACCCGGTTTCTGTCGTCAGGCGCATGTACCCCGTTGAAACGGGATTGCTCGGGTCCGAGTCGACGATGACCTTGTGAAGGAAGCCCGCGGTTTCGCCCGGCGGAGGTGGGATCTCTACCGATATTCCGTCATTCGCCAAATCGCCGTCCGGGTCGCTCGATGCGTAATACTCATAGCTCGTGTATTTCCCAGCAGCGTCCCGTTTCCACACTATTTGCCCTTGCAGGTTGTACGACAGGCACTCGAACGCGACCTGCGGTCCGCCCTGAATCGTCTGCGTGAGCGATCCAGCGAGATTGATCGTCGGGTAGTCGATGCGAATCGAGTTTCCCTGCGCTCGGATCGTGCTGCCGTCGCCATTGACGTCTCCGAGCCCGCGGGCGATCGGCGTGAGCGACCACTCGGCGGCCACGGGGTCGAAGTCCACATTCGTCGCGGCTTCTTGGTAGTCGAACGTCGTCGTGGTGACGTGGCCGTTGGCGTCGGTATGAACTCGGACTTGATTGCACAGGGGCTCGTAGGCCCAAGTCTCGACGATATCGGGCGGTTGCGTCGGGTCGTTTGGGTCATGCACCTTCTTCTTCTGAAGGAGGTTCGCGCCCTGGAATCGATCTCGCCGGGCCGAAGCGGGTTCGCCGACGTCGAGGAACTCGTAATAGGTCTTTCCGACCTCGTCGTCCGCTTGGAACTGGAAGCGCTCCTCCTCCACGTTTCCCTTGGGCCGAATCGTTCGAATAACCTTCGGGTGGAACTGATCGGCGTATTCGAATCGGGTCGTTAAGTAGTCCCCAGTCGCCATCCCGGGCAGGTGGTCTTTTCGAGAGAGTTCTCGGCTTTGCCAGTCAAACTCGTGCACGCGGGTGAGCCCGAGGGAGTCCGTGATCGTGACCGTGTAGTTGTCGAAGCAGCCGGACTGAGTGTAGTCGTAGTGAGTCCACTTTCCCGATCCGCCCAAGCTAAACGACGGATTCGCTGCCTCAGTGACGTTGCCGTCCGCGTCGAGCCCCAGGTTCTGATTGGGCGCCCCGAGACGCAAATCACTGACCTTCGTGTAATCCCAGTATCCGGCTTGCGGAACAGTGATGTTGTCGACGTAGAAGTCGGCGTCCACGACGGGGAGGTCGGCGGGGTTGTTGGGCGCGAACAAGGAGAAGTGTTCGAGTCCGACGATGCCGTTTCGAGCGAATTCCTGCCGAACGTCCGTGTACGGCGCTGGGATCACGCGCGTCGTGTATTCGAATCGCCATGTCTGTAGGGCCGGACTCTCGGCCGTCACCGCCTTCGGCGTCGTGACGGACTCGAGAAGCCCGCTCGCGCCGTAGCCAAACGTCGTCGTTCGGCCCAGGAAGTCGTGCATCGAGACGATGCGGTTACTCACGGTCGTGGGGTAGGCGAACGTGAGCGCGACGCGACCGTAGTTGTCGATGATCCGGTCGAGGCGACCGTACGTGTCGTAGCGATACTCGATCTTGTCCCCGTTCGGGTATTCCGTACGAAGGAGCGCGGCGATCGCACGCGATCGAAGTGCGAACGTCGGAGGGTCGGGATGGTTGGGATCGGGTGGCGGCTCGTTCGGGTCCGCAGTGTGATTATGGCCTTTCTCGAAGGCATGCTCCGAGATCGGCGCGA
Organism: Planctomycetota bacterium; assembly: GCA_016178505.1. GTDB lineage: Bacteria > Planctomycetota > JACOTG01 > JACOTG01 > JACOTG01 > JACOTG01. The sequence continues at coordinate 7,882 of JACOTG010000309.1, forward strand.
ATCGCGAGAACACGTCGATTGACCCATCGGGATGGCGAATCCGTGTGTATTGGCAGTCGAAGTGCATCTCGTCGTACACGCCGAGGGGCGGAACGAACTCCATCGGTCCGTACGTTTGCGGTTCCGCGTTCGCGGCTTCGGCTAGAGCAACGAAACCAATAGGGTGCGGGTTCGGTCCGACGACGACACGGTGGCTCTGCGCCAGCGCGCGTACGGCCTCGTCAGGTTCGGTCATGTCTGGGCACGTCGTCGGCCCACGGACGTACTGGGTCTGTGAGCCCCCGATCGGAAAGAACTCTCCGAACCCACTGAGATTCGCACTGGGAAGACCGACGGCGTGTCTGCCCGCGAAGGCGTTTCGCGCCTGGATGGCGTCTCGGTTCGTCCACACGACGGCGCCGCCGGAACTGTCGTGCTCCATAATCCCCTGAATCGAACGAAGCCACGACAAGTAGGTCGCACTCGAAGGAGTGCTTCCACACTGGTTGGGGGCGTTGTCCGAGAATTCGACCGTTAGCACCTTGTCCCAGCTCGCGGACCAGAAATGGCCGAAGTGACTCTTCGGACGGTTGGCGTTGCTTCGAAAGATCAGAGCGGGGTTGAGGTCGTCCGCACGACCCTTGATCGAGTACGGTAACGGCAAATTGAAAGTGAGCGTCCCCGACGAGGGATCGACCACGACGTGATCGCGCGTCTGATCCTGCGCCGGATCGATACGACTCGTGAACTGAACAGAGCCCTCGTCCTCGAGGGCGAGCGCGTTCGGCTGTACGACGGAAAGGAGATTCGGTTCCGAAACTTGGGCCGTCCAGAAGGGAAGGTTGTCGTTGAAGACAGTGACTTCGGCAGTGGCATGAGGTGACCCCGAGCCCCCATGACAGTTCATGCAAGAATTTCGGTGGTTGACGTCGTCGCAGGTAACCGGGTAGTCCCAGTACATCGGAGTATCGCAAGGCGGTGGGCCATCCGCGCAGACGGCTTGGTTCGTGGAGTACGC
>JACOTG010000287.1 GCA_016178505.1 Planctomycetota bacterium
CCATGCGCGGCGCGCCCGCAGAGTCGCACGCAAACCCACGCGCGAATGGGCCGCGTGCCCTCGATTCGCCGTCCGGCTGAAGATCCCAATCACCGCCACCGCCCGCCCGCCCGAGCGGAAGCCGGCCCGCGTCGGTTTGACATCCGATGTTGGCCCGCCTAGAGTGAAGCCGCATGACATCGACGAAGAGGAAAATCATGAAGACGAAAGAGTACGCGTTTACCGTCATCATCGAGCCGGGCGAAGACCGGGGCTACGTCGTGACTTGCCCGGCGCTCCCGGGCCTCGTGACCGAGGGACGGACGCTGAAGGAAGCGCGCGCCATGGTGAAGGAGGCGATCTTGGGCTACCTCGAGTGTCTTCGAAAGGACAAGCGTCCGGTTCCCCGCGACGTCGCCCCTCTCAAAGAGAAGGTGAGGGTCGCTGTCTCGGTCGCATGAGCGACCGGCTTCCGGCGCTCAAGCCGCGGCGCGTGATCGCGATTCTTCATCGGGCCGGCTTCCTCCTGCACCACATCCGAGGCAGCCACCACTTCTTGATGCATCCCCGCAAATCGGGGCTCCTCGTGTGCGTTCCACTGCACAACCGAGACCTTGATCGGAAGACTCTGCGTTCGATCATCGAGCAGGCCGGCTTTACTCCCGCGGAGTTCCTGAAGCTGATCTGACGCTGTTCGAAGGACGAGCCGTGCGACGCCACCAGACTCCATGCGCGGCGCGCCCGCAGAGTCGCACGCAAACCCACGCGCGAATGGGCCGCGTGCCCTCGATTCGCCGTCCGGCCGGGGATTCCAATCGAGAACGACGCGGTCGGTTCGCTCTTCAATGGGATCCCGCTCGGCAGTCCAACGGCCACCGGGACACGGCCCATTCGCGGCAGGCGCCGTGCGGCGCCTGGAGGTTTCGCGCGCGGCGCGCCCTCAGAGTCGCACGCAAACCCACGCGCGAATGGGCCGCGTGCCGTCGATTCGCCGTCCGGCTGGGAATTCCAATCAGGGAGCGCCGGACGGGCTTTACCTCGACCGAGATTCGGGCGCATTGCGGCGCCCGCAAGTTCTTGACATCGGGGGGTCGCCCCTTAGAATGGCGCCGCCTACGGAATGAAGAAGAGGTGTGACTCCTCGTCACCGAAAGAAGGGAGCGGCGCATGAACAATTTGGCCAAGATTTTCATCGTGCTGAACTTTGTGCTCAGCATTTTCTTCCTCGCGTCGGCCGGCGTTCTACTCGCGAAGACGGACGAGTGGCGCGCGAAGTACGAGGCCGAGGCGACGACCCACAAGTCCGATGTCGCGGCACTCACGACCGAGAAGAGCCAGATCGCTCAGACGCTCACGACCACCAGCGGCGACCTCTCCAAGTCGAAGAGCGAACTCGGGGAGGCCAACATTTCTCGCGAGAAGTACCAGCACGACTGGGAGGCCGAGCAGAAGACCAACAACGAGCTCCGAAAGTCGGTCGAAGACGCGTCGCAGACGCTGAAGACGATCCAGCAGACCGTGGCGTCCGCCCAGGAACAGATCGGCAGCATGCAGAAGGGTAAGGAAGAGGCCGAGCAGAAGATGCGCGAGGCCGTCGAGAAGCAGCGGGTCGCCGAGGCCGAAGTCACGCGCCTGAAGTCCGAGAGCGAAGACAAGTCCGGTCAAGTCGGCAAGCTCAGCGAGCAGATCGCCGATTTGAACACGAAGCTCGAGCAGGCCCAGACGCAGATCCGGATCGCGATCGAGAACGGCTTCGACATGTCGAAGCTCGCCGCGATGCCGGCCATCAACGGGAAGATCGTCGAAGTCGACATGAAGACGGGTGTCGTGGTCCTGAGCGTCGGAGCCCAGGCCGAGATCAAGAAGGGTTACACGCTGCACGTCTACCGTGGCCAGGACTACATCGGCATGGTGCGCGTCGACGCCGTGTACCCGGATCTGTCGGCGGCGAGCGTCGTGAAGTTGGCGCCGGGCAAGGAAATTCAAAAGCTCGACGACGTCGCGACGCGGCTCTGATCTCCACGCTGAGAGAAAGGACACCCCAATGGCACGAGGTAGAGGTGGCGATCAGGAGCTGGTGATCGAAGACGACGACGTCGTCGAAGAAGCGCCCACAGAGCACGCGGACGCGCTTCCGGTCGCGCTCCTGATCTTGACGACGTTGATGTTGTTGGTGGCGATCTTCATCAACCTGCATCACCTCGGAGCGAAGTTTGGCGCGGGGCTCCTCGGCTAGCCCGTTCGGACGCCGTGGGGAGGAAGTTTCGAAGTTTGGCGCGGGGCTCCTCGGTTAGTCCGTTCGGACGCCGTGGGGAGGAAGTTTCGAAGTTTGGCGCGGGGCTCCTCGGCTAGTCCGTTCGGACGCCGTGGGGAGGAAGTTTCGAAGTTTGGCGCGGGGCTCCTCGGCTGAGTTCGACGAGGCCGAGGCACTCGGCGCGTCGTTGTTGGTCATAGAATTCTGTCGCACGCCCTCTCGCGGGTAGCGGGAGGGCGCAGCGCTCACGCGGGCGGCGTGGGCGGCACGACGTGACTGGCCCCAGCGGCTCTTCGGGCGGGCGGTTCGGAGAGTGGGGGGGAAATCCATGATTCGGGCCCTCGAGTGGTGTCTCGGGCGGTTCTCTCTCGACCTCGGCATCGATCTCGGCACGGCGAACACGCTCGTTTGCGTGGCCGGCCAGGGGATCGTCATCTCCGAACCGTCGGTGGCCGCGGTGCAGCGCGGCACGAACCGCGTGCTCCTCGACGGCAACGCCGTCGGTGAATCCGCAAAGGAGATGCTCGGGAAGACTCCCGGGACGATCGTCGCCATCCGTCCGCTGAAGGACGGGGTCATCGCCGACTTCGAGATCACCGAGGCGATGCTCCGCTACTTCATCCGGAAGGTCCACAACCGGCGATGGGGAGTGAAGCCGCGCGTCGTCATCGCGATTCCGTCGGGCATCACCGCAGTCGAGAAGCGCGCGGTGATCAACTCCGCCGAGCGAGCGGGCGCACGCAAGGTCTTCCTCATCGACGAGCCGCTTGCCGCGTGCATCGGCGCCGGTTTGCCGATCACCGAACCCGTGGGCTCGATGATCGTCGACATCGGCGGCGGCACGACCGAAGTGGCTGTGATCTCGATGGCCGGCATCGTGACCGCGCAAAGCCTCCGCGTCGCCGGCGACGAGATGGACGAAGCGATCGCGACGTTCATGCGCAAGAACTACAACTTGATGATCGGCGAACAAACGGCCGAGAACATCAAGATCGCGATGGGCTCCGCGCATGCACTCGAGCAGGAGCTGCGCGGTGAAGTGAAGGGACGCGATCTCCTCGCCGGGCTGCCGCGAAAAGCGATCATCACGTCGGAAGAGGTGCGCCAAGCGCTCAATGAGCCGGTGATGGCCATCATCGACGCGATCCGCGGAACTCTCGAGAAGACGTCGCCCGAGCTGGCGGCGGACATCGTCGACTCGGGCATCACGCTCGCCGGCGGTGGCGCGCTGCTTCGCGGGCTCGCCCAGCGCATCGAGGAGGAGATCAACCTGCCGGTGCGCATCGCCGACGATCCGCTCACCTGCGTCGCGCGTGGAACGGGAGAAATCCTGGAGCAACTCCCGCTCCTGCGACAGGTGATCGCCGCGAGCGAGGATCTGTAGCCGAGAGCGAGAGATCTCCGGGAAGAGACGGATCCCGGTGAAGACGGGCGTAGCGTTGTCATTGATGGCGGCGGTGGCGGTGGCGGGCCTCTTCTGGCTGTCGCCCCGCATTCATCCCTTCGTTCTTCCCGCGCGCCACGCGGATCGCTATTTGGCGCTTTTCTCGGCCGCCTCGCCCGGCGTCGATCGCGATCGCGACGCGCGGGTTCGAACTCGTTTCGAGGACGTGTTGCGCGCCGAGCGCGAACGAGTTCTCTCGGCCGTTCCGGCACTCGGAAATCCATCGGCCCTGCTCGTCACCGTGCGCACGGGAGCCCCTGGGCTGCGACCCCAAGAGATCGCCGTCGATCGACCTCGCGGCTGCCGATTCGCGGGCAACGAGCCGGTCGTGTGTGGCGGAGCGATCGTCGGATTCGCGCGGCCGGACGGAGACGGACCTTCTCTCGTGCCGGTGCTCGGACGGATCCGCCTTCTCGCGAACGACGAGACGCGATTGTGCGCCGAGCTCGAATCGTCCAGCTCGCCGAGTCCAACCGCCTTCGGGCTCGTCGGCTCGTCGAACGACGGAGCCCTGCTCGTGCGGCTCGTCACCGAACGCGAAGGGCCTCCGGATGGAGCCGCGGTGGTGACCGCGCCCGGCGACGCGTCGGTTCCGGCCGGGCTTCGCATCGGCCGGATTCGCGCCCGTCGCTTGGAAGGGCGCGCGCCCGACCTCGTCGTCGATCCGGAGGTGAACGCCACACGTCAGCTCTTTCTCGCGGTCTTGAACGTCCGAGGCGGTGCGACCGATGCTCCCGCGCCGGGGGACGAATCGTTTCGACTCGTCGAAACTCGGGTGATTGCGACCGGCGATGCGGCGCCGGGGCGCGTCGTCTTCTCGCTGAGTCACGGCAGCGAATCGGGAATCGTGCCCGGATGTGCGGTGACGCGCGGACGTTCGCTCGTCGGTCGCGTGCTCCGCGCGGGGCCGCACGCGTCGCAAGTCTTGGCCACCGGCGACCCGGCATTTCGCGTTCGCGCGCTGGCCCTCGCGGCCGACGACGGCGCCGGCGCGATGCTCCGGGCGTTCATGCTCGCGGGGACGTCGGACGCCGAAGGTGCGCACTTCCGCTGCGACGCAGCCGCGTCGCCGGCGACGGGGTTGGAAGTGGTCACTGCGCTCGGCGACGACGAGTTGCCGGCGGGGCTGCTCGTGGGCGAAGTCGCGGTTGCCTCGCTCGGGTCGCTCGTGCTTCGCGCCGGCGCCTACCCGTCGGTGGGCGAAGGCGTCACGGTGTGGCTTCCCACGGCGAGGCGCACGAGATGACGATCACCCGAACGCTCGGCCTCGTACTCACGGCGCTCCTCGTCGTCGAACTCGACATCGTTTGCGCGGCGCGACTTCGCTTCCTCGACGCCGCGCCGACTCTCGTCCTCCTCGTGCCGCTTCTCTTCGCACTTCACGGACGGTCGCGCGGCGCGCTCTTCGCGATCTTCGTCACGTGCGGGGTCGCGGCTCCCTTCTCGGCAGAGCCGTTGCCGCTGCTTCCGCTCGTCTATGGCGGCATTGCCGCCGTGCTCTTCGAGGTTCGCGATTCGCTCTTCCGGTCGCACCCGCTGACCGAGGCGACCGTCGTGGCGCTTTCGGCCGCGCTCGCCAGCGCCGTGCTCGAAGGCGGTGATCTCATCCGCTTCGGCGCACCATCGATCGGCCTCGTGTTCTATCGCGCAGCGGTGACGGGCGTCCTCACGGGAGCACTCGCACCGGTCGCGTTCCGCCTGTTGCGATGGCTTCCGACGATTCGCGGCGCGCTCCTGCCCGCAGCGCGGTGATCGGCTGGCATGTATCAAGCTCGGCTGAAGAAGCTCGGGGTCGTCCTGATGGCTCCGTTTGCCCTGATCCTGCTGCGGCTCGTGTGGCTTCAGGTCGTGACGGCGAGCGAGCACCGAACGAAGGCCCGGCGATCGGGCGTTCCGAGCGAGCCCATCCTCGGTCACCGCGGAACGATCTCGGATCGAAAGGGACGGCCGCTCGAGTGGGACGAAGGCGCGTTCGATCTGAACGTGAAGATCGGCTACTACGAGGCGGGCACGGCGATCGGCTGCGTGTCGTGCCTCCTGCGTGACCTGCACCTTCCACCGGAGGACGGATTGCCCGGGATCACTCGCGACCCGGCGACGGCGCTCGCGATGCTTCTCGCCACGCCGGCGGCGTCGGTGGCGAAGCTCCCGGGGAAGGCGCGATACGAGCGAGCCCTGCGCCGACTACAGCACGTCTTCGGATGCAATCGGAAGAAGTTCGCGACGGCGCTCGCGACGCCGAGCGGGACGCTCGCTGACGCGTGGCGAAGAGCGGCCGAGCTCGATCACGTGACGGCGAACCCCGCGGCGGTCCTCGACCGGATGAGAGCCGAAGCAGCCGCGCTGTCTCGGCTCGACGCGATGCTGGGCCCGGACGAAACGAAGGCTTCGCTGGCGACCCTGCTCGAGCAACGCGCCCGCGACGCCGAGTGCGACGTGCGGGAGCGCGAAATGCTCTACATCCGAGACGACGATCGCGAGCGCGATCGCGTCGTCCGCGAGGCCCACATGGATTCGCCTCTTCGACCGCGGACGATCGCGCGAACCGTCGATCGCAGCGCGGCATTCGAGGTCTTCCTCCATCCGACCCTGTATCCCGGCATCGAGCCCGTGATGACGTCCGTGCGCCGCGCCGCACCGGAAGCGCCCGCCCAGGTCCTGCGCGGGCTCGACGGCGAGCGCCGGGAACTCGTGGCCGGCGCGAATGGCGAGACGACGGTCGTCCGAAGCGCGCTCGGGCAGGAGCGCGAGGTCCTCGACTACGTGCCGCCGAAGTCGGGGTGCGACCTCGAACTCACGCTCGACCTCGACGTGCAGCATGCGGCGGAGGCGGCGCTCGGCCCGCGAAACGGCGCTGCGGTCGTCATGGACTGCCGAACCGGCGAGGTGCTCGCGCTCGCCTCGAGCCCGACGCTTTCCCTTGACGACGTGCGGAAGCGATGGTCCGAGCTCGCTGCGATGCCCGGCGAGCCGATCTTCGACAAGGCGACTCATGCTCGAAGCGTCGGCGGCTCGTACCCGGGCTCGACGTTCAAGGTCGTGGCGACCGTGGCGGCGCTCGAGGACGCCGCGTTCGATCCCGCGACGAGATTCGAATGCCTGGGCTACCTTCACGAACCGAACCTGTTCCGCTGTACGGGAACGCACGGTTCGCTCGATCTGCACACCGCGCTCGTTCGTTCGTGCAACGTCTACTTCTACAACCTCGGCGAGAGGATCGGCGGCGAGCGGCTCGCGGTCTGGGGCGCGCGGTTCGGGTTCGGGCGGCGCACCGGCATCGAGGTCGTCGAGGACGCCGGACATCTCTTCGCGCCTCCGGGAACGACCGGACTCCCTTCGCTCGACCGGTATCCGAGGCAGGGCATCCACGAGCGCGGACGATCGTGGACCAAGTCCGACTCGCGCTTCCTCGCCATCGGACAGGTCGACGTCGAAGCGACGCCCCTCCAGGTGTGCCGGATGATCGCGGCAATCGGAGCGGGCGGCCGGCTCGTCTCGCCGCACATCGTGCGTCGCGTGGGCGACGGCGCGGGTGCGTGGGGACCGCCCGTGACGCCGACGATCGTCGACCTCCACCTCTCGGCGTCGACGTTGAGAATCCTCCAGGCGGCGCTGCGCGGCGTCGTCTTCGAGGAGGGGGGCACCGCTTTCGGTAAGGGGCTCGACGGGTTCGAAGTCGCGGGGAAGAGCGGTACCGCCGAGCACGCCGATCGAACGGGCAAGCTGCCCGATCACGCCTGGTTCGCGTGCTACGCGCCCGCGTCGAGCCCGCAAGTTGCCGTGACCGTCTTCCTCGACAGTGCGGGCGAGCATGGCGGAGCCGCGGCCGCTCCGCTCGTCGCCCCGATCCTCGACGCCTACTTTGCGAGCCTGAAGTCGAGGCCCGCGCCCGAGGAGAGTCGATGAGGCTTCACGAGCGACTGCGCCACTTCGCGTGGGATGCGTTCCTGCCGGCCATCATTCTCGCGATCGGCGGCGTCCTCCTCGTTCGCTACGCCGACTTCGGACACGAGAAACGCGACGGCTTGACGCTGGGGGATCGGCAGTCGCTGTCGCTGGTGGTGTCGCTCGGCGTCATGGCGATCGTGCTCGTGCCGAGCTACATGCGGCTCCGGCGGCTGACGGTGGCGATCTACGGGATCCTCGTGATGCTCACCCTCTACGCGACGTTTTTCGGCGCCATGCGGAACAACGCGAGGCGGTGGATCGCGCTCGGCTTCGGCGATCTCACGCCCTCCGAATTCTTGAAAATCGGGGTGGTGATCGTGCTCGCTCGCTTGCTGATGTATCGGCGCAACGTCCGCGAGTTCCGATCGATCCTCCTGCCGTTCGCCGTTGCGCTCCTTCCCGCCGCGATCGTGGCGAAGCAACCGGATCTCGGAACCGCGCTCCTATTCGTGCCGATCCCGTTCGCGCTCCTCTACGCGGCAGGTGCGAAGTGGCAGCACCTCGCGCTGTGCGGCGCTCTCTTCGTGGCGATTGGCGGCCTCGCGATCGGCGTCGGAGTCGAAGCGGGACTGCTGAAGCCGTATCAGATGGAGCGCATCGAGGCGTTCTTCGCTCGCGCGAAGAAGGACCCACGCGAAGCCGCGGGCGGACAGGCGAGCGCCGGCATCGAGGCGATCGGTGCCGGTGGGCTCGCGGGGTGCGGGTCGGGCGAATGGACGCGCACCGTCGTCGCCCGCATCCCGGAGCGCCACAGCGACTTCATCTTCGCGGTGGCCGGAGCGAAGCTCGGGCTCCTCGGGACGACGGCGATCGTCGGGCTGTATGCGGCGCTGATCCTCGCGCTCGTGCGCGTGGCCGCGCGCACGCGCGAGCCGTTCGGTCGGCTGATCGTCGTGGGCGCGGCGACGCTTCTCGTGACACAAACGGTGGTGAACCTCGGGATGACGACCGGTTGCCTGCCGGTGACGGGATTGCCGCTGCCGTTCGTGTCTTGCGGCGGCTCGTCGCTCCTCTCGACGTTCGTGTGTCTGGGGCTCGCGCTGAACGTCTCGATGAGGCGCGTCCACGTGATCGCGAAAGAGGACTTCAACTGAAACGGCTGGCGAGTCTTCTCGCGCCTCTCTTGCTGATCGTCCTCGCCGCCCTGCTCGTCGTGCCGGCGGTGCGGCAGTCGGTCACCGTCGACGAGTTCGCGCACGTGCCCGCCGGAATCTCCACGTTCGAAGACGGCCGCTTCGATCTCTACAGCAAGAACCCGCCGCTCGTGCGCGCGCTCACGGCGCTTCCCGTCCTCGCGTCGGGACCGGAATGGAAATCGCTCGAGTTCCCCGAAGGCAAGGGGAACGCTTGGCGCCCGTGGACGGTGGGGACGCGCTTCTTCTACGACAACGTATCGCGCTACGATTTGCTCTTCCGCCGGGCGAGGTACGTGATCGTCGGGTTGACGATCGCGCTCGCGTGGCTCTTGCATCGCTACTGCAAGCGGACGTTCGGCGAATGGTCCGCGCTCGTCACGCTCGCGCTCTTCGCGTTTTGTCCAACCGTGCTCGCGCACGGCTCACTCGCGACCGTCGACATGGGCGCCGCACTCTTCGCGCTCGCGGCGGTCGTGGCGTTCCGCGCGTTCGTGCTCGGTCCGTCGTTTCGCACGTCGGTGCTCGCGGGCGTCAGCTTCGGCTTCGCCCTGCTCGCGAAGTTCTCGGCGTTGGTGCTGATTCCTGCGTTCGTTCTCCTCTGGGTGGGAGTGCGCGTTCGTGACCGCCAACGACCGACGCGGCGCGAGGTCCTGCTCGGCGCGCTCGCCGTCGTCGTGGTGCTCGTCGTCGTCAACGCCGGCTACGCGTTCCACGGTTCGCTCTCGCGACTCGACGCGCTCGAATTCGAGAGCGCGTCGGGGAAGAGCCTGCAAGCGCACGGGCCGGGATGGTTGCCCGTTCCCCTGCCGCGCGACTTCGTTCTCGGGCTCGACGAGCAGCAGGCGGACGTCGAGGCAGGCGAGTTCTCGAACTACCTGCGCGGCACGTGGTCGGCGACGGGATGGTGGTGGTACTTCCTCTACGCGATCCTCGTGAAGTGGACGATTCCGCTTCTTCTCCTCGTGGTGGCGCGCGTCGTCTCGTGGCCGAAGTTCGATCGCGAAGACGCTTTCCTGCTCGTGCCCGCAGCTGCGTATTTCGTGGTGGTGTCGCTCGGGAGCCACCTCCAGGTGGGGCTGCGATATCTGTTGCCCGCGTTCCCGCTCGTCTTCGCGTGCGTGGGGCGGTTGGCGAGCGCCCCGATCGCGCGCGTGCGGGGCGTCGCGATCGCGATGGCGCTGCTCGTGATGGCGCACGCGACGTCGTCCGTTCTCGCGGCGCCGCGATATCTCTCCTACTTCAATGCGATCGGCGGCGGCTCGCAGAACGGATGGCGCCAGCTCCTCGACTCGAACCTCGACTGGGGACAGGAACTGTTCCTCCTCCGTGATTGGCTGGCGGCGCGCGGCAATCCGCCCGTGAAGCTCGCCTATTTCGGCCACGTCGATCCGCGCGAGTACGGCATCGTCTTCGATTTGCCGGAGGAAGCGGCGGCGCCGCACCACGGGCTCTACGCCGTCAGCGCGAACTTTCTCATGGGATATCCCTACGTGCTCCTGCACGAGGGCAAGCTGCTGAACGTTCCCCGCGATCGCTTCGCGTGGCTGCGGGGCTACCAGCCGACCTCGCGCGTCGGCGACACGTTCTTCGTCTTCGAGATCCCGTGACGCGACGCCATTCGACTCAACGCCGGGTTTCTGCGACCAGCGCGTCGACGTCCGACCAGAACGCATTCCATGCTGCGCGCTCGGAGTCCGGGAGCCGAGCCAGCCGGGCCGGATCGCGAACGCCGGCGAAATCCTCGATGATCTTCCAGTTCTGCAGGATCTGCACGACCTCGAGCGCTTCGAGCGTCGTCGACCCCGACCGGACCACCCTTCGCCATGCTTCGAGGTCGCCGCGGATCCACTCGAGGGCGAGATTCCTCCACGAGGCGCGCCCGGCATCGTCGATGCTCGCGGCGTCGTCGCCGTCGCCGACGCCGGCCCGAACGAGATCGAACGCCGCCGTCGAACGATAACCGCCGGGTGGGTCTGAGAAGAACGCATCGGAAGCCCGTTCGCTGACGACCTTCCAGAATCGGGCGGATGCCGCGTAGAGCCGTCGCATGTGACACAGCTGCGCGAGGTCGAGCGTCTCGACGTCGTCCAGGGGTTCTTTCTCGCCGCTGACGAACGCGCGGAGGTCCGAATCGAGGGTCACGAAGCTCCGAGCCTGCTCGATCCAATGCTCCGAGGGACCGTCCGTTGCCTTCACTCGCTGCGCCGCTTCACCGGCGAGCTTCAACGACTCGGCGGCCTCCTCGAACTGGCCGCGAGTTTGGAGGGCCCGGGCGAGATTCGCGTGCGCTTTGTAGAGATCGGGGTCCAGGCGCACGGCCTCGCGATACTCCGCGATCGCGCCGCCGACGTCGCCGGTGCGTTCGAGATCCACCGCAAGCTCGAAGTGTGCCCTGGGGAATTGCGGGTCGAGTCGAATCGCTTCGCGATACGAAGCGATCGCCTCCGGCACGTCGCCGTGGAAATCGAGCGTGAGCGCGAGCTGATATCGGGCGTTCGAGTGTTTCGGGTTCAGCTCGACGGCTCGGCGAAGGGACGCGAGCGATCCTTGGAGGTCGTTCTTCCCTCGAAGCAGGTATCCGAGCTCTGCGTGGCTTTCGGCCTCTTCGGGTGCCAACGCGATCGCGCGGCGAAACTGTTCGATGGCGCCGTCGACGTCGCTCTTCTTCTCGAGGGCGAGCCCGAGGTTGTAGATGCCGCTGAAGGAATTCGGATCCAGCTCGATCCCGCGGCGACACGCCGAAACGGCGTCGTCGAGGAACCCGGCATCGCCGAGCAAACCGCCGAGAATCGACCACGCCATCGGACTCCGCGGTCGGAGCGCCACTGCCGCCGAAGCGTGGCGCAAGGCCTCTTCGTCGCGCGCGGGATTCGACGCGTGCAATGCGATCGCGAGGTGCTCTTGAAGCCAGACGTCGTCGGGGTGCAGGTCCACCGCGTGTCGCAGGATCGTCGTCGCGTCGCCGACGTCGCCGGAGTTCGTGAGGGCTTCCCCGAGAAGAGCGAGCGTGACCGGCGGAAGCGAAGTGACGTCCGCGGAAGCTTGGAGTGCGCGCAGCGCGTCGCCGTTGCCGGCCTGGACGGCGTCGCGCAGCCGACGTCGCCACGAATCGGAATCGGCGGCTTGAGCGATCGCGAACACGTGCTTCCAGCGGGCCTCCGGCTCGGCGGGCGAATTCTTGAGGTCGCGTGCCCAACCATCGAGCGCCGTCGCGAGCGGCACGGCGATGCGTGACTCGCGGATTCGTGATGCCGCCGCCGCCGTGTCGAGCGCGAGCACGTCGATCCCGTATGCGGCAAAGGCCTCGGAATACGAGCGTCCTCGGTCGCCTCCAGACTTGCGATCGGCCGCCATCAGGCGGAGCTCGTCGAGTCGATCGATCATGCGACGATCGCGCTCGGCCCTCGCGCGCGCCTCGCGCGCGAGACCGTCGCCGATCACGGTGTCGGAGGCCACGTGCTCGACTTCGGCGAGGAGCGTCGCGTCCGGCAAGCTCGACGCCTGTGCGGTCGCCTCGGCGCGCTGCGCGGCCGCCAAGGCGGCGCCCCAGAGATCGAGGGCTTCTTCGCCCCCCGATTTCGCGAGCCCGAGCGCGACGGTGGCGTCGCGGAGGGCGTCGCTCACGGCTTTCGTGGATCTGGCGTCGCGATCGCGCCGACCTTTCTCGACCCAGATGGTGAGGCCGCCGCCGAGGACGACCGCCGCGACGACGAACGACGCGAGCGCGACCGTGAGCTTCCGAGCGCGACGCTCGGACGCGGCTCGCGCGTCGGCTGCCGCGGCCGCGCGATCCGCGACTCTCGAGCGCTCTTCCACGGATGCGACGTACGCGCTCGTCGCCTTCGCGACGACGCCGGCTTCACGCGGCCGGTCGCGCTTGACCGGGGCGAGGCAGGATTTCGCGATCCGGATCAGGTCGTCGTCGGCGCCGCATTGATCGAGGCGCCGAACCGCGTCGGCGACGTCGCCGCGCTTTGCCCGATCCGTGATCTCGGCGACCGTGTCGCCGAAAAACGGTGCCCGGCCCGTGAGGATCTCGCAGAGGATCGCGCCGAGCCCGAAGACGTCCGAGCGCTCGTCGACTTCCGCGACGTCGCCGCGCGCCTGCTCGGGTGACATGTAGGCGGGAGTGCCGAGCACGGTGCCCGCCATCGAGGCCGTTCCCGGCTTTTCGGTTCGAACGGTTTGCACGGCGTTCACGACGCTGGCCCCGGGCGCGTGGAGCTGATCATCCGCGACGCCGCCGCTCGCGAGTACCTTCGAGAGCCCCCAATCCATGATCTGAACCTCGCCGAATGCACCGACCATGACGTTCGACGGCTTGAGATCGCGATGGACGACGCCGCGCGCGTGCGCGTAGGCCATGGTCTGGCAGACCTGCTCGAAGATGCCGAGAAAGCGCCGCCGGTCATGCGCCGGCTCGGGCCGCGCGTCGAGGAGTGCAGCGAGGGTCTTTCCCTTGACGAGCTTCATCGAGAAGAACGGCCGGCCGTCGCGCAAGAGCCCGAGGTCGTAGACGGGCACGATCCCCGGGTGTTGGAGCTGGCCTCCGATCTGCGCTTCCTCGACGAATCGTCGCACGACGTCGGGGCGTCCGGCGTGGCTCGCGCCGAGCACCTTCAACGCGACCTCGCGTCCGAGGTCGGCGTCGCGTCCCTTGAAGACGACGCCCATCCCGCCCCGGGCGAGCTCGCCGAACAGTTGGTAGCGGTCCGTTGGACGCGATTCCGCGGACACGTCGCGTGCGGCCGGACGAACGACCGAGGAATCGTCGTCAGCCGCGTCGCGGAGGAGGATGCGCGGAGTGCCGCCCGCGCGCTCGCGAATCTCCGTGAGCACGCTGCGAGCGCCGGGACTCGGGCGATCGGCGGCGTCGCGGAAGAGCGCGCGAAGCCCGGCATCGATGCTGTCGTCGCCGATCGGCGGCGGGTCGGGATCAGGCTCGGCCATCGACCATCGGTCTCCAGTTCAGTCAGGTTCGAGCGGCGCGTCGTTTTCGCGGAGGGTTTCTCGACGAGTTCGACGCCGGAACTCCGGGGTCATCGGTGCAGGGAGAGCACGGCCGCGCACTCGCGCTCGTTCTCGGCGCGGTTTCCGGGGCGACGGAAAGCGACGACGTCGAGGAGCGCCGCCTTGAACTCGTCGCGCGCGCGCGCGAAGTCGTGGTGGAGCCGAGCCGCGTCGGCGCCCCAGCGTTCGGCGATCTCTCGGATCGGCAAGTCGTCGGCGAACCTCAGGCGCAGCATCTCCAGTCGCCGAACGCCGGCCTCTCCCTCGGACGTGGCTCGTTGCTCGTGGAGCGCCGCGGCTTCGCGGAGGATCGCGAGCGCCCACGCGCGGTCGAAGACGCGCGAGAGGCTCGTTTCGTCGGCGGCGAGCGCGTCGGTTGCGGGGGCTTCCGGCTCCCGGGCGCCGTCGCGCGGAGCGCAGCCCGCTTCGATGCGACGAGCCACGTTGCGCACGGCGCCGTAAAGAAACGCGCGAAATCCTCCGGGGCGATCGGCCTCGACACGCTCCAGGATTCCGCCTGTTCGGAAGCACTCGAGGAAGACTTCCTGCGCCGCGTCGTCGACGTCGGTCTCGTGCGGAGAGCCGTTCCATCGAGCGTGGAGATACGCTCGGACGACCGCGTCGTAGTGCCGCGCGAAGTCGTCTCGCGCTCGAGGATCACCCGCGGTCGCGTTGCGGATGATCGTCCAGCAGGTGGCGTCTCCGGTCCCCATGCGGGCAATCGTAAGGCGCGTCGTCGCGGAATGAAAAGGGGGCGTTGCTCACTTACCTGCGGCCGAGAGGCGCCGAAGGGCGGCCTCCGCTTCGGCGCGCTTCTTGGAATCGCCGGCCGGGGCCTCGCGCAAGTACGCCTCGTACGCGGAGCGCGCGTTGCCGTCGTGGCCGAGAGCCTCGTACGTTCGCGCGAGATCGAAGCGCGCCGCGTGGAGGTTGGGATTCCGGTCGAGAGCATGGACGAACTCGGTGATCGCGTCGTCGAGTTGGCCGAGCGCGCGCTTCGCTCGCGCGATGCCGTAGATCGGCTCGCCTGCGATCGGCAGCGCTCGGGCTTCCGTTTGGAATTGTTCGAGGGCGTCGGCGGGGCGGCTGTCCGCGAGCAGCGCCTCGCCGAGGTTGTGGCGCGCGGCGAGGAGATCGGGCTCGAGCGCAAGTGCGACGCGGAACTCCTCGATCGCGCGAGTGCGATCGCCGAGAAGGAGGAACGTCGTGCCGACGTTGAATCGATCGTTCGCGAGCGAGTGGTGCACGATCGGGAGGAGCGCGATGGCGAGGGCGGCGACGGCGGCGATGACATCTCCGGCGATCCATCTCACGGAGCGTGCTCGAGCATCCGCGACGAACGCGACGACGCCAAAACCCGCGAATGGAATCAGCGGCACGACGAGCGGCAGCCGATAGCGATCGAACACGAAGAAGGGAAGGACCGAGAGCGCGTAGCCGGCCGCGACGAAGGCGACGAGCGCGCGGTCGCGGGACCCCGGCGCCGCGCGAACGAGGCCGATCGCCGCGAGCGGCAGCACGAACGCGAATCCGAGGAGCGGCAGTCGCAAGATCCACGAACGATCCTCGAAGAGATGCGTGCAGTAGACGTCGGTGACTTCGGCGCCATTGAGGAGGAGCAGCGCTTTTCGTCCGGCGAGTTCGAGAGCGCGGCCCGGGTTTCCGGCGATCCACGCGAGAGTCTTGCGCGTCCAGAACGACGAGACCTCGGACGGCTTCAGCTCGCGGCCCGTTTCGGCTTCGGCCGCTGCGCGAAAGTCGGCTTCCTCGTAGTCGGGGTTCGCGCGCACGAACGACGGCGGCTCATAGCCCCCGGTGTGATTGTCCGGGTTGTTGCCGATCGCGAAGTTCTGGCCGGCCTGCGACGTCGTGAGGACGAAGTCGTGTCCGACGATCGCGTTTCGCGCGGTCACGGGAAGGATCGGCAGCAGCGTGCCGGCGAGAACGAGGCCGGCGCGACGCCACCGTTCCGCGGGCCGGCGCCACGCGAGCGCGATCGCCGCGAGCGGCGCGACGAGCAGGAAGTTGCCGCGGACGAGCGCGAGGAGCCCGAGCAGCACGCCGGTGCCGACGAGCGGGCGCTCGTGGCCGGTCTCGTCCGCACGTACGAGCGCGAGAAGCATCGCCGCAGTGAGCACGACCGTGAGCGCGTTCTTGTCGAGGAGCATCTCGCCGAAGAGGAACGGGCCGTATAGGGCCGCGATCGTCGCGGCGACGAGTGCCGGGGCGAATCCAAAGAGCCGTCGCGCGAGGAGCCCGATGCATAAGATCGCCAAACCGCCGAGGAGCGATTGCACGACGACGACCGGTGCCGGCGACGCGCCGAACACCTTGTAGAGGATCGCGAGCAGGTACGAGTAGAGCGGATCCTGATAGAAGACGTGCGACCCGATCCAGTCGCCGCCCGCGATTTCTCGCGCGAGCCGGTCGTACGCGCGCGCGTCCGCGAGCGGCACCGTGAAGAGCGGGCTTCCGTGAATCTGCGCGAGGCAGGCAAGACGCAGCGCAACGCCGCCCGCGGCGATGGCAATCAGCGGGACGAAATAGCTCCGGCTGAGGATCTCGCCGGGTTTCCGGTGGCTGGGCGTGGGCGAGCCTATCGCGGCGTCTCCTCACTCGGAGGATAGACGTGCACGGTGCAGACGTTCGAAAGCACGTCGACATCTTCCATCTTCTCCGGATGCACCGGGCGATTTTTGCCGCTTGCGACAACGTGACTCAGCATGTCGTTGGTGGCGATCAATCGAGCTCGCACTTCATAGTCGCCCGCGCGATGGAATTTCGAATACAACGGATCGGCGATGAACCCTTCAGACGCGACCTCGACCTCGAAGTCACCGAGATGGCACTTCCATTCGAACCCGGGCGGCAGCTCGACCAGCGGACCGTCCCAGTGGAGTGAATTCCCTGCGTCGTCGGTGCTCCGCTCGCTGGCGAGCGGTAACAACTCCCAGAACATCGGCAGCCCGAGGTCGACCTCCGATTCTGCAGCGGGCGAGCCGTCCGACTTCGTCAAGGACAACGAGAGCGCTCCGGAGTCGTGCACGGGGTCGACGATCGTGACGGGACGATTCGACGCGTTTCGAATGACGAGGTAGAGAGGCGTCGGGTCGTCGGCGTAGCAGCGAGTGTGAGCCGGGATCAGATCAAGCACGATCGGTGACGGTGTTCGCTCGACTCTCGCGCTGGCACACGCGGCGAGCAGCGAGCACGCCGTGATCACAAGCGCGGCCATTGATCGCGCGCGGGCTCGAGGAATGCGTCGCAAGCGCACGCCCGATGGCGTCGCATTCACTCCAAATCCAAATGCCCGCGTCACGCCGTCACGGGAGCAGCTTCTGCACGACGGCCTGGATCGACTTGCCGTCCGCCTGCCCCTTGAGCCTCGCGCTCGCCTCCTTCATGACGCGCCCCATGTCCTTCTTCGAGGTGGCGCCGATCTCCTTCACGATGGCCGCGATCTTGGCTTCGAGCTCGGCGGGCGGCATCTCGGCGGGGAGGTAGCGTTGGAGGACGGCGACTTCGGCGCGCTCTTTCGAGGCGAGGTCCTCGCGGCCTCCCTTCGCGAACTGCTCGATGGACTCGCGTCGCGTCTTCACGCCGCGCTGAAGGGTGGCGACGACGTCCGCCTCTTCGGGCGCGGCGCCCTTCTTCATCTCGACGTACTTGAGATCGGAGAGGATCATGCGCAGCACGCCCGCCGTGACCGAGTCACCCGCCTTGAGCGCGAGTTTGAGATCCGCTTGCAACCGTTCGATCATCGCTCACCTCCATGACGAGAAGGCGGCGATTCTGAACTGGCGCTGCGCTCTCAACAAGGGCGCTCCCGAACGGCAACGCGTCAGCGCACGACCAGTGCGACGGAGTGGGTGACGCTGAATCGTTCGCGATTCACCGCCGAGCTGTCCTCGAGGATGCATTGGAGCGTGAAGTTCGCGGGCCTCCGAAAACCACCGTTACGTTCCGTGGATCGCGACACTTCCGCCGCGACGCGCTGCCGCCGATTCGAACATTCATGGGCACCGGACCCAGACGACCGTTCGTGCGCAAGATCGCCAATCCAGTTTGGACCCGTATTCATGCGGGTCCGCGCGCTCGACGACGGCTTTGGATTGAAGAGTCTTGTGCTGTGCATTCCGCAAACTCCGGGTTGGTGGGGTCGGGAGCCATCGCCTGAAGCGTCGAAAGCCGGCTCGATTCCGACGGACGACAGGGCTTCACGATGATGAGCGCCGACTTCCAGCTGGACCACGAACGGGATAGCGCGAACCAGAAAGCTCGGTAGCGTGGGACGAACATCGGACGCTTCACGGATCTGCGGACCACGGCCAGCTGCTAGCGAAGAGCGAGGTTCTCACATCATCGAACGCGTAGTGATGCCCCCGGCGTTCATGAAGTCGCTCATCTCCAGTCCTGGCCGCCTCAACGAACGATCAGCTCGACGGAGTTCGTGACGCTGAACCGTTCGCGATTCAACGCTGAGTTGTCCTCGAGGATGCCCTGGAGCGTGAAGATCACGCGGCGCGAAAAACCACCGGGGTTCGTGAGCGTCCAGGGCGCGAGCGCCGGCCCCGGCACTTCGCGGGTGCCCGTGCAGAATCTCGGCGAGAATCCGCCACGGAGGCAAAGATACGGTTGCGGTCTGGTTCCGAGGTTGGCGGCAGTCGGGTTGACCGTGCATCCGATGCGTTGCCCGCCGAGCACGACGTCGAACTGATTGTTCGGCAGCCCGCGCCAGATGAAGAGCCCGTACCGAGCGGGCGTGGGGCCGGCCGGTGCGGCGACGAGATCGATGCGGATCGGCGACGCGACGGGCACCACGACCTCGCCGGTAGAGAGGTTTACGAACAAGACGCTCGCGACGGCCCCTGCGTTCGCGTTCACGGTGCCCGCCTGACAAGGGGCGGTGTCGCGGACGTAGACGTCGGGCAGCCCATTGCGATCGGTGGTTACGAGATTGCTCGCCGAAGAATCGAATACGACGAACCGTCCATCGTTCGACACGGCCCTCGTCGGTCCGGAGTCGAGCCCGCCAATGCCCGAGAGCCCATTCGCCTCGCGCCCGAGATAGTCGACGCTGATGCGCGTGGTCACTCCGGTCGTGAGATCTCGCAGAAAGACATCGTTCGCGCCGTTCGTGTCGCCCGGGACGAGGTTCGTCGCGAAGCTATGGAACGCGACGAACCGGCCATTCGACGATATCGAGGCGGACTGGCACGGAGCGTCGGCCGCGAGACCTGACGGGGTGACACTGACTGGCGTCGTTGTTTGCGTCTGAAGGTCGCGAACGAATACCAGACTCCCGGTGCCGCCGCCCGTCAACGGTGCGCTTGTCGAGAAGGCGACGAAACGGCCGGAGTCGGAGATGGAGCCAGTTTCACCACTGGCGATCAGACCGAGCGAATCGATGCTCGCGACAGTCGTCTGCCGCGCGGCGCGATCTCGCAACAAGACACGCAAGGCATTGCCGTTTGCGGCGCGCTCGTTGAACAGCAAGAACCTCCCGTCTGAGGTGATGGGTTGACTCCCGCCGTCGCTGAACGCTTTCACGACTCGTCCGTTTTCGTCGATGCTGTCGAGCGTCGTCTGACCCGTTTGCACGTCGTAGACGAACATTCGGTCTTCGGTCGTGGACGGGATTCCCGGTATGAGATCCGTTGTGTTACTCGAGAAGACGACGTACCTGCCGTTCGCAGAGAGCGACGGCGAGAATCCCAAAGACCCACCGTTCGGACGCGTCCCGGAGGCGGTCTGGTACACGTCGGTTGCCTGTCCAGTGAATCGATCAAAAAAAAGAACCGTGCCCGTCGCGGTGCCGAGTTGGTGCCCGAGGCAGCTCACGTATCGGCCGTCTGCAGAAACGAACGGTCCCCAGTCGCCCTTGAACGTCCGTCCGTCGAGCGTGTTGCCGACGAGGATCGACGTCGTTCCGGTTCGACGATCGTGGACGTAAACGTTGGCCTCGGAGGGAATGGGGTCGCGCGGATCGAGATTGGTCGAGCGGCTGCTGAACACGACGATTTGACCGTCGTCCGAGATCCCTCCGACGTAGCTCGGACCGTTGGCGCCAAAGCCGGCGTTGCTGACGCTGACTCGCACGGTGACCTGAGCCGATGAGGGGCGTGGTGCCGCGCACACGGAAGCGATGCAGAATCCAACCGCAATTCGATGCTGGGTGGTCATGGACAGCGTTCCTCTCAGACCAGGCCGTCGATCCGCGGGCTTCAGGGGGGGTGACAACAGCGCCATCATGGGCGCGGCCCTTCGAACTAGCAAGGATTGCCCAGGTGCGACAAGCCATCGTGTCGCTGCAAGGGAACTCAACGTGGGTTGGCGCGCGCACGAGTCGAGGCTACAATCCGCCGCCGCATCGGCTCGATCGACGAGGGAACCGACCGGGAGTCACGCGCCACGAACCAAGAACACGCCAGCATTTCGGGCCCGCTCGCTCTGGGCATGGTCGAGACCCGCGGCCTCGTCGGATCGATCGAAGCCTCGGACGCCATGCTGAAGGCGGCGCGCGTCGCGCTCACCGGCAAAGAGACGATCGGCGGCGGCTACACGACCGTGTTCGTGCGCGGCGACGTCGGAGCCGTGAAGGCCGCGGTCGACGCGGGCGCTGCGGCCGCGCGCCGCGTGGGCGAGCTGGTCGCGATGCACGTGATCCCGCGACCCGCGGACGACGTCGAGGGCATCCTCCCGACGCTCGCACCCCCGATGCCCGACCGCCCGCCGAGCCCCGCGCCGCGCGCCAAGCGCCGCGCGCCGACACACGCCTCTCCGCCACGCCCGTCGTCCGTGCCCGTTCCGTCGAAGACCGCCGATCCGTCACTCGTGCCGAGCCCCGAGGCGCTTGCGGCGATGAGCGTCATCGAGCTGCGGCAGTTCGCGCGCCTCTTGAAGGGTCTCGCGATCCAAGGCCGCGAGATCAGCCACGCGAACCGCGACGTGCTCCTGCGGGAGATTCGTCGCAAGCTCGGCTACTCGAGCCCGGGTGATTCGCCATGACCGGCATCGCTCGCGACGTACGGCGACGCTCGACGGCGGGTGACGCGCGATGAGCGACGCCCTGCGATTATTGTCGATTGAGGTCCGATGACGGACTTACTACGCGACGACGACCTGCGATTATTGTCGATTGGGGTCAGGTGATGGACTCCCTCCGCGACGACGACCTCCGGTCGATTCAGGAAGCGCGCGCGCTCGTCGGGCGCGCGAAGAAAGCGCAGGCGATCCTCGACGGCTTCACGCAAGAGCAGGTCGATCGCATCGTCGACGCCATGGCCGAGGCGGGAGACCGCGCGGCGGAGTCGCTCGCGCGCCTCGCCGTCGAGGAGACCGGCTACGGCAAGGTCGACAGCAAGATCGCGAAGAACCAGTTCGTCACGCGCGAGCACTATCGCTTCGTTCGGCAGCTGCGGACGGTGGGCGTGATCTCGCGCGACGAGACCTCGGGCGTTTACGAGCTGGCCGAGCCGGTGGGCGTGATCGCGGGGATCATCCCGGTCACGAACCAGACGTCGACGGCACTATTCAAGGCGATGATCGCGATCAAGGCGCGAAACGCGATCGTCCTCTCGCCGCATCCGCGCGCGGTGCGCTGCATCACGGAGTCGGCGCGCGTGCTCGCGGAAGCCGCGGTGCGCGCGGGCGCGCCCGACGGAGCGATCACGTGCATGACCGTCTCCACGATCGAAGGGACGACCGAGCTGATGAAGCACCCCGACACGGCGCTGATCCTCGCGACGGGCGGGCCGGGCCTCGTGAAGGCGGCGTACAGCGCGGGCAAGCCGGCGTTCGGCGTCGGGCCCGGCAACGTCCCGGCGTTCATCGAGCGGACGGCGGACGTCCCGGTCGCCGCGCGCACGATCTGCGAGAGCCAGTCGTTCGACTGGGGCACGCTTTGCTGCTCGGAGCAGTCGCTCATTCTCGACGCGCCGATTCGCGATCGCGCGCTCGCCGAGATGACGAAGCACGGCGCGCACGTCTGCGACGAGGACGAGACACGCAAGCTGGAAGCGGTCGTGTCTCGAGACGGCAAGCTCCACACGGCGATCGTCGGGCAGAGCCCCGCGAAGATCGCGAAGATGGCGGGCTTCACGGTCCCCGAGTCGACGCAGGTGCTCGTGGCGGAGGGCCGCGGAGTGGGGCCGAAGTTCCCGCTGTCGCTCGAGAAGCTCGCGCCCGTCCTCTCGATGTACACGGTCGATGGCTGGCGCGA
Source organism: Planctomycetota bacterium (assembly GCA_016178505.1). Classification (GTDB taxonomy): domain Bacteria; phylum Planctomycetota; class JACOTG01; order JACOTG01; family JACOTG01; genus JACOTG01. The sequence goes on from JACOTG010000287.1 coordinate 21,993, forward strand.
AGGCTGCGAGCGCTGCCTCGAGGTGCTGCGCTATGGCGGCATGGGGCACACGCTCGTGATCCACTCGCGCGATCCCCAGGTCGTGTACGAGTTCTTCCTGAAGAAGCCGGCGTTTCGCCTGCTCGTGAACGCGCCCGCGAGCCAAGGGGCGGTCGGGCTCGCGACGCGATTGCGGCCGTCGATGACGCTCGGCTGCGGGACCGCCGGCGGTAACATCACGTCGGACAACATCACGCCGCTCAACTTGATCAACGTGAAGCGCCTCGCGTTCGTGACCGACGAGTACTCGCACGGATCGAACCTGCGCTTTCCGCTTCCCGTCGAAGGACGCGCGCCGGCGCCGATGACGATGTCCAAACCGGCAGCGGCGGTGCCGCCG
>JACOTG010000288.1 GCA_016178505.1 Planctomycetota bacterium
AAGGCGGTAGGTCGAATCGCTCCAGACGTTTCCGACGCCGAGGCGGAAGCGTCTGCGTGAGACATCGCATTAGATCAGAGCGCCCGGTGATGACGCGATCGTCGCCGGGCGTTGTCGTTTTCGGTGCGAGAGGATCACTTGAGAAGTGATCTCTGCTCCGTCTCCTCGTGCGCGTTTCGGAGCCGTTGCTCTCTTCCGGAGGCGTGAGAGCCGGAGGTGTTTGGTCTTGTGCCCCGAAATGGCCCATCGACTTGCGCGGGTGTGAAAGAGACTGTTTTCGCTGCGAAGTTCTGATGCCGTCGGCGGTTGCTGCGGAATCCGACGTTCGACAGTGTCGGCGAGGGCAAGACCAAACAGTTTCGCCGAGGTTCGGGGTCGAGGGCCTGAGCCTGATGGACGGCGAGATTCCCGCTCTCTGTTTGATCTTGACCCCGTCGACGTCAATCCCTGGAGCCGCCCGTCCGGTCTATTCACGAAGGGTCGATTCTCCTAGAATCACTCAGCACGAAGTCTTTCGATCAAAGGAGAGATTCTGATGCCCTCGACCCGATGCCTTCTCTGGTTCGTCGCTGCGCTGATCCTGATTCTCGGCAGTGAGTCTGTTCACGCGAGAACGGTCGAGCGCATCAATGTCAGCTCGGTGGGTGAACAGGCAAACGGATCAGTCGAGGCAGTAGCTGTCTCGGCCGACGGCCGTTTTGTTGCATTCGAGAGCGGGGCGACGAACCTAGTGGCCGGAGACTCGAACGGTCGCTCGGACATCTTCGTCCGCGACCGTGCCGTGGGGACGACCGTTCGCGCGAGCGTGAGTAGCGAGGGCGTGCAGGGAAACCTCCGGAGCTTCTCGCCCTCGATCTCGATGGATGGGCGTTATGTCGCTTTCGTCAGCGCCGCCGAGAACCTCGTTCCTGACGACACCAACGCGCAGGCGGACGTCTTTGTGCGAGATCTTCAGGCCGGTACGACCGTCCGGGTAAGCGTCGACTCCTTTGGAGCGCAGGCGAACGAGCGAAGCGTGACGGTAGCGTTCTCACCTAACGGCCGCTTCGTCTTTTTCAGCTCCCTTGCGTCCAACCTTTCAGCGGGCGATACGAACAATCGGGACGATATCTTTGCCCATGACCTCGTGACGGGGCTGACGACGCTTGTCAGCACCAACGCTGTTGGAGTCATCGGCGATAGCGGAAGCTCATTTCCGGCGAGTTCGTTCGACGGCCGCTATGTCGCGTTTGTCAGCGATGCTGCGAACCTGGTTTCTGACGACACGAATCACGTTTCTGACATCTTCGTGAAGGATCGTCAGAGCGGTCACATCGAGCGCGTCAGCGTCGATTCCGATGGCGGACAGGCCGACTCGTTTCCGAGCGTGCAAGGGAGTTTCACTCCCGCAATTTCGGGCGATGGCCGCTTCGTCGCGTTTTCGAGTGGTGCCGTGGATCTGGCACCCGAGAGCGTCTCGGGCCACCTCAGGATCTTTGTTCACGATCGCCAGACGGGTCAGACGCTCGACATCAGCAAGACATTCAATGGTCGACCCGCCGATTCCGAAAGCACGCACCCTTCGATGAGTCTCGACGGCGCGGTTGTCGCCTTTGACAGCTCTTCCCGCGACCTGGTGCCGAACGACTCCAACCAACGCCGAGATATCTTCATTCGATGCCTGAGTTCTTCGTCCACTTCACGGGTGAGCGTGGGCACCGATGGCGCCGAAGGCAATCTGGACAGTTTCAATCCGCAGATCTCGGCGAACGGCCGCGCCGTCGCCTTCCTGAGTTCTTCCAGCAACCTCGTGAGCGGAGACACCAACGCGACGATCGATGCCTTCATCTCGGTCTCAGACGGAGTCTCATTGACGTCGGTGTTTCCGGCGATGGGATCAGAGGCCGGCGGAGATCGCGTGAAGCTTGCGGGCAGCGGCTTCTCGGACGCGCCAGACACGATCGTGACGATCGGCGGGACGATCGCCACGATTCTCGACGTGGCCGAAGATCATCTGGACATCATCACGCCGCCCGGGGCAGGCCTCGCAGACATCGCGATTTCCGGCTCCAGTGGCTGCGACCAACTTCCGCACTCCTTCCAGTACGTCGCTCCGTCGATTGCCGCCCGCGCAGGAAACGTCAACGCTGGAAACGGAAGTCTGGAAGATGTCCTTCGCGTCAACGGGTCAATCGGCGACCCGCTGACTCGAGAAGTCTCGCTCGCCGTCGGTGCGCCGTTCGAGATCACGATGAGCGCTCCGTCTACCACCCATGTCGCTCCTTTCGTCTTGTACTTGTGGGTCGGGCCGCCCACCGACTCATCCGTGACGGTGCAACCGTTCGGGTTTGGCAGAACGGTGTTTCCGACGCCGCTCACCGGCTTCTCCCCGCAACCCCGCTTTGTATGGAACAACCTCGGTTTCTTCGCTCAACTCGGGAGCCCAAACCGACCGTCGACGTCGGCGCCGAGCGTCGTGATCCACCGATCGAACGGACAACCACATCCCACGACGATCACGCTCCAGGGATTCGTCGTCGATCGTGGATCGCAAAACGATCGTCCCCTGAGCATCACTAACGCAGTGATCATCCGAGTCGAATAGCGCGTCGTCGCCTTCAAGACCAAACAGTTTCGCCGAGGTTCGGGGTCGACGAGGGGGTTGGGCCTGATGCTCGGCGAGATGCGAAGCGGGGGGCGCCATGATTCGGGTCGCGAACGCTGTTCCGGCAACGTTGGGCCGCATCCACGATCAGACCGAGCGGCACTCGAACTAGAGAGTAGATTTGTCGCCAGACCAGCGACGCGAGATGTGTCGATTCTGCGTGATCACGATCCGACGGGATTCAAGCAAACGTTCGAGATCATGGGACTTACGCCTTCGCCGCAAACAACGGGCGTAGCCGTCGGGATGTTGCACGCCATCGAATCAACCCTTAGTATAAGATCATTGCTTGGCGACGCGAGGCGTGAAGGCGTTTGGACGCTCTGGAGTCCCTGATCGGAATGAGCAACGGGCGCGCTTTCATGGCAACACCGATAACTGCGTCCATCAAGGTACGAATGTGCTCCGAGAGGCAAGATGAAGTGTGGGGGCTCTCTCTTGCTGAGACAAAATCCGGGCAAAATGGTCGTGATTATCTGAGACTGCGCGAGAAACGCCGGACGTGTTGTGGTGTCCCACAACGGCTTCCGAGAAAGTCTCGCATTCCGTGAGACCCCCAACTGCATGAGTCAGCGCCATGTACCTCGCCATCAGTGACTTCGAGAGCGAACGGAGGCCGAACGTGATCGAACTCGCCGTCACACTCGAAGCCATCGACAAGGCTCACGAATCACGCACGCTCATGGCCGGTCTGGAATACGGGCGTTTTTCCTCCATCGTCCGTCACGCTCACGTAATCCGAGAAAAAGCGTCTCAAGAAGCGAGAGAAACAACAATGAAGGAGGACCGCACATGACACCGAGACCTTCTGTGTCTGCGTTCATCATCTGTTCCTGGCTCAGTACGGCTATCGGGCTTGCTCAGCCTTGTTCTCCTGGTCCCGCGATGAGTGCGGCGCCAGTTTACGATCAACATTCGTGTCTCATGATCGGCCTTCAGGTTACCTATTGCACATACAGTCGGTGTGGCGCCCCTGGTAGCCCTGGCATACGGGTGGCTGCGTTTCGAGACGCGCCGAGTAGCGTTCCAGGAACCCCGTGCATTCCGACGGGATTCGGGTGCGACACCGGAGGTTGTGACCCATACAACGCACCCCAGAACTGTGGTGTCACAAGAACTGACTTCCTTCCACTAGGAATCCCCGATTCCTGGAGGGGCTCAACCGTCTTTCTTGAGACCTGGTTCGGGGAGTATCCATGCCAAGGAGGCGTCCCTTTGGGTGCCTTTCCAGCCTCTACGCAATTAACTAATGCTCCAGTCACTTTTACGATTTCCTATGAGACGTCGATTCCGTGTCCATTAGTAGGCTCAAATCTATTGTTACTCGGCAGCCCTTATCTCGCATTCAAAGGAGACGCTGGTGCCGGGACGCATAGGAGCTTCCAACAAATCCGTGTCACGATCGATCCGTCAACCGGCGCAATATCCTCGCTGCCTGCAGTGGCAGACCTTGGAACAACGTGTGGCTACTACCCATGGCAAGTTAGACGATCAGCGAATGGAGTATGTGGCTGGACGATTGTCGATGATCATCCAGATTGCGTGCAAGCGAGCCCGAGCGACCCAAGTCAAACACTTACGATGACCCCGGAGCAGCTTCCTAACAACACATTTCGGCTACACATCGTGCTTCACGCTACAAACCCGTTGGCTCGCATAAACTGTTCGATAGACGCTGTATACTACGTTGATATTGCGGTACGGTGCGGTGGCGGATTAACTGGATACAGGCTAAACGGCTTTCACAATGGTTACCCAGCCCATCGGCTGACTATCAATGGAGCTGAAGTTTACACATTCGATCCTAGGGCCAACGGCCCGCTCTCGCTCTGTCTGCCTCAGATTCCCGTGCACACCCGGTGGCGCGAGTTGTCGCACTAGGCGGCGGCCCGTCGTCGTTCAATCATTGGAAACGACGTGTCGAAGCAAGTCCTCGAGAGTGCAGCGTTGCACCGCCCAGGCGGAGAAAAACTGTGAGAGAGTTAGTCAAGCCCGATGTCCCGTTTCTAGTGAGTCAGGATCACAGGAATTCGTCGGCTGAGCGATCGGGGGCGAATGAGGCAGGTGGTGCTGTCGCGAAAAGCGCAAGGCTAGATCGTGCGATAGCGATGCGCGAGCCTACCGTCCTGAACTCCGGCGAGATTCGAGAGCGCGATCGCGTTATGATTCCGGCCGCCGGGAATCCTGCTCTGATCCGCACCCTCGACGACTGAGCCAGGCGAGCTTACCGGGCGCACTCAGGATTCATGCGGAGGACGATCATGGCCCCGAACGCCAACGCCGAAACGCTCGCGCTCGGCCTCAACGCCGATCACCTCGTCGGTAAGAGCGCGGACGACATTCGCCACGCCATCAATAGTGACGACGCGGCGCTCATCACCGTTTCGGACGGCATCCCGCGTGGCTGGCCATCCGAGATCTTCGCGATCGATCGGGAACGCGATCAGGTCGACTGGCACTTCCAGACTGCCGACGGCGAATGGAAAGACTGCTGTTCGTTCGCCAACTTCGACCAATTCGGCAAGCACCAAGCCGTCTGCGCTCTGATCTACACGCGCCGTCCCGTTGCTTCCCCGTCCGTTCGAGTCCGGCCGATCGTCGCCCTCCACTTCGACGTCAGCGGAGTCTGCCAGTCCGCCGACGCCTCGTGGATTGAGGACATCGTCCGCGCCGCGCTCGAGAACGATCTCCCGAAGCTGCGGACGCCGAAAGCGATACGTGTCCTTGGTGACCGCGACTACAAGACGGTGCTCGAGCACGTCGAGCGCATCCTCGGCATCGCGCCTCCGCGTCACCTGGTAGAGGCACGGGACTTCGCCGCAGACGAGCGCGGAATGACTCCCATCGGTCTCGCGTTCACCGAGGAAGGAAACGCGCTGGCGATTCTCGACGCCCAGATGGCGCAGCGCATCGCCGTGCAACTCAACTTCGTCCTCGAGCCGTACCTGTACTTCGGCGATCAGAGCGGACGATGGCCCGACCTCGCCGTCGGGAGCGACGGCTATCGCATCGAGCTGATCGATCCAAGCGGAGTCGCCAGGAAGTGGATCGACGTCGTCAGCAACTTCGCAGGGCTTGTCGTCGTCGATGAGGCGGGCAGCGCGTGGTCCGTGCTCGCATGGCTTGCGTTCGAGCCGTGTCCGGTCGCTTACCAGGCAGGCGAGGATGTCTTCATGGTGACGATGCTGACGACGCGACGACAACGCGATCCAGCGCGCGTGGACGAAAAGAAACCCGCGCGGATGCAACTCGACCGACAGGCCGGCACGCTCGACCTGTGCGATGAGACCGGCGCCGCGAAGGTGGAAATGAAGGTGGCCGAGTGCCAGGAGTCGAGTGTCGGGCTCGCGATCGTGGCGAGGATGAAGCTCGAGGTGCGGGTGCACAAATGAAGCGACGAACGATAGACGAACCGAAGCCCGCGCGCGCGGTGATCCGTCGGCACGCGGGAAGCTCCAAGGTGCATCGCGGGACGACGGAGCCGCACACGGATGAGTCGAGCGAACAGGACAACGCCGACACCGAACTTCGCGTGTATTTCTTCGCGAAGGCCGGGACCGATTTCATGTTCACTCCCGTATTCGTCGCCGTCCTGAGTCGCGTGAAACCGCCGAGAGACCTCGCGGCATACATTCGGTGCGTGACCGAAGTTCTGAAGTGGGCGACGACGCTGGACGTATGGCATGCGATTCGGCGCCTCGAACCGGAACTACGTCGCCATGCCGCGGAACTCGAAAAGCGCTACGCGGTCGTCCCGTGCAAGAATTCAACTGAAGTCGATCTCGTTGACGCCGAAGGACTTCAGCGAAAGCGTCGCGGGTTAATGAGAACGATTCTGACGCCGTTTGGGTTCCTCGTAGCGGTCCTTGCAGGCTGGCTCAACGAGCGGCAGCAACTCGCCATCGACTTTCTCCGCGAGGAGAACCGAGTCCTTCGAAAGCAGCTCGGAAAGCGACGACTCCGCCTGACCGACGACCAACGGCGGCGTCTCGCCGCGAAGGGGCACAAGCTCGGTCGCAAACTGTTGTCCGAGATCGCGACGATCGTCACGCCCGACACGATCCTGCGCTGGCACCGGGAACTGATCGCTCGGAAGTGGACGTTCAATCGGCGGCGAACCGGGCGACCGGGCGTCATGAAGCAGATTGAAGATCTCGTCGTCCGGATGGCGAGCGAGAATCCACGTTGGGGCTATCGGCGCATTCAAGGCGCGTTGTCGAACCTCGGTCACCAAGTGGCGTTCAACACGGTGAAGCGGATTCTTCGATCACACGGAATCGAGCCGGCACCCGAGCGAGGAACGAAGACGACCTGGGCGCAGTTCCTGAAGAGCCATTGGTCAACGCTTGCGGCGGCAGACTTCTTCACGGCAGAGGTGTGGACGCCGCGAGGTCTCGTCACGTACTACGTGCTCTTCGCGCTGCGTCTGAAGAGCCGGAAGATTCAGTTCCTTGGCGCCACGCCGAGACCGAACGCCACCTTCATGAAGCAGGCGGCGCTCGACTGGACCGACCCGAACGACGGATTCCTTCGCGGTTGCTCCCACCTCGTCATCGACCGCGATTCGAAGTACACCGCCGAGTTCGAAGAGGTCCTTCGGGACCACGGCGTGAACCGGGTCCGCATTCCGGTCCGCTCGCCGAATTGCAGTCCGCACGCCGAGCGATTCGTTCTGACGGCCAAGACGGAGTGCCTCGAACGGATGATCCTGTTCGGCGAGCGCTCCCTGGCGCGGGCAATTCGCGAGTTCGAGACGCACTACAATACCGAGAGGCATCACCAAGGGTTGGGAAACCGGCTCCTCAAGCCAATGAGGGACGGATCAGGAGCGGTCGTGCGTCGAGAACGACTGGGCGGCTTACTGAACTTCTACTACCGACGGGCGGCGTGATGTCGAACGTTGGCGGCGGACTGCGTTCAGTCGAGTATTTGCACAGCACGGGCACCGGCGTGGCGCTGTTCGTCGCCGGGGCCTTCTACCGAGCGGGAGGCACCGGCGCCGTTCGTCTCGCAAAGTGGAACGGGACGAGCTGGAGAGGCGTTGGTTTCGGCAGCTGCTTCAACCTACCAGAGAGCATCTGGGCGCTGCGCTCGTTCGACGACGGCAGCGGCCCGGCCCTTTACGTGGCGGGCAGTTTCGACGACGTCCTCGTCGACGGCCGCTGCACGGCCAGCCGGGGGATCGCTCGATTCAACGGGCACACTTGGTCGGCGATGCCGGACGGTGTGTTCATCAATGCGCTCGTCGTGTACGCGGGCGGATCGCGAGCCGCCCTGTACGCCGCGGGGACGTTCGACTTCGGTCGCACGATCGCCAAGTGGAACGGGACATCGTGGTCGCCGGTCGGCGACCCGACCCAGTCGAACGTCCACGTGATGGGCGTCTTCGATGGCGGCGGCGGCCCGCAGCTCTATGCGGGCCACGATCGAGGCATGACGCGGTGGAACGGGAGCGTGTGGACGGACACCGGCGACGGCATCGGCATCGATGGCGCAGTGGCCAGCGTGTTCGCCACGGACGTCGTCGGCGGGCCCGCGTTGTACGTCGGCGGGTATTTCACGCGCGTCGGGCATGTCGCAACCGGACGGGTCGCGCGATGGGACGGACAGAGTTGGTGGGCGCTCGGCTCGGGTATCACGGACTGTTGTAACGTCCAGAGCTTCGCGGTCTACGACGACGGACGCGGGCCGGCGCTGTACGTCGCCGGCACCTTCGGCGCGGCCGGCGCCATCACCACGTCCAACATCGCGCGATGGGACGGGAACACCTGGGAGCCGCTGGGCCCGGGCCTTCGCGTCGATCCAACTTGGAGCCAACTCGGCCCGAGCACGATGACGGTGTTCGATGATGGCAGCGGGCTCGCGCTGTACGTCGGCGGCAGCTTCTTTCTCTCCGGCGGGACGAATCTTCACGGTCTCGCGCGATGGAACGGAACCGCGTGGAGCTCCGTCGGGGATCTGCAGACGATCGTCTCGGCGCTCGCCGTCTTCGATGACGGAACGGGCCCCGCGCTCTACGCCGGCAATGACGGATTCTCCCTGGGAGGGCAGCAAGTCGTCGCGCTCGCTAAATGGGACGGCGTATCCTGGTCACCGCTCCCGGATCAGCTCGACGGCCACGACGGACCGGTCGTCCGCTCGTTCGCGGTCTTCGACGACGGCACCGGGCGTGCGCTTTACGTGGGCGGCGCCAGGTTGTCGCACGGGGGCGTCAGCTTCGACGGAGTGGCAAGGTGGAACGGGTCCGCGTGGTCGCCGGTGGCTCCACTGATCTACGGGCACTCCCTCGGAGTCGTCGACGACGGCACCGGGCCGGCGCTTTACGCCGGAGATCTTTTCCTCGGACCCGGCAGCGACTACGTCCCGAAGGGCGTGCAGAGGTTGGTGAACGGCGAGTGGTTGCCCCTCGGGAGCGGGACGAACAACGCGGTGATCGGCTTTACCCAGTTTGACGACGGCACCGGGCCGAGCCTCTTCGCCGGCGGCACGTTCACGACGGCGGGCGGCTCGGCGGCGGGACACCTCGCGCGCTGGAAAGGCGGCTCGGTGCGCAATGGCAACGTAAACGGCGCGCTCGGGCCCGTGACCGACGTGCTTTTCGCGAACGACTCGGCCGGCGACTCGAATCGCGTGGTAACCGTCATCGTTCATCAGCCGATCGACGTGCGACTGGACGCGGCTCCGGCCGGACCTGCGCGAGCACGCTACGGGCTGTGGGCGTGGCACGACGCACCCGTGCAGACGACGCCGCTCGTCGCCCGACAGTACCCCATCGGATACACCGTGAACCCGACTCCGCTGACGCCAACGGATTTGCCACAGCCGTTCCAATGCCGGAGCGGAGGACTCGGCTCCGCGCTTTGCCGAGGCATGAACAACGGGGCAAGCGTACCCGGACGAGCCCCGTGGAGACTCGCCCTCCATCGTGGGATCGGGCAGCCGGGCACACTGACGATTCAGGCGCTTCTCGAAGACCGCCGCGCGCCCAATGCGCTCGGGTTCAGCGTCAGCAATGCGATCGTGCTCGATGTTCGGTGAGCAATCGAGCATCGTTTTCGGACTCTGGCGTCGGAGATCGCCGTTGTGAAGACTCGCCGCGCGGAACGCGCTGCTTCCTAATCGTTCGGCGCACACCTGCAACAACGAACGGTTCGATGATTCATGAACGGGCACGACGACCCGATCGACCTGGGGGCGGCGGCGAAACGAAAGATAGCCGCGATCGCGAATTCAATGATCGAGGGTCGTCTCGAACTCCTCGAAGGATGCCGCGAAATCGTCGCATTCCGATCTCCGTCGCCGGACGAGGTGTTCGACGACGAAGACATGCTCACCTTCATCGGGGTTGAATCGGAACTCGATGGCGTGCCGACTGGCGAGGTGCGCACGCTCTGTGCTCCTGAGGAGCTGGCGGAGAAGGACCAGAAGAAGGACGAGTGCCTGAGGCAATCTCACGAGTTCATCATCGAGTCGTGTCAGGCGGTGGTCCGAAGATTCGGCGGACGTGACTAGGCGAGTTGCGTCGGGATCCCAGGTTCCCGCATTCCGCCGCGACGCGCTGCCGCCAAATCGATCATTCACGGACACCGGACCCAGACGACCGTTCGTGCGCAAGATCGCCAATCCAGTTTGGACCCGTATTCATGCGGGTCCGCGCGCTTGGAGACGGCCTTGGATTGAAAAGAACTCGTGCTGTGGATTCCGCACGCTCCGTGTTGGCGGGGTCGGGAGTCTGAATCGTCGGTGCCGACTCGATTCCGACGAACGACGGAACTTCACGTTAGTGAACGCCGACCTCCAGGCGGACCACGAACGGGACAGCCCGAACCAGAACGCTCGGTAGCGTGGGACGAAGTTCCGAGGCTTCCCGTGGACGACCTGTGTGATCGGCGAGGGTGAAGATCTTCTCCGCCAATTCGACGGCCACCGCGATTCCTTCGGTTGGTTTCCTGCCGAGTTCTTTTTGTTGGTCGGTGATCCTTCGATTACAAGGCGAGCCCGTCTTCTCCCGTATGGCGGCGCTCTCCGGAATGACGAAAGCGCTCGAATCCGTTCCTCGCGCGTCCTGAGAGACGCCGCCCGCACGGCTCGCGGTTCGCTGCGTCGATCTCGCGGGTCAACGTCGGCCGACGACAACACAGAACTCGTCTCACAGGAGCAACCAACCATGGGCACTGCCGCGAACAACACCGTTCGGCTCCACCGAGTCCTCCGTGCACCGACTGAGCGTGTTTACCGAGCCTTCATCGACCCCGACGCGATGGCCAAGTGGCTGCCGCCCCACGGATTCACCGGGAAGGTTCATCAGATGGAGGCGCGGGTCGGCGGAAGCCACCGAATGTCGTTCACCAACTTCAGCACGGGCAAGAGCCATTCGTTCGGTGGCAAATACGTCGAACTGAGGCCCAACGATCTGATCCGATATACCGACCGATTTGACGATCCGAATCTGCCGGGCGAGATGCAGGTGACGATCTCGCTGCGCGAAGTCACTGGCGGAACCGAGCTGACCATCGTTCAGGAAGGAATTCCGGCCGCGATCCCGGTGGACCCTTGCTATCTGGGGTGGCAGGAGTCGTTGTCGCAGCTCGCCCAAGTGGTCGAGCCCGATATTCCCGACGGCCCGTAGCCGCTTCGCACGCGACGTCGTCCTTCTCCTGCACGGTGGCATCGTTCGTTCCATCGAGCGACTCCCTTCGCGCGATGAGCTGCTCTGCGTCGTCACCGAAGCGCTTCTTGGAGACGAGAAGCCCGCGGGATCTCCAAGCGGCCGACTCCGACGAGGCGACTGAGAACACGCCGAGCCGGGCATGGACTTTGCGCCCGGGTAGGACGGGCGGAGGAGGGACGTCGAGCGGTGAAGGCGCTCTCCCATGTCGGCTCTCGGCAAACGCATCCAGAATGCTCTCAACGAATGCAGCATCCTGATCCTCGTCGGCGAAGTTCTGATCGGCTTCGAACTGCGCGCGGTCTTCGAGCCGGGGTTTGGGAAGCTGTCGCTCCTCTCGAAGCGCCTCGATCTCGCCGCGCTCCTGTTCCAGCTCGTCGCCCTCGCGCTTCTCGCGACGCCTGCGGCGTTCCACTGGATCGTCGAGAAGGGCCGAGACTCGATGCGGCTTCATCAGCTCAGCTCGAGACTCACCGAATGGGCGCTCGTTCCCTTCGCACTTGCCCTCGGCATGAACGTCTTTTCGTCCACGGAAGCGAGCGTCGGGCGATCCGCGGCACCGTGGCTTTCGAGTTCGACCACGATCGTTGCACTGGCGTGCTGGTATGGGACCGGGCTCGTGGGTGCGGATAGGAACAAGCGCGGCCGAACGAGGAGCGAAACGATGAAAGATGAATCACGAGCCGCTCGCGCAACGAACATCGAAGACCGGGTCGAACACGTGCTCACCGAAACGCGGATGGTCCTTCCCGGCGCTCAGGCTCTTCTCGGCTTTCAGTTCACGGTCGTCTTGACCGAGGCGTTCGCACGCCTTCCCATTTCGTCGAAGCTGCTCCACGCAGCGAGCTTCGTCTTGGTGGCCCTAGCCGGAATCGTCCTCATGACGCCGGCTGCGTTTCACCGGATCGCCGAGCGGGGGGAAGCCACCGAGCGCTTTCACCGCTTTTCGAGTCGCTGCCTCGTGATCGCGATGGCGACCCTCGCGCTCGGGATGTGCGGCGACGTCTACGTCGTCTTTCAGGAGGCCGTGGGATCGCAGACACTTGCTGTCGTCGCAGCCGCCTTCGTGCTCCTACTGTTTTTCGGCTTGTGGTTCGGCTTCACGTCGGCAAGCCGGCTTCGCTCGAAGCGCTCGGCGAGATCGCCGGCGAGCCGCTGATCCTCCCGAAACTGTCACGGCGAAGTCGGAGTGCATCGAACGGATGATCCTGTTCGGCGAGAGGTCACTGACTCGGGCCATCAGAGAGTTCGAGGCGCACGACAACCGAGAGAGAAACCAGCAAGGATTAGGGAACCGGCTGCGACGCGGTTCCGGCGCAGTCCTGCGTCGCGAACGATTGAGCGCAGCGGCCACGAGAGAACTCGAGCAGTCAGCTCGTTGGACGCCCCCACGACCGAGAACGCCGTGTTAGTTTTCGACGCCGCTGATTTTCTCGAATACGCGTTGCAAAAGTGATCGGACCCGGTTAACGTACAACCAAATGGTTGCACGTCGAAAAGAGAGCGAAGAGGCGCTCAACCAGCTTTTCCGCGCCTTGGCCGATAGCACGCGACGCGACATCTTGGCGCGGTCGCTCACGGAAACGCCGTCGGTGTCCGATCTCGCGGCGCGGTACGAGATGAGCTTCGCCGCCGTGCAAAAGCACGTCGCCGTGCTCGAGCGCGCGGGTCTCATTAAGAAGCGTGCAAACGGCCGCGAGCAACTGGTCTCCACCAACCGCGCGCGGCTGAAGCGCGCTGGCGAGCTCCTCGACTACTTCGAATCCATCTGGCGCCAGCGCATGGCGCAGCTCGACGATGTTCTTCTACCGAAAGGAAAATGACGATGCCGCTGACCTCTGTCACCAAAGACGCCGCAAAGCTCACCCTCACCGTCGTGGGCGACTATCCCGTTCCCCAACAACGCTTGTGGGACGCCTTTGCCGACCCGCGCCAACTCGAGCGCTTTTGGGGTCCGCCCGCCTATCCTGCCACCTTCACGCGTCATGATTTCAAAGTGGGCGGTCGCGCCGAGTACTTCCTGACTTTGCCGGAGGGGAAAAAGTGGAGCGGCTCCTGGAAGTTCACCGCGGTGAATCCAATCCGCTCGTTCGAGGCGAAAGACGGTGAAGATAACGCGGAGGACGAGAACATGCCGGCGTCGATGAAGTTCACCTTCGACACGACGCCGATGGGATCGCGCCTAACCATCGTCACGCGGTTCTCGAGCGTAGAAGCAATGGAGCAAACGGTACCGGGCATGGAAGAAGGGCTTCGCGCGGCGATGCCTCAACTCGACGCACTGCTTGCTGAACGGAGGGCGTCCTCTGCGCGTGCCTAGGACGAACCACTCACCTCGTAGCGATCGAGCTCTTCTTGAACACGGGCGTCGGTGATGTCAGCGATCGCGCCCTGCTCACGCATCGGTTCGAGGTTGGATCCCGCATCTGGGAACAACGCGCTCGGCGCGATATCTTCGCGGCCGGACCTGGGCTCCCGGCGGATGAAGATTTCGCGTGGCACAGGCATAGACGAGCCCAGGAAAGGTGACCGTATGAAGACAACCCCATTCATCGCGGCGTGCGCAATTCTTCTCGTGACGCTGGATGCGCGTGCCCAGATCCGCGAAGCGGATGTGACCGGCGGCCGTGTGGCGGGTGTCGCCGCCAACGGCGTGGTCTCGTTCAAGGGCATTCCGTTCGCGGCGCCGCCGGTCGGCGCGCTGCGGTGGAAGGCGCCGCAGCCCGTGAAGGCGTGGACGGGCGTCAAGGACGCCTCGAAGTTCGGGGCGGCGTGCATGCAGGACGCCATGTTCCCGCGCATCTTCGGCGGGCCTTCGGAGGTGAGCGAAGACTGTCTATATCTCAACGTGTGGACGCCAGCGAAAGCCGCCGGCGACGCGCTGCCGGTGATGGTGTGGATTCACGGCGGCGGGTTCCTCGGCGGGCAGACGAGCATCCCGTTGTACGACGGCACGAAGCTCGCGGAGAAGGGCGTCGTCCTCGTCAGCGTGGCGTACCGGCTGGGCGCATTCGGCTTCCTTGCACATCCGGAGTTGAGCCGCGAGAGCGGCAAGGGATCGGGCAACTACGGCCTACAGGATCAGATCGCGGGCCTGCAGTGGGTGAAGGCGAACATCGCGAAGTTCGGCGGGGATCCCAATCGTGTGACGATTTTCGGCGAGTCGGCAGGCGGCATGTCGGTGAGCATGCTCGCAGCGTCACCGGCGGCGAAGGGGCTGTTTCAGCGCGCGATCTCGGAGAGCGGCGCCAGCTTCGGCAGCGCGAAGTACGCTAACGAAGGCGGGGTCACCGTGCCGCCGCTGAAAGTCGCGGAGACGACGGGGAAGACGTTCCTCGAGAAGCTCGGGGCGAAAGACATCGCCGCGGCTCGCGAGATCCCGGCGGAGAAGATTCTGGCGGCGCAGGGCCTCGGCATGGGCAGCGCCAGGACGTTCTTCCCGGTCTTCGACGGCGACGTCCTGCCGGGGGATCAGTACGAGCTCTATCAGGCGAAGAAGTTCAACGACACGCCGGTGCTCATCGGTACGAACTCGGACGAGGGCGCCCTGTTCTTGCAGCCCGGGGTGACGGCCGCGGGGTTCGAGCAGCAGGTGCGCGCGGGATTCGGTCAGCACGCCGATGCGATTCTCGCTGCGTATCCGCATTCGACCGACGAGGAAGCCGTCAAGTCGACGAAGGACCTGTTCCGCGAGTCGACGTTCGCTTGGCACACGTGGGCATGGGCGCTCCTGCAGTCGGGGAAAGGCAAAGGCAAAGCGTACGTGTACTACTTCGATCACCGAGGGCCTCGAACGCCGAACGGCACCGGCGCCAAGCACGGTGACGACATCGCCTACGTCTTCAGAAACCTCCCCGCTCCAGTGTTTGGTGACCCGGGGCCGCCGCCTCCTATCCGGCCCGAAGACACGAAGATGTCGGACCTGATGAGCAGCTACTGGGTGAACTTCGCGAAGACGGGGGATCCGAATGGACACGGCCTGCCTGCGTGGCCGGCATTCTCGGCATCCGCGCAGAACGCGATGATCTTCGACGCGACGCCGGGCGCGCGGCCGCTGCCGAACCAGGCGCAGCTCGAGGTGTTCGATTCCTATTACAAGGCGCTGCGCGAGAAGGCGAAGACACACACGAGCAATTGACGGAGGCCGGCATCTCCTCGAACCGCAGAACGTTCGTCAAGCAGCAGGCGCAGCACGCCAGGGAAGACGAGGCGCTGCCCCGCCACCATTTCTCGAAGTCCGCTATCGGACGGTACGGTTTCGGCCCGCGGTTCGAGTTCGGGCTGCACTAATTTTCTGGGGGCGGGAGGTCACCTAGCACCACATGGACAACGTCACGCTCGGCAAGTACGGTACGGGCATGTTCCCCCGAGAGGCCTGCCAATGACGAACGCCGAAACGCAGCTCGCGACCTTCTTCGCGAAGTACGAGCCGGCGATGGTCAAGCTTGGAAAAGCATTGCGCGCGAAGCTGCGTGCTCGGCTGCCCGGTCTGTCCGAGATCGTGTACGTGTACGAAAATCAGAACTCGCTCGTGATCTCGTATTCACCGACCGAGCGCGGCTTCGAAGGGCTGTGCGGGATCGCGGTGTACCCGGACTGCGTGAAGCTGTTCTTCGGCCAGGGCGCCCAGTTGTCGAAGTCGGATCCGGGCAAGCTGCTGCAAGGTAGCGGCAAGACGGTGCGTCACGTCGTGCTGAAC
>JACOTG010000289.1 GCA_016178505.1 Planctomycetota bacterium
CACGATGAGCGCGCGCGACCATTTTTCCGATCATCTCGGCGTGTGGGGCAGCAACCCCGGGACGACGACCGCGGAAGACGGACGCTACACCCTCGAGCGTGTCGCCGCGTCCGATCACGTGAGCGTGCACGCTAGGCTCGGCGCGGAAAGCGCGAGCGGGTACGTCGACGTCGACGTGCGCGCCGGGGCCGTCGCCGAGGCTCCGGACATCGTTTTCGGTTCATCGCTCGTGGCCAACCTCGTCGTCGTCGACTCCGGCGGGCGGCCGGTGTGGGGTGCCGTCGCCGTGAGCGGCTATCGAATGGGAGTCGAGACCCGCGCCGACGAACACGGTCGGTTGCGGCTCTTCTTCCCGCACGCGTCCGGAACCGCGCCGCGGCGGGTGACGGTTCGAGCGCCGGGGCTCGCCACGACGCTCTCGCCGGAGCTATCGCCATCCGCGGAGTCGTCGCCGGAGGTGCGCGTCGTCCTCGAGCCCGCCCATCGCATTTCGGGGCGGGTGATCGATGCGGCCGGACTCTCGGTGTCGCGCGCGCTCGTCACGGTGAGCCTCGAAGCCTCGCTCGCGCCGCCCGGTGGGGAGCTCTTTCAGCTGGCGATCGCCAGCGTTCGCACGGGGGACGACGGCACGTTCGAGCTTCACGACTTGCCGTCGGGTCCCTATCGAGTGCACGTCGAGTGGCAGCCGCCGATTCGGGTGAACTATTCTCCGCCGGCGCTCGAAGCCGACCTCGAGTTCGTCGCCACGAATGCGACCGGCCTCGTGATCTCGTTGCCGCCGCGCCCTGCAACAGGCGTCGAGACGGCGCCGCTCGAAGGCACCGTGCGCGACGCGGCCACGCGACGGCCGATTCTGCGATTCGGTGCTCTCGTCGATCTCGGCGGAAACGCGATTTGGGCGAAGCGCGTTGGGCCGGGGCGATTCCGCTTCGACGAAGTGCCGCTCGGCGAGGACTATCGAGTGCGCGTGATCGCCGAGGGATACGCGCCGTGGGATCGCGCCGGCGTCGACGTGCGCGCGCCGGGTGAACGACCCGAGCCGATCGACGCGCTCCTCGAGCGCGGCGCGACCGTTTCGGGAACCGTCGGCGGGCTCGCGTCGAGCGAGCTCGGTAGCCATCTTTTCACGTTGCGATTCGAGGGGTCCGGCTCCAATCCGTTTCAGGGATTTCGTGTGGGTCGCGACGGCCGATACGAGGCGATCGGCATTGCGCCCGGCCGGTATCGTCCCGTGCTCACGTCGCCATCGCTCCAGTGGCAGACGTTCGTCCCGGACTCGAATGCCGAGCTCGACGTGCTCGACGCGTCGACGCCCGTGCGGTTCGACTTCGACGTCGTCCGCGCGGGTACGGTCACGATCGGAGTGGATTCCTCGTTGTCGCCGGAATCCGCGCGCTGGCAGATTCGCGATCGATCGGGCGCGTTGGTCCGGGAGCGCCGGGACGCGACACAGTCATGGGATCTCGACCTTCCCCCCGGCGACTACGTCTTTCGGATCGACTGGAGCGACGGCCGTCCGCTCGAGCAAGACGTTCACGTTGTCGCGGGCAATCGCGAGCAGATCTGGCTTCCGCGGCGTTGAGCGATGAGCGCGCCCCGACGCGACGTCGACGGCTCACTGACGACTTCTGGGCGATTCACCGAGGCGACGGAAGTTCGAAATCCTTATCGCGACGGGCGAGTGCGGCCGCGTGTTCGTGACGATTCCTTTCTGTCCAAACGACGAGCGGGAGAAGCGCGCACGCCACTGAATTTCGTGCCGTCGTCGGAATCCCCTCGACCGATGTTGCAAAACTGCGCATCGCTCGAATCCTCCAACTTCGCTTTCCACCCGCGCTCTGCATGCCTCGATGCCCGTTCCGGCCGACACAAGCAAGCGTCCGTCCCCTCGTACACGCGTGGCCTCGGACTTGCTTTGATCGCGAACGTAGCAAACCCAGTAAGTTGTCCCGCGGGTGCGCGCGATCGGATGTCGCCGGCGATGCGCATGCGGAGCAGTTCGTAACGAACGAAATCCATCTATCGAAAGAAGTAGAGGTAACACCATGAAGCTCTCATCACTCGTCACGGCGTTCGTTCTCGCGACGACCGGAACGGCCGTGGCATCTCGGACGACGGCCTTCGACGTCCCCACCGGCACGGTGAAGGTCTCCATTCGAATTCTCGCCACCGAAGGCGACACGAGCGGGGCGGTGCTGCCCGGTCACGCCATCAACGCACTCCTGACGATCGAGAACACCTCGACGGAGTCGGTCGAGTTGGCATTGCCGAGCATCGGCATGCGTGTCCCCGTCGACGGACGCGGCACCGCCTCGACGATTTCGCAGAACGGTCGTGTGGTCGTCGCACCCGGCGATCGGATGACGATCTTCATCGGAGCAGAGATTCCAGAAGACGCTGACGTCGGCACTCGAGTCAAGATCGGGGCGGCCGTCGCGCTGGCCTCGAACATGGATGACGTCCACGTGGTCTTCGACAGCGCGCCGATCGCTGGATCCCCGTCGGGCCCGCTGCGAGATCAACTCGAGAAACTCGCGCGCGGCCGTTAGTCGGTGAGCGACGGCTGAATCGGATGTCGAGAATCGCGTCGTCTGGGACCTGATCCCCCGCAAGTCGGTCAGCCCATTCTCAGCTGGAGCTTGGCGGCTTCGCTCATCATGCTGGGATCTATGGGTCGTCCCAGACGACTGCGACCTTTGGCAACCCGCCGGCGGTACGGAGCCAGGCCCGACTCCGGCGGATCATTGATGGAATGCGTCAACAGATTCCGGCGGCGAGTGACTGACACTTTTAGCCGGTCAGTCCATTCCCAATTGCAGCTTGGCGGCTTCGCTCATCATGCTGGGGTTCCAGGGCGGATCCCACACGACGGCGACTTTTGCGGTGGCGACACCATCCAGGCTCTTCACTTTGTTCTCGACCTCGGGTGGGAGGCTGCCGGCGACCGGGCACATTGGGGACGTGAGCGTCATCTTCACGTTCACGACGCGCTCTGGCGTGACGTCGATGCCGTAGATGAGGCCGAGGTCGTAGATGTTGACGGGAATCTCGGGATCGAAGCACGTTCGCAGGATCGTGACCACCTTTTCCTTCAGTTCCTGCGGCGCGCTCGCGTTCGTCGAGGCGTTGGTCTCCATCAGTTCTCCTTCACTCGGTCGAGACGGGCTCGCCGCGGTTTTCCAGCGCCGCGTTCAGCGTGTGCCACGCGAGCGTCGCGCACTTCACGCGCATCGGGAACTCGCGCACGCCGGCAAACGCCTCGAGCTTGCCGAGGCTCACGCCCTTCGGCGGCTTCTCTTCCGTGACGAGCGCGTGAAACGTGTCGAAGAGCGCTTTGACGTCGGCCACTGACTTGCCCTTCAAGCTCTCGGTCATCATCGATGCGGACGCCGTAGAGATCGCACAGCCCGCGCCCTCGAAGCTCAGGTCCTGGATCACGCCATCTTTCACGTTGGCGTAGACGGTGATTCGATCCCCGCAGAGCGGATTGTGGCCCTTCGCACTGCAGCTCGGACCTTCGAGCTTGCGGCAGTTCCGCGGCTTCTTGCTGTGGTCGAGAATGACCTCTTGATACAGATCGCGTAGGTCGCTCATCTGCCGAAGACCTCGATGACTCGGTGAATGCCTCGTACGAGCGCGTCGACTTCGTCTCTCGTGTTGTAGAACGCAAACGAGGCCCGCGCCGTCGCCGGCACGCCGAAGCGCTCCATGACGGGCTGCGCGCAATGATTGCCCGCGCGCACGGCCACGCCTTCCTGATCGAGCACGGTCCCGACATCGTGCGGATGGACGTTTCCGACGAGGAACGACAGCACGCCGCACTTCTCGCGCGCGGTGCCGATGATCCTCACCTCGGGGATCCGACGCAAGGCTTCCGTCGCGTACGTGAGGACTTCGCGCTCTTGGGCCGCGGTCTGGTCGAGGCCGATCGACGTGACGTAGTCGATCGCCGCGCCGAGTCCGATGGCGCCCG
>JACOTG010000290.1 GCA_016178505.1 Planctomycetota bacterium
ATCCAAGTCCGACGATCGTGTGCGTGCCGGCGTCGGGCTCGACCTTCCCGATCGGAACGACGCAGGTCTGCTGCACGGCGACGGACCACAGTCACAACTCGTCGCAGTGCTGCTTCAACGTCACGATCTTCGACAACCGTCCGCCGGCGATCACGTGCCCGACCGACATCACGGCGGAGTGCACGAGCGCGGATGGCGCGGCGGTGACGTTCACGACGACCGCGACGGACACCTGTGATCCGAATCCGACCGTTGTGTGCAGCCCGCTGTCGGGCTCGGTCTTCCCGTTCGGCACGACGCAGGTCTGCTGCACGGCGACGGACCACAACGGCAACTCGGCACAGTGCTGCTTCAACGTGACGGTCGTGGACCACACGCCTCCGACCATCACGTGCCCCGCGGACATCTCGCGGCAATGCACCGGTCCGGACGGCAAGTTGGTGCAGTTCACGGTCACGGCGACCGACGTCTGCGATCCGACTCCGACGGTCGTGTGCGATCACCCGTCGGGCTCGACTTTCCCGATCGGCACCACGACCGTGTGCTGCACGGCGACGGACCACTCGGGCAACAGCGCGCAATGCTGCTTCCACGTCACGATCATCGACTCGCGTCCGCCGGCGATCACGTGCCCACCCGATTTCACGGTCGAGTGCACGAGCCCGAGCGGCGCGCCCGCGACCTACACGGCGACGGCGACGGACACGTGCGATCCGAACCCGACCGTCGTGTGCAGCCCGCTCTCGGGCTCGCTCTTCCCGTTCGGTACAACGCAGGTTTGCTGCACGGCGACGGATCACAACGGCAACTCGGCGCAGTGCTGCTTCAACGTGACGGTCGTCGACTCGACGCCGCCGGCGATCACGTGCCCGGCCGACATCAACCGCGTTTGCACGGGACCCGACGGTAAGGCGGTCACGTTCACGACGACCGCAACGGACGTTTGCGATCCAAGTCCGACGATCGTGTGCGTGCCGGCGTCGGGCTCGACCTTCCCGATCGGAACGACGCAGGTCTGCTGCACGGCGACGGACCACAGTCACAACTCGTCGCAGTGCTGCTTCAACATCACGATCTTCGACAACCGTCCGCCGGCGATCACGTGCCCGACCGACATCACGGCGGAGTGCACGAGCCCCGCGGGTGCGCCTGTCAGCTTCACGGTGACGGCGACCGACACGTGCGATCCGAATCCGACGATCGCCTGCGATCATCAGTCGGGTTCGACGTTCCCGTTCGGCACGACACCGGTCTGTTGCACGGCGACGGACCACAACGGCAATTCGGCGCAGTGCTGCTTCAACGTGACGGTCGTCGACTCGACGCCGCCGGCGATCACGTGCCCGGCCGACATGAACCGCGCTCCGACGATCGTCTGCGATCACACGTCGGGCTCGACTTTCCCGATCGGCACCACGACCGTGTGCTGCACGGCCTCGGACCACTCGGGCAACAGCGCGCAGTGCTGCTTCCACATCACGATCATCGACTCGCGTCCGCCGGCGATCACGTGCCCACCCGACTTGACGGTCGAGTGCACGAGCCCGAACGGCGCGCCCGCGACCTACACGGCGACGGCGACGGACACCTGTGATCCGAACCCGACGATCGCCTGCACGCCTCCGTCGGGATCGAGCTTCCCGTTCGGCACGACGCAGGTTTGCTGCACCGCGACGGATCACAACGGCAACTCGGCGCAGTGCTGCTTCAACGTGACGGTCGTCGACACGACGCCACCGGCGATCACGTGCCCGGCCGACATGAACCGCGTCTGCACGGGACCGGACGGCAAGGCGATCACGTTCACGACGACCGCGACCGACCTTTGCGATCCAAGTCCCACGATCGTGTGCGTGCCTCCGTCTGGCTCGACCTTCCCGATCGGAACGACGCAAGTCTGCTGCACGGCGACGGACCACAGCAACAACTCCTCGCAGTGCTGCTTCAACATCACGATCTTCGACAACCGTCCGCCGTCGATCACGTGCCCACCCGACATCACCGCCGAGTGCACGCGGCCGGCGGGCAAACCGGTGACGTTCACGGTCACGGCAACCGACACCTGCGATCCCGACCCGACGATCGTCTGCAATCCGCCTTCAGGGTCGAACTTCCCGCAGGGAACGACGCAAGTGTGCTGCACGGCGACCGATCACAACAACAACTCGGCGCAGTGCTGCTTCAACGTGACGATCGTCGACACCACGGCGCCCGAGATCACGTGCCCCGGTGACATCACGGTCGACTGCACGGGTCCGAACGGCGCGCCGGCCACCTACACGGCGACCGCAGTCGATCGTTGCGATTCGAGCGTGACCGTGACGTGCGACCCGCCGTCCGGCACGACCTTCCCGACCGGGACGACGCAAGTGTGCTGCACGGCTCGCGACGATGCGGGCAACACGGCGCAGTGCTGCTTCAACGTCAACGTCGTCGATCGGACGCCGCCCACGCTTCAGTGCCCGGACAACATCACGATCAGCGTCCACGACGTTCCGGAGCCGCCCGTCGTCTTCGCGCCCTCGACGAGCGATCTCTGCGACACCGATCCAATGGTCCAGTGCGATCCGCCGTCGGGCACGGTCTTCCCGCCCGGTTGCACGACGGTGGTGTGCATGGCGACGGACCATTCCGGCAACACGGCACTTTGCCACTTCGAGGTGTGCATCATGACGTGCGTCGGCTTCGACGCGACGTCCGCGGGCGAAGTCCCGGCCGACACGTTCATCTCGAACCAGTACGAGCCTCTCGGCCTGCATCTCGAGGGTCTGTCGGACACCGGCTTCCCGGGAGTCTTGGCGCGTCGCCAAGGGCCCCCGGGGTCGACGACGGATGACCTGGTGCCCACGTCCGCGCCGAACTATCTCCAGACGAACGCCGGCGACGGCACGAGCGATTCGGGACTCATCACGTTCACGTTCGTCGATCCGGTGAATGGGACGCCGCGCACGTCGAGCTACGCGCAGCTGACGTTCATGGACATCGAGGGGTCGGGCAGCGTGGCGTCGGGCGGAAGCGGTCGCACGAAGCTGTCCGCGTACGATCCGAACGGCGCGCTCGTGGGTCAGGTGTTGGTCCCGCGCTCGCCGGCCAATGCCGGACACTTCACGGCGTCGATCGGCGCGATCGGTGGCCCGCTCCGGATCGCAATGGTCGTCGCCGAAGTGGGATCGCCGACCGATTCGGGTGGCGTCGACGAGTTCTGCTATGCGCTGAACCCGCCCGACGTCTCGCTGTCGGTGATGGTGTCGGATCCGATCCCGACCCTCGGCGAAACGTTCCACGGAATGGTGTTCCTGCGAAACAACACCGGCCAGTCGATGTCGACGAACTACGAAGTGTTCGCCGGCTTCTCGCCGACCCGGCCGAAGCGCTATCTCCAGCACTCGACGCCGGTCGTTCTCACACCGAACTTCAACCGATTCGGCGCCCCATTCGACTATCCGATGACGGTTCCGGGAAACCGGCCGCGGCTCGTCGGACGGACGGTCTACTTGGTCGCGACGATCAAGAACCCGATCACGAACGCGCTGATCGTTTCCGCGAACACGCCGTTCGTGGTTCGGGCGGCGCCGTAGTCATCCCAGCAACGGCTCACGAACGGGCCTTCCCGGAAATCGGGGAGGCCCGCTCTTTTTTTCCGATCTTTTGCTCCGCGCGCCGCGCGTCTCGGATTAACGTGTCGCCGAGCACGGAGGAATCGCGAGATGAATCCAGGTTGGAAGTTCGTCGTTGCCGTTCACCTCACCGCGGCGCTCGCGCGCGGCGAAGACCATCCCCAGCGAAAGCCTGCCGCGGATGCAGCGGGCCAGGTGTTCGCGTGGAAGGCGAAGGACGGGCTGGCATACGAGTACTTCGTTCCGAAGAGCTACGACCCGGCCAAGGGCACCAACCTCACGCTCGTCCTCCACGGCAGCAACCTCGATCGTCGCTGGACGTTCCTCAACCATCCGCCGGGAAAGTTCCGGCCGGATGACATCGTGGTCAGCCCCGACGGCACGACGCCGAATGGAAAGGGCGGATTCAACTACCTGGGCGATCTCAAGGACGTCGCTCGTCTCCACGCGCTCGTCGAAGAGATTCGCGGCGTCTTCAA
Organism: Planctomycetota bacterium; assembly: GCA_016178505.1. Classification (GTDB taxonomy): domain Bacteria; phylum Planctomycetota; class JACOTG01; order JACOTG01; family JACOTG01; genus JACOTG01. The sequence goes on from JACOTG010000290.1 coordinate 4,097, forward strand.
GGTGCGAGAGGAGTTCGTCTACGGGCATAGCCAAGGCTCTTTCTTCGCATTTCTCTATGCCGGCGAGCATCCCGAAGAAGTCGACGGCATCTGCGCGGCGTCGTCCGGCTGCTGGAGCGGGACGAAGATCGGCCAAGCGGGTTATCACCAGGCGATCGGCATCATGCACGGCACTGACGATCCTCTCGTGCCATATGGTCAGAGTCGCGGCGCGTTCGATCTCTACCGCAAATCGACCTATCCGCTCGTTCACCTTCGCACGCTCCATCAATGGGGACATCCACCCGAGGCGATCCAAGCGGGCTTCGTGCTCGCCTGGTGCGAGGGCATGACGACGGCCGATCCGGCGCGCGCGCGGGCGGCGCTCGGCGAGCTCGCGGACGGCACGGAAGGCTTCGGGGACTACTCGGCCCTCTATCAGGTCGCGAACCGCGTGGGCGGTCGCATGGGAAAGCCGCTCGCGGGTGTCACTGCGGAGGACAAGACCACCGCAGAGTCGGTCGTGAAAGCGGTCGACTCGCTCGCGTCGAAGCACGCCGAGGCCATTCGCACGCTCATGCCGAAGTCGAAGACCGGATCGCCCGAAGTCGGCCCGTGGGCGGGTCACTTGCTCCAATTCCTCGACGGATTCGAGGGCGTTCCGGCGCGCGACGCCTTCGCGAACGACAACCGAGAGCTCATCGATCGACACGGTCACGAGGCCGAGAAGCGATTTCGTGCGTTTTGGCAAAAGAAAGATCGGTCGCCCGTCGAAGCGTTCGACGAGGGTGTTGCTGCCCTGCGCGATGCGTTCCTCGATCACGGCGTGCCCGGCCTCTTGGAGACGCTCGCGGCAATCGAGAAGGACGCAAAGAAGCTGAAACTCGGAAAGGCGGCTCTCGCCACTTACTCGAAAGCGTTGCCGGCCTTCGAGAAGGCACGTGACGCGGGCACGAAGTCGTTCGTCGAGTTGAATCGCAAGGAAGGCCGCATCCGCAGATAACTCGATTCGGCGGCCAGGAGATCGTTGACTCAGGCGACGCTTGGCGCGACAAGCATGGACACGCGTCCGAGCCCCGTCCCATCTCGAGAGGAGCTGCCATGAACTTCCACCCGTCCCACGTTCTCGCGATTTCCGTCCTGTGCGTCGTGACGTCTGCGCAAGCGCAAACAACCGTGCCCGGTTGGCGCACCGAGGTCGTTACGTCGCCCGAAGGCGCGAAGCAGGTCCTGCGTGCCGTGCCGATCCCCGTCCCGACGAACGCAGGGCCAGGCGCGCGCGCGCGTGTGGACGGCGGCGCCGGAGCGGGAGGCGGGCGAATCGCGTTCACGGGCGGCCACGCGTCCATTCGTTGGACCGATACGAACCATCAGTTCGCCGTCGCGCAACACCTCGGCCTCTCCGCGGACGGGCAACACGTGATCGCGGGTTGGTGGCTCAACAGCCCGCGCGCCTCGACCTACACGGCCGACAGCGCGACGCCGGCTTGGTCCGCGCCCGTTGCGGCGGGCTTCTTCGTGCCGGTCGACGCTTCGCGCACGGGGCAGGTCCTCGTCGGGACGGGCATCGGCGTGAACTTGCTCGAGTGGTCGCCGCCGAGCCCGACCCCGGTCTTCTCGCCGCCATATCCGGCCGGCGTGTCGGGTTCGTGGTGCGCGACGTCGCCCGCGGGCAACGTGATCGTCGGCGCCGGCAGCACGGGGTCGAATACCGGAGCCGTCATGGCCTTCGACGCGACTTCGTTCGCGCCGCTCTGGTCGACGACGCTGCCAAATCCGCCGGAGGGCATCGACGTTTCCGCTGATGGAACCGTGGTCGCGATCACGACGCGACCGACCACGTGGGTCTTCAACGAGGCCGATGGCTCGGTGCGCCAGGGAGTGCCGTCGAACGGCGACATCCAGGCGAGGCCGGCGCTGTCGGCGGATGGCTCGACGCTCGTGACCGGAAACCTCTACGGTTGGGTGCGCACGTACGACTGGGACGGCTCGACCTACGTCCTGCGATTCGAGTATCAAGTGCCGCCGCAGAACTACTACCACTTCATCGACGACGTCGACGTGAGCGCCGACGGCCAGACGGTGATGGCAGGCGTGAACCTCTTCGTGGGCGCGACGCCGACGTTCGCGGGCCAGGCACTGCTGTTCCGCGGCTCGAACCCGAACCCGGCGTGGACCGACCCGGGGTTCGCGGACGCGGTGCAGAGCGTGTCGCTGTCCGCGGACGGCGCGCGCGGCGCCGCCGGATCGTGGGGCTCGTCGACGGGGACGCCACAGGGCTCGCTCGTCGCCGTCTACGACACGGCGAGTCCGACTCCGATCTTCGCCGTTGCCGACGGCTCGATGCCGGGGATCGGCGCGTGCTTCGCCGTCGAGATCTCCGACGACGGGACGCGCATCGCCGCCGGCGGGAAGGCCGTCGCGGCGCGCGTGCTCGGGAACGGCGGCTACGTCATGCTCATCGACTCGCCGCGTCCGGGGATCTCGTGCCGCACAGGCGGCGTCGGCCTCGGAGTCGGACCCGCAACGGACGTGCTGTTCGCGAACGGAGGTACCGGCGACGCGAATCGCATCGTCGATCTGTCGACCTCACAGCCCCTTCGCGTCGACGTGATGACGGGGCCGGCCGGGCCGGCGCATGCGGGGTTCGTCCTTTACGGATGGACGAGCCCGATCACCGACGCGAGCGTCGTTTCCCTTCCGCAAGGCCTTGGCTGCCTATGTCAGTCGGGGTTCGTCACGGGCGGAAGCTCGGCGGCCATTTGGAACAACCTCGGCGGGGCCGGCGTGCTCGGCGCCGCGACGCTGCCTTCGAGGGCCGCACCGTCGATCCTGTTCAACCTGCCGTCCGGCGCTCGGCGCACGATCACTGCCACGATTCAAGGTGTCATTCGCGACGACGGATCCTCGTCCGTGCGGCGATACAGTCCGACGAATGCGCTGATCCTTAGGATCCGGTGACGGTGGTACACTCGCGGCCACCATGTTTCTGTGGCCCACCTATGCGTACGGTCCCGTCCGATCGCGGCGACTCGGCACGAGCCTCGGCCTCAACTTGCTGCCGGCGGACAAGAAGTTCTGCAACTTCGACTGCCCCTATTGCGAGTGCGGGCTGACGCCGCCGGGCGGCGGACGCGGACATTTGCCGACGGTGGAGGAGCTGACGGGCGAGCTGCGCACGAAGCTCCTGGAGCTTCGTGACGCGGGCGAGCCGCTCCACTCGATCACGATGGCGGGGAACGGCGAGCCGACGCTCCACCCCAAGTTCGCAGAGATCGTCGACGCCGTCCGAGCGCTGCGCGACGAGCTGGCACCGAAGGCTCGCGTGGTCGTCCTCTCGAACGGCACGCGCCTCGAGAACCGCGAGGTCTTCGAAGCGCTGAAGCGGGTCGACGAGCGCCAGCTGAAGCTCGACGCCGGCACGGAGAAGACGTTCCGTCTGATCGACGCGCCGCTCGGCGCGTTCACGCTCGTGGATCTCGTCCGCGGCCTCAAGCGATTCGGCGGCGACCTCGTGATCCAGACGATCCTCACGCGCGGAACGGTGAAGGGCCAGCCGGTGGACAACACGACGCCGGACGAGGTCGCCGCGTACGTGCAGCTCTTGCGCGAGGTTCGCCCGAGTCGCGTGGCGCTCTACTCGCTCGATCGAGAGGCGCCCGAGCCTGGCCTCGTCAAGCTGACGCGAGGGGAGATGGAGCGCGTGGCGGAGGCGGTGCGGGCGATCGGGATTCCTGCAGACGTCTACTGAGATTCGGTGATTCGTTCGCGAAGAAGCTTTGCCCGAAGATCGACTATCGCGTCATCGACGACGTCGGCCACTTCGTGATGATGGAGAAGCCCGACGCGTTCAACGCCGCACTCCGCGATTGGCTCGCGAAGCAAAGTCTGCTGAAGAAGACGTAGCGCCGCCCGCCGATCCCGAACGAGTCAATGTATCCAGAAAAGCCGGGGGCCGGTCCGCATCGAGCGGACCGGCCCCCGAGATGAAAGCGAAGACTACGCGGCGCGGCGGTGCCTCAACATGAGCAGCAGCAACCCGGCGCCGAGGAGGATCATGCCCCACTCGCCGAGGGTCGGAATGTTGGCCGTGTTCAGGCAGCAGGACGCGGTTGCGTTGGCGTTGCATTCGGGCGGCAGATTACGCGCGTCGCCCACTGCCGTCAGCGCCACGCACACGCGGTCAACCGTGGGATTCGCGGCAGTGTGAACCGTCACGTCGACCGTGATCGCCGCGCCCGCCGCGAGCGTTCCGATCGGCGCCGGACAGGTGACGACCGTCAGACTCGGGTCCGGCGTGCAAATGAAGCTCACGCCGTCGAACGCCACGTCCCCGGTGTTGCGGACCCGGAACTGGAACGTGAAGTCATTGTCCGGGTCGACGTGCGTTTCCGGCGTGAGGCACTCGACCGTGATGTGCGCCGAGTTGACCGTGACGCATTGGTCGGCGCTGCGATTGATGCGGCAGATTTCGGTCTGCTCGCGCGGGTCGAAGCAGTTCGGCTGCGCCGTGATCGCGCAGTGGACGCAGCGGCTCGGATTGCCGTTGGCTTCGGCGCGTGCAACCACCGTCACCACGCGCGAGCCGCCCGCCGTGATCGGGCCGAGGTTCGTGCCCTCCGGCGGATTCTGGCTGATGATCGTGAGGCCCGCGTCGGCCGTGCATCGCGAGAGGATCACCGGGTTGAGGTCCGCGGTGCCGGTGTTCGTGAACGTGAAGGTGAACGTCGTTTGCGCGGGCGGGCAGATCGGGTTCGGGTTCGTGCTCGTGCCGACGAACGTTGCCGACGCCGTGAGCACGTTGACGCGAGCGGTGTCCTCGACGACGACCGTATCGATGCCCGACACGGCGCCGGTGCCGCGCGCCCGAGCGGTGTTCGTCTTCACGCCGGCGGTCGCACTCGCTTTCACGATCGCGTCGAACGTGAACGTGTACGTTCCGTTCCCGGCGAGATCCGGGAGTTGGAAGCCGATCGGCGTCGTCGCGCCCGTGCCCGAGCAATCCGGTCCGCCGCCGCCAAGCGGGGTCGCCGGCGTGACGTTGTCACGGAACGCGAGGTCGTTCGGCAAGCAGTCGGTGACGCGGACGTTTCGCAGCCCTTCGTTCGGGCAGTTGTTGTGAACCGTGATCGTCCAGCGCACGAGCCCGCAGACCGGCGCATTGACCTGCTCGGTCGGTGTCGGAGGCTGCGGCTGACCGCTGTTCGGATTGTTCGGGTCGGTGAAGCAGATGAACTGAACCTGCTTCTGAATCGTGAGGGACGGCCGGACGATCAGGCAGCAACGATCGTTTGCGTTGACGTTGCACGTCGGGTCGAGGCCCGTTGGATCGCCGGTCGCCGTGAGGATGGCGCACTGTTGTCCGCACGAGGTGGCATTCGAGCGCACGACGAGGTTGACGGTCACGTTCTGGCCGGCGGGCAGGGCGCCCGTTGCCGCCGGACACGTCACGATCGTCAGGCCCGGGTTGTTCGGATCCGCCGCGCACGCGTACGTCACTCCGTCGAACGCCACGTTGCCGCAGTTCGTGATCCGGTACTGGAACGTGGTCTGCGTGTTCGGGTCGACGACCGGCGGCGGCGTCGTGAGGCACGTCACGGTGATGCATGGCGCTAGCACGTTCACGCACTGTTGCCGCGTGAGGTCGATGCGGCAATGCTCGGTCGCATCGCGCGGGTCGAAGCAGTCCGGCTGCGCGCTGACCGGAACCGTGACGCAGCAGTTCGTTCCCGGCGTCCCGTTCGCACGAGCGACGATGGTGATCGTCCGCGTCTGCGTCGGGGCGACCGGTCCGATGTTCGTGCCGGGCACCGGATTCTGGCTGACCAGCGTGAGGCAGGCATCGAGCTGCGCGGTGCCCACGATCACCGGATCGAGGGCGGCGAGCCCGTTGTTCACGAACGTGTAAGTGAAGGTCACCTGCTGGTTCGCACAAACGGACGTCGGGTTGACGCCGCCTGCGTTGAGCTGAGCGCTTGCGGTGAGCACGTTCACGCGCGCCGTGTCTTCGACGACCGGCGTGTCGATGCCCGTGACCGAGTCGGTTCCGCGCGCGCGAGCCGTGTTGGTCTTGAGTCCCGCGGTTGCCGCCGCTCGGACGATCGCGTCGAACGTGAACGTGTAGGTTCCGTTCGGTGCGAGATCCGGAATGCGGAAGACCGTCGGCGTCGTCGAGCCGGTCCCCGTGCAGTCAGGGCCTTCGCTCGCGGCGCCGATCGGCGTCGCCGGCGTCACGTTGTCACGGAAGAGGAGATCGTTCGGCAAGCAGTCCGTGACGCGCACGTTGCGCAGCCCGTCGTTCGGGCAGTTGTTGTGAACCGTGATCGTCCAGCGCACGAGCCCGCAAACCGGCGCATCGACCTGTTCCGTCGGAGTCGACGGCTGGGGGGTGCCGCTGTTGGGATTGTTCGGGTCGGTGAAGCAGATGAGCTGCACCTGCTTTTGAACCGTCATCGTCGGCCGGACGATGAGGCAGCACCGATCGTTTTGGCTGACGTTGCACGTCGCGTCGAGGCCGGTTGGATCGCCGGTGGCGGTGAGGACCGCGCACTCTTGCCCACACGAAGCGGCGCTCGAGCGCACGACGAGATTGACCGTCACGCTCTGGCCGGCCGGCAGCGAGCCTGTGGCAGCTGGGCACGTGACGATGGTGAGGCCGGGGTTGTTCGGATCGACTGCGCACACATACGTCACACCGTCGAACGCGACGTTGCCGCAGTTCGTGATCCGGTACTGGAACGTCACCTGCGTGTTCGGATCGACGACGGCCGGCGGCGTCGTGAGGCACGTCACCGTGATGCACGGGGTGAAGACGTTGACGCACTGCTGGCGCGTGAGATCGATGCGGCAGTGCTCGGTCGGGTCGCGGGGATCGAAGCAATCCGGCTGTGCGGTGACCGGTACGGTGACGCAGCAGCTCGTCCCCGGCGTTCCGTTCGCGCGAGCGACGACGGTGATCGTCCGCGTCTGCCCGGCCGTGAGCGGCCCGATGTTGGTCCCGGGCGCCGGATTCTGGCTCACCAGGGTGAGGCAGGCGTCGAGCTGCGCGGCGCCGACGATGATCGGCTCGAGGGTCGCGAGGCCGTTGTTCACGAACGTGTAGGTGAAGGTCACCTGTTGTTGCGGACAGACCGAAGTCGGATTGACTCCGCCGGCGTTGAGCTGCGCGCTCGCCGTGAGCACGTTGACGCGCGCGGTGTCCTCGACGATCGCGGTGTCGATGCCCGTGACCGCGTCGGTTCCCCGTGCGCGGGCGGTGTTCGTCTTGATGCCCGCGGTCGCGGCGGCGCGCACGATCGCGTCGAAAGTGAACGTGTACGTCCCGTTCCCCGCGAGGTCCGGGATGCGGAAGACGGTCGGCGTCGTGCCGGTCTGCGCGGTGCAATCGGGGCCTTCGCTCGCGGCGCCGATGGGCGTCGCCGGAGTCACGTTGTCACGGAAGAGGAGATCGTTCGGCAGGCAGTCCGTGACGCGCACGTTGCGAAGACCGTCGTTCGGGCAATTGTTGTGAACCGTGATCGTCCAGCGAACGAGCCCGCAGACCGCCGCATCGACTTGCTCGGTCGGCGTTGGCGGCTGGAGTTGGATCTGGTTCGGATCGTTCGGGTCGAGGAAGCAGACGAGCTGCACCTGCTTCTGCACGGTCATCGACGGCCGAACGATCAGGCAACAGGTCGCGTTGTCGGATCGGTTGCACGTCGGATCGAGGCCATTGGGGTCGCCGGTCGCCGTCAGAGTGGCGCATTGCTGGCCGCAGAGGGTCGCGCTCGAGCGCACGACCATGTTGACCGTCACGCTTTGTCCCGCAGGCAGAGATCCCGTCGCTGCCGGGCACGTGACGATCGCCAGTCCCGGGTTGTTCGGGTCGGCCGTGCACTGATACGTCACTCCATCGAACGCCACGTCGCCGCAGTTCGTGATGCGGTACTGGAACGTCGTCTGCGTATTCGGATCGACGACGGGCGGCGGCGTCGTGAGGCACGTGACGTCGATGCAGGGATTGAAGGCGTTGACGCACTGCTCGGTCATCACGTCGATGGTGCAGCGCTCGGTCGTCTCGCGCGGGTCGAAGCAGTCGGGCTGCGCGATGACACGGGCTCGTGCGCAACGACGAGTCGGGAACGTCCCCGCGATCGCGTTCGCTACGATCGTGATGGTGACGGACTGACCCGGGTTCAGCGGGCCGACGTTCGTGCCGGCGGGCGGCGTCTGGCTGACGAGCGTCAGGCCGGCGTCGAGCGAGGGCGCCTGGACGCGCACCGGGTCGAGCGCGAACTGGCCGTTGTTGGTGAACGAATAGGTGAACGTCACTTGCTGCGGGGTGCAAACGTTCGCCGGATTCACTCCCGTGCCGGAGATCGAGCCGCTGACCGTTCGGACGTTCACTGCGGCCGTGTCTTGGACGACGGGCGTGTCGATGCCGGAGACGGCGCCCGTGCCGCGCGCTCGCGCCGTGTTCGTCTTGACGCCGGTGGTCGCGGCAGCCTCGACGATCGCGTCGAACGTGAACGTGTAGGTTCCGTTGGCTGCAAGGTTCGGCAGTTGGAAGCCGATCGGCGTCGTGGCGCCGGTGCCCGTGCAATCCGGGCCGCCACCGCCGAGCGTCGTCGCGGGCGTGACGTTGTCACGGAACGAGAGATCGTTCGGCAAGCAGTCGGTGACCCGCACGTTCGTCAGTCCCTCGTTCGGGCAGTTGTTGTGGACGCTGATCGTCCAGCGGACGAGCCCGCAGACCGGCGCGTCGACCTGCTCGGTCGGCGTCGGCGGCTGGAGCTGGATCTGATTCGGATCGTTCGGGTCGGTGAAACAGACGAGCTGGACGGTCTTCGAGATCGTCAGCGACGGACGCACGATCAGGCAGCAACGATCGTTCGCGGTGACGTTGCACGTCGGATCGAGGCCGTTCGGATCGCCCTCCGCTTGCAGGATCGCGCACTCCTGGCCGCAGTTCGTGTTGCTGGCGCGGACGACCATGCTCACGGTCACGTTGGCGCCGGCCGCGAGGTTCGTGGACGCCGCCGGGCAAGTGACGATCGTCAGGCCCGGGTTGTTCGGGTCGACCGTGCACGTGTAGCTGACCGTGTCGAACGAGACGTCGCCCGTGTTCGTGATGCGGTACTGGAACGTCACCTGCGTGTTCGGATCGACCACGGGCGGCGGCGTCGTGAGGCACTGCACGGTGATGCGCGGGTTCTTCACGGTCACGCACTGCTGTGCCGTGAGATCGATGCGGCAATTCTCGGCGTCGCGCGGGTCGTAGCAATCCGGCTGCGACGTGACGGGCACGCGAACGCATCGGCTGGCAGCGCCCGTGTTTTCCGCGCGCGCCACGACCGTGATCGTTCGCGTCTGCGTGGGCGCGACCGGGCCGACGTTCGTGCCGGCCGCGGGCGTCTGGCTGATCAGCGTGAGGCCGGCGTCGAGCTGCGCGGCGCCGACGATGACGGGCTCGAGCGTCGCGAGGCCGGTGTTGGTGTACGTGTAGGTGAACGTCACCTGCTCGGGCGGGCAGACGCTCGTCGGATTGACGCCGGCGCCCGCGAGCGTCGCGGCGGCGGTGAGCACGTTGACGCGCGCCGTGTCTTCCACGACGTTCGTGTCGACGCCCGTGACCGCATCGGTCCCGCGCGCGCGAGACGTGTTCGTCTTGAGGCCCGCCGTCGACGCGGCGCGAACGATCGCGTCGAACGTGAACGTGTAGGCTCCGTTCGGCGCGAGATCGGGGATTCGGAAGACGGTCGTCGTCGTCGAGCCGGTGCCCGTGCAGTCGGGGCCTTCGCTTGCCTGGCCGATCGTCGTCGCCGGAGTCACGTTGTCGCGGAAGAGGAGATCCGTCGGCAAGCAGTCGGTCAGGCGGACGTTTCTGAGGCCGTCGTTCGGGCACAGATTGCGAACCGTGATCGTCCAACGCACGAGCCCGCAAACCGGGGCGTCGACCTGCTCGGTCGGCGCCGGCGGCTGCAGAGCAATGCTGTTCGGGTTGTTCGGGTCGAGGAAGCAAACGAGCTGCACCTGCTTCTGCACCGAGATCTGCGGCCTGACGATGAGGCAGCATCGATCCGAGGACGTCACGTTGCAGAACGGGGGCAGGCCGTTCGGATCGCCGGTGCCGGTGAGGATCAGGCACTCCTGGCCGCACGCCGTGGCGCTCGAGCGGACGACGACGCCGATGTCGCGCGTCTGGTTCGGATCGAGCGGGCCGGTCGAGGTCGGGCACGTGATGATCGTCAGGCCCGGGTTGTTCGGATCGACCGCGCAGGCGAGCGTCACGTCGTCGAGGCGGACGTCGCCGCAATTGCGAACGCGGAAGTTCAGCGTCGTTTGCGTGTTCGGGTCCACCACGGGCGGCGGCGTGGTGAGGCACGTCACCGTGACGCACGGGATCTTCACCGTGACCTGCGCGGGGCAGTCGTGCGAGATCGTGCGGCCGGCGAACGAGCCCTCGACGTGCGCTTGGTTGTGGAGGACGCCGGTCGCCGTGGCCCCGATCACAGCCGAGTAGTTCACCGTGATCGAGCCGCCGTGTGCGAGCCCGCCGAACGCGCAGTTGATCGTCTGACCGGCCACCGTGCAGTTCGGATCGCTCTCGGTGATGTTCGTGTAGCCCGCGTCGAGCGTGTCGCGCATCGTCACGTTCGAGAGATCGACCGACGGCGACGGGTTCGTGATGACCACGCGGAAGAACACCGTCTCGCCGCGGCAAGCCGTCAGCGAGTCGGAGAACGTCGTGCCGTCGAGCGAGATCTGCTTCGTGCACGTCAGCTCGGGGACGCACACGGTGGCGTCGTCGCGAGCGACCCTCCGCTGTGGCGGACAATTCAGGCCTTCGTTCGGAGAGAAGCCGCCGCCCATCGCGCGATTGACGAAGCATCCAGAGGCATTGGAATTGACGGTCGCGTCGAAGGTCACGGTCCGGGTCTGACCGACGCTGAGACGAGTCGATCCACCGAGATTTGTGAACGTGATTCGGGTCGAACCGTCCGGCTGCGAGACCGCGTTGCAGTTCCCGCCGACACAGCTTCCTGGAACAAAGGTGAGCCCGGCTGGCAGGTTGTCCATGATCCCAGACGGATCGAGGTTGACGTTGCCGTCGTTCGTGAGCTGGATCCGGAACCGAACCGTGTCGCCGCGCAGCGCGCCGACGAGGTCGACAAACGGACCGCCGCCGGCAGTGACGTTCGTGACGTCCTTTGAAAGGCGCACGTGAGCGTTGGTCAGTTGGATCACCACGGCCTCGGTGAAATCCTCGGGCACGCCGTCGACCAACGAACCGCCACGGGCGACGACTCGGAAGCAGTTGGGGTTGATCGGGTCGAGCTGGCTCCAATGGTCGATGCGAAACTCGATGTCGGTGGTCGCGGTGTTCTCATCCGAGTCCGGGATCGCGGTGTTCACACCACCCGCACCGGCCGTCCCGAGCTTGATGATTCCGGTCGCTCCCGGGATTGGCAGATTATTGTCAGCGAAGAGAAACTGCAGCGTGTTCCCTTGATAGCGAACGTGAACGTCGTTGTGCTCGGTGATCATTCCATTCGCATTGGTGTCGAGGAACAGGCTGTACTCCTCGTCCGGTCCTACTCCAGGCTCTTCGAGAAAGGGTTGGGCGACACAGATGAAATTGGTAAACGTGTCGGGATTGTTGTCACCGTCGGCGTCGCCGGGGACACCGGGCCCGGGAAAACCGAACCCCGGCGGGACATCCAGGACATCCAAACCAACGAACAGCGCGTCTGCCGCAACGTCGTAGTAGACGTAGACGTGGGTTAGGTCGAACCCGCTCTTCGCCGTCGGACACACGTCGTTCGCTGGGTCGGCCTGTTGTCCTTGCGCAACAGCCATGATGTCGGTCAAGTCACCATCAACAGTGACCTGGCCGGATGCTGATGCGACAAACGCCGTCGATGCGAGGACTACCGCCGCACCGAATGCGCTGAAGCGACGACCCAGATTGACGAGTGAACGGACGCCTGCGATCGATGATGTGTTCATGCGTTCCAATCCCGCCCCTCTTTTCCGTTCTTCGGTCGAAATCACCAGCGGGAACCGAGTCGGCACGACCACCCATTCAATGGCAGCGACGACGTGACTCTGATCCCCAACGCGATCCCTGCTTCAGGAGTTCGCGCGGCAGCGCAGTACGAGGCGACCCCCGCGCGAAAACGTCAAAAATGACGTCCCAACGCATGACGGGGAGGAGCCGCGCGAGCGTGTATCCCCTTTGTGAAGCTCCTAGCGACTGCCGCGAGGCGACGCGCAGCCAAACACGTCTAGCTCAGATATCCCCGAGGCAGCGCGGATGCTACCAGCCGCGTCGATCACGGGTCAAAGAAAAACTGTGCCCCGTGCGGGTTTACCCTTTCCTTGTTCTGTACGGTTCTGGTAGCCTAACCAGGCGCAGAGGGGGTTTCTGAGAGGCATCGAGCAGGTCGAAAAAAGCAGACCGGGCAAAGAGCCCGCGGGCGGTTGGTTCAACTGGGCGCAGTGAAACTCACGCACGAAGTCGGTCCAAACGCTCTTCTCGAATTCGCAGGAACACGCTCGGGCTCGTCGCCGTTGACCGTCGCCCGGGGGTGCTTATTCGAGTCGGAGTTGCGAGCGTTGCTTCGGGCGCGCTGTTTGACTTCGTCCTCTCAACGGGCGGTTTCAGAGCCTTCCAACCGCCGAAACGCTGTAACCATTGCCTTCGATTTCTCGACTTCTAGTGTGGGTGAAGGGATTGCGAAAAGGGAAGTCTCGGCTTCAGACCGGCGCAGGGAAGCGCGCTGAAGCGACGGAGGGCGTAATGTTCCGACATTCGAGGTGGGGTTCGACGTCTGTCGGCTACTCGCGATCGAGACGGGATTGCAGTGCCGCTCTGGCAACAGTGGCCTTCGTTCTCCTATCAGCGGCGAGTTCAGCGTTTGCGCAGGGTTTCACGACGACTCATATTCCAACCATCCCGCGCTCGCTCGGAGCGGCGGTGAGCGACGACAATCGTTGGCTCTACACGCTCAGCAGCAACAACGTGGTTGGCGTCATCGACATCTGGAATGGCCGTTTCGTGCGCGGCATCGATCTGAACGGACTTGCGATCAATCCGTCGGGCGTCGTCTTCTGCCACGGAAAGCTCTACATCGAGTCCTACTCGAATATCTGCGTGGTGGATCCGTCGGCCAACGACCGAGTCACCACGATTTTCCAGAACGCAGTCATCGGACAGACGGGCGGCGACGTTGCGACTGCCGGTGATTGTGGCGCCGTCTATTGCATCGCTGGCGCAACGGATAGTCTGACGATCATCGACCCGAATCCGAATGGAAACCCGGTGGTCGTCGACAGCGTGTTTGTCGGTCGGAACAACACGGATCTCTCGCTCACGACCGACGGCACTCGCGGGTATGTCGTCAACGCGCAGACGGCGACAATCACGGTCGTCGATCTGGTCGCGCACCAAGTGATCGGAAGTTCCAACCTCACGGGCGGACGACCGTTCCTGAACTTGCCCATGGATTCGGCGGTTCGGTCCGACGGTGTGGTGTACGTGAGCTGGGTTTCGCCGGACTATCTCGGTCACGTATCGGTACTCGACTCCGACGGCAACTTGACGAGAGTTCTCAACCTTCCCGGCTACTCGACGGGCCTCGGCTTTTCGACTGACGAGCGGATGCTGTTCGCCGGTGGCGGGTGGGTCATCGACTCGAACGACGGCTCGGTCATCGCGCAGATTCCGACCGTTTCCGGGATTTCAGCAGTGACGTTCTCGCCGGACGGCGAGCACTCCTTCCTGACCAATACGAACCAACTCTACGTCACCGCGGTTGACGGTTTCACTCCCGCGTTGACGGCGCCACTGACGGCTCAGTCCGGGGAAACGATCACGTTCGATCTCGTTGCTCCCAATCAGGCAGGCCAGCTCGTTCAGTTGGCAGGTGCTTACAACGCCGCGATTCCGTTCGGCAACGGGTTGGGCCAGACCCTGACCGAGGGCTTGGTGTTTCCGCTCGACGCCGACCCGCTCTTCAACTTCACGCTCAATCCGAACCAAACGGATTCGGTGAATGGGTTCGCCGCGCATTTCGGCTCCGACGGCCGAGCGACGGCGACGATTCGTCTCGCCAACTTGCCCGGCGGTCCGTTGCGGCACGGCGATACGCTTTACTTCGCTTTCGGCACGTTCACGGGGGAGCACCGCAGCATCATGAACGTCGAGCGCATCTCCAACGTGGTCGCGGTCACGATTCGATGACGATGCGCTGACGAGCCACTCGGAAAACAACGCGGCCCGCCCGCCGGTTACCCGGCAAGGCGGGCCGCACTCATTTGATGGCTCGTCGATTGGTCGCGCTGCGGTCAGGGCAGGATGGGGACGGCGACGACGTTCGACACGTACGCGACGTCGGTCATGGTCCGCCGCGTTCCGGTGAACGTGCCGAACGCGACGTAGATCGTCTGACCTACGGCGCAGCCCGGGATCGCGTTCGACAACCGAATGGTGGCCGTCCCGCGCCCATCGGCGCCGAGGTGGCCCGTGAACCCGGAAAGCGCTTCAGCCGTCCCGCGCATCGAGTACCGGAAGAGAGTATCGCGGTCCAGCGGGAACACTTCTCCGTTCAGCATCGGAATGCCCTGGTTCGTGCTCGCGGAGAGTCCGACCTGATACATGCGGCCATGTTCCGAAGGGGCGAGCAGGTTCAACGTCATCGTGCCGCCCATCACGCTTTGGCCCGTCGTCGTGAGCATGGCGTGGAATCCGCCGATTGCGAGGACGTGCAGCCAGCTCGAGTTGGTGACGTACGCGCGGGCGCCGTTCGGTGCAAAGACGACTTTCGAGATTCCACTGGTCGCGGGGATCTGAGTCACGAGCGCGCCCGTGTTCGCATCGACGACGTAGCCCCCACCGAGGAGGAGATCCTGCTCGTCGAGGGCGAACGCAATTCCCGTCGAGTAGAACGTCTCGTCGAAGATGTCGCGCAGGCGTCCGTCCGCCTCGATGCGCGAGACGTGTGCCAGGTAGGCGGGATCGACCCACGCCACGTAGAGCAAGCCGTCCGAGCGCATTGCCGATTCCGCCGGGAGGTTCAAGAACGGCCGATTCTGGACGAACGACGTCGTCGCCAATACCTGACGCGCCACCAGGTCCACGACGGTGACGGTGGCGTCGTACGAGTTGATGACGTACGCGCGCGTTCCATCGGGAGAGATCGCGAGGTCGGTATTGTTGCGACCGACGACGACCGTGCCGACGACTTCGTCCAGGCGCGTGTCGATGATGGACAAGCTGTCGGACGAGCCGCTGACGGCGTACACGAGTTGTCCGTCCGGTGACAGATCGACGTCTCCCATGCTTTGGCCGATCATGAACGGCTGCGACAGAACGCGGCTGACCGCTCGCGTGGTCGTGTCGACCACGACGATGTGATCGTAGGACTCGACGTAGAGCTTCCCTTGAGAGAACACCACGCCGCTCGGGTTGATCGCGACGCCGTTGAGATCGATGCCTGCGACAAAGCGGTCATTCGTCGTGTCGATCACGCCAATCACGTTGTTGCTGCTCAGCGTGTAGAGCCAGCGATTGTCGTCGCTGACCGCAGCGCCGAGAGAGCGCGGCACCGTTGGAATGTGCGTGGACGTGAAGCCTTGGCCACTTGCGATGCCGCTGCCGGCGAGGATCGCGGCAACGAGAATGGCGCATCGGCCTCGCAGAAGAGAATTCGATCCAGTCATCTGTCTACCTCCCAAACGTCACCACCCAGGACATCGCCCCTCTGGCGCCGCCCTGTCCGAGACGAAACAGCAACGTCACCCGGAGTAGCAGCACGGACGAAGGGACTCTCGGCACCCTGCACCGCGACGATGCACTGAGGCACGGTCCGTGAATCACAGGGTTCCGGTTCGGAAGCCCGATCCCTCGGCGAGGACGACCTTGCGAAGGCCGCCGGCCCGGCGCGTCGATGAGACGGGAACGCAGGCTTCCCTCGCCCTGTCGCGCGAGCCAGCGCCGAACGGCCGCGGCTGGAGCACGACACCGAGCGAGTGGCTGGAAAGGGAGATCGCTTCAGGCTCTCATCCGAAATCGCCGGCAAGCAAGAAGTGACCGACGTGGATGCATGACCGCCGCGCGAACTACATCTTTCCCCAGCAGACGTGTGGCTCGATAAGCTGGACAAACTATACGGCGACCCCTGTCGGAGTCAAATCACGGAGACGGTCTGGTACGCGACTACTCGGAACGAGGCGCGAACGTTTCGGTTCGAGTCGAACGAAAGAGGGCCGCTCCCCAAGAGGAGCGGCCCTCGAAGAATTCGCTTGTGTGTCGCTACCGACTACCGAACGCGACGCATGACGATCATCGCTGCGGCGAGAAGCCCCGTCATGGCGATGAGGCCCCACTGGCCGAGCGTCGGGACCTGACCTTGCACTTCGACGGATGCCGTGCAGGTACTCGAGACCGGTGTCGTCGATCCGGTCGGCACACCGCTGACCGTTGCCGTGTTCGTCAGCGATCCCGAGAAGGCCGCTGGGATATCCGCCTCGACCAGAACCGTCGTGGAGTTGCCCGGCGCGAGCGTGCCGAGGTTGCAATGCACCGTGTTGCCGACGACCGAGCAACGCGCGTCGGCCGTGGTCACGTTCGTGAGCGCAGCCGGGAACGGATCGTCGAGCGTCACGCCGTTCAGATTGAGCTCACCGCAGTTCGTGACCCGGATGCGCCAGAAGATGTGAGCCACCCCCTGCATCAGCGAGATGCTCGAGCTGAACGTGACGTTGTCCGACGACACTTCCTTCAGGCAGGAGATGCACGGACGCAGTACACGAACGCTCGCCGAGCACGTGCTCGTTGGAGTCGAGCCGACGTTGCCGGAGGAGCCGGTCGTGCCGGTGACCGTCGCCGTATTCGTCAGCGTTCCCGTATTGGCGCTGACGGTGGCGCGGTAGAGGATCGTGACCGTAGCGCCCGGCGCGACAGGGCCGAGGTTGTTGCACGAGACGGTGTTTCCAACGGCCGTGCACGTTCCCGGCGAGATGATTTGAACGTTGTTGTAGCCGGCCGGCAGCGTGTCGCTGAGGGTCGACTGGAAGAACGGCGCCGTGCCGCAATTCGTCAGTCGCACGCGGAACGTGACGACCTGCCCCTGCACCGCCGAGACGGTGCTGAAGAACGTGGTTCCGTCGAGCGAAACCTCCTTCACGCAGCTGATGCACGGCGTGAGCACGGTCACGTTGGCCGAGCACGTGTGCGTCACGGTCGTCGTTCCGAATGATCCGGAGACCGTCGCCGTGTTCGTGAGCGTTCCCGTCGCCGTGTCCGAGACCGTCGCCTGATAGTTGACGGTACGCATGGCCCCGGCGGCCACCGTTCCGAAGTTGCAGGTGATCGTGTTGCCGGCGGTCGTGCACTGCGCTTCGCTCTCCGTCAGATTGATGTATCCCGCCGGGAGCGTGTCGGTCAGCGTCACGTTCGAAAGATCGCTTGCCGACGTGTTCGTCAAGGTGACGCGGAAGAAGACGCGTTGGCCGCGAGCCGCGCTCACCGAGTTCGTGAACGTCGTTCCGTCGAGCGAGACCTGCTTCTGGCAATCGATGCTCACGAGGCAAACCGACGCAGGATCGGTCGCGGAAACCGGGTTGCCGCCGCACGCGGCTGGAGGAGTGCCGGTGGTGGTGACCGAGTTGATCATGCAGCCGGTCGCGGTTGCCGCCACCGTTGCGCGGAACGTGACCGTCTTCGTCGCGGCGGGGGCGAGGGTGCTCCCACCGGTGAAGTTCGTGAAGTCGACGAACGTCGATCCACCCGGTCCAGGCGACGTCGCGGCGGTCGCACCAACGACGGTGTTGGCGAACGTCAGCCCGCTCGGCAGCGTGTCGCGCGCCGTCAGGTTGCTCAATGTCACGTTGCCGGTGTTCGTGATGATGAACTGGAACTCGACCGTGTTGCCGATCGCGGCGCCGACTTGCTCGCCGAATCCGCCGCCGGTCGTCACGTTTCGAACGGTCTTCGCGACGCTGATGGCTGGCTGCGTGATGTTGAACGTGATGACGCTCGAGGTGTCCTCGGGGAGGCCGTCGACCAGCGAGCCAGCGCGAACGACGAGCGAGAAGCAGGTTGGGTTCGGCGTGAGGGTGCTCCAATGATCGATTCGGACCTCGATGTCGTTCGTCGTACGAACTTCATCGGTATCCGGGATCCCCGTGCTGGCCACCGGCGATCCCGCCGTCCCGAGCTTGATGATCCCCGTGGCGCCCGGAATGGTGCCGCTGTTGTCGCCGCGTCGGATCTGAAACGTGTTGCCCTGGTAGGTTGCGCGGACATCATTGAAATCGATGTTGGATCCGTTGCCGTCGGTGTCGAACAACATCGTGTACTCTTCATCGGGGCCGACGCCGGGTTCCTCGGCAAAGGGCGCGGCGACGCAAAGAGGATTGGTGAGGGTGTCGGGGTTGTTGTTGCCGTCGGCGTCGCCGGGAACACCGACTCCCGCGAATCCCACTCCCGGGGGCACGTCCATCGGATCGATGCCGATGAACATCTCGTCGGTCGCGACCTTGTAATAGACGAGCACTCGACTGAAGTCGAAGCCGCTCTTGCCGACCACGCAAACCTCATTGATCGGATCGGCCTGAATGACCTGAGCAAGTGGAACCAGGTCCGCAAGGTTGCCGTCGACCGTCTGAGCCGACGCGGGCACCGCCAGGATCACGATCAGCGCGATCAGCAGGCTCCACGCGGCGGGCGTCGTGCAGTTGCCACGTCGTCCCCGTTCCGTTGTCATCACCTTGTTCCTCCTCTTCTAGGCTCGGCGCGCAGCCGTGTGGCTTTGCGACTCGAGTCTTTCCCGTTCAGGCGGCCGACGACTCGATGAGTCGGCTTCCGATTTCCATAGTGCGGACTGCGAGGGAAGTGCATCGACACACGGATGCCGCTCCTTCCGACTCCCACAGCGGCCCAAGTGTCCTGGCACCTTGGTGGGTTCGATCTCGCATGGCGTCGCGTCGCCCGTTTCTCGGCATTCCCGAAAACGGAATCGGAGGTGAGGCCCTGACGGCCGAACACCTTCGATATCCCCTGTGGCGAAACGACTGCCAACCCCAGGAGGCAGGAACCTCCTGCAGTCAAGCGCGGCAGATGCTACCAGTCCCTCGAACTCACGGTCAACAAAAAAGGAACGTGTGCCGACAAGAGCCTTTGACGCGTCCCGATCGCGAAGTTAGCCTCCTCCACCGGTCGTGGGATTCCGAGAGAGCCGTCGGTGAGGCCAAGCAGCACGGTCGGGCTCGCGTCGGCGAGATTTCGCAGGTGCCGGCGACGACCCTCGTCGCAAAACGATCCGGATGCGACGCGCGCTTGCTGTCAGCAAGGGACTGGGCGGGCCATGGATGCGAGCAACGTGACGCGATGCGTTTCGGACGGCGACCCAATCCGCGCAGGCAGATCGCCGTTAGCTTTGAATCGGACGTGGACTTGGGGTAACCTTCGCTCGCGTTTCCGGAAGCATCGATCGATCGAAGCCATTCCGAAGGGATCGGGCGTGCCCGACGGGGCCGCCGCGTGCATTTCACCCTTGAACAGCCCCTCACGCTCGATTCGTCGGCTCGTCGCAGCCACTTCTGTGGCTTCGTGCGCCGTTTTGGCGCACGCCCAGACCTTCACGACGTTCACCATGCCGACCGTCAACGATTCCGTGGGGATCGCCGTCAGCGACGACAACCGATTCGTCTACACGACGAGCGACTACGACGTCATCGGGGTCAATGACACGCAAACCGGGCAGTTCGCCGGCTCGGTCAACTTGACCGCCTACACCTCGTACCCGAACGGCATTGTCTACTGCTGCGGCAAGCTGTACGTGGAGTCGTTCGACAACATCATCATCGTCGACGCTGCCAGCCTGACGGTGGAGCGCGTGCTCGACCAACCGTTCGTGATCGGCCTCACCCAAAGCGACATCACGTTGTCGCCCGACGGCCGCTACGCCTACGCCGTGTCGGGATCCAGCTACGTGATGTCCGTCATCGACACGATGCAGAACGACATCGTCGATTCGATCCAAATCGACAGGGACAACACCGACGTGTCGCTGTCCCCGGACGGCACTCGCGCCTACGTCCTCAATCCTCGAACGGGCCTCGCCACGATCATCGAGCTTTCGACTCACCGGGTTCTCGCGGCGGTCGACTTCACCGGTGGGCAATCGTTCCTGAACATACCGGCCGAATCTGCGGTCCGTTCGAACGGAACGCTCTACGTCGCGTGGCTCGATCCGCTCTATCACGGTCACATTTCGCGCCTGGATCCGGATGGCCGGTTCATTCGCGACGTTCCGCTTCCGGGCTATTCGACCGGCCTCGCGTTCTCGCTCGACGAACGCTACATCCTCACCGGCGGGGGCTTCGTGCTCGACGCCGACACGGGCGCCGTCGTCGACCAGTTCGCAATGGTGCCGGGCCAATCGCGCGTCGTGTTCTCGACGAGCGGCGAGCGCGGCTACGTCACGAACGACAACACGCAGTTCGTAACCGTCGTCGAGGGCTTCCACCCGAGCTTCACGTTCACGGGCCTGCCGTCATGGGGCCGAACGGTGACGCTGAATCTCCTCGCGCCGGGTCAAGAGGGCGAGCTGTATCAAATCGTCGCGTCGTGCTCGATCGGGCAGGGCGTCGCGCTTCCCGATGGGCGCGTCTTCCCTGTCAACCGTGATCTACTCTTCCACGACTCGGTTCTGAGTCGGACGCCGGCCTACGTGAACTTCGCGGGACACATCGGCGCGACTTCGCAGGCGACCGCGTACCTTCGCATCGGGTCCGACCTGCGCGGAAAGACGATCGGCGAGACGGTCTATCTCTGCTTCGCGACGTTCCGCGACAACGTGCGCGCACCGCGCCGCATCCAGACCATCTCCAACGTCATCGCAATCACGATTCTGCCGTAGCCGCCCCCTTTCTTCGCGCTCTCGTTCCCAAGGATGCTCCGCCTCAGGCTCTCGGGTCGGTGCCCCGCGAATCCTCGCGATCCGTTGACCGCCCCATTCCTAAGCAGCGCTTGGTTCGGGCCCAATCCAGTGACGTCGGCGAGCGTCAGCAAGAGCCGGCTGCACCGCTCGTTCTCCTCTCCGAGAATGCTCAGCGTCAGCCGCGAATCGGGACGCCGCGGTTCTTCAGCCCGGCTCGCGATCGATGAATCGATCCCCATCCGGCTCGGCCTTCTCGCCATCGATGACGATCCTCGTCGCGATCTGACGATGAGGCGGAGGTCGAGTTCACGACAGGAGCTCGGCCCAGGCTCGGGTCGGGTGCCGTTCAAACGGACATCCACTCGCCTGGAGAGAAACGCGCGCGACGAAGCGTCACGCCGCGCGCGACGCCGCTCGAGAGGTTCGACGGAGCTCACCGTTTCGCGAGCATGAGAGATGTCGACTCGCGGGCGAGCCGCTATCGGCAGACCCGGTTTCCCGGAGCGATGTCGCGCGACGCGTCGTCCGCGTCGCGCCAGAACCAGAAAAGGAGACGGCCGCCCTCGCCAGGGAGGCGATGGGCGGCCGTCGAGGAGAGAGAGCGGCTACTGATAGTTGCGGTGTCGGATCACTGCATTCGCCGGTGGAGAACCAGCGCGGCGCCGAGCAGGCCTGAGAGGAGAATCAGGCCCCACTCGCCGAGGGTCGGAATGCGGGGCGGCGGTCCGACCGTGACGACCGAGCTGCAGTCGTCCGACACAGAAGTCCCCGGATTCCCGGATGAGCCGGGATGGCCGGAAACAGTGGCGGTGTTTTGAATGTTGCCCTGGAACCCGCCGGCGACGTTCGACTGGATCACCACGGACGTCGATGCGCCTCCGGCAAGCGTGCCGAGATTGCAGTCGACCGTGTTGCCGAACACGCTGCATCGTCCGTCACTGGTCGAGACGTTGACGAGGCTGGCGGGGAGGACATCGTGGAGCGTGACGCCGTTGAGCGCAATCTGGCCACAGTTCGTGACCGTGATGCGCCAGAAGAGGGCCGCGTTCGCCGTCGTGACGTTGAGGCTGCCGAAGTAGTTCGTCCCATCGAGGGAGACTTCCTTCACGCACTGGATGCAGGGCGGCTGAACCGTGACCTGGGCCGAGCACTGATCCTGCGAAGTCGCGGGCGGGATGCTGCCGTTGACGGTCGCCGTGTTCGTGAGAGTGCCCGAGTTGGCGGAAACCGTGGCGCGATACCTCACCACGACCATCGCACCCGGGCCGAGTGGGCCGAGGTTGCTGCAGGTGATCGCATTGCCGGCGGCCGAGCAGGCTCCGGGCGAAATGACCTGGACGTTCGTGTAACCCGCCGGCAGCGTGTCCGAGAGGGTAACAGTCGTCAGGCTTGCGGTGCCACAGTTGGTGATTTGAACGCGGAAACTCACGGTTTGTCCGGGCGCCGCGGTCACAGACGCGAAGAAATTCACGCCGTCGAGCGAGACTTTCTTGTCGCACGAGACGCACGGAATGACGACGTCGACCTGGGCCTGGCAATCGTGGCTGACCGTGCTCCCACCGAACGAGCCCGTCACGTGGGCCGAGTTGACCAACGTGCCGATCGCCGAGTTGGAGATCACGGCCGTGAAGTTGATCGTGCGCGACGCGCCGCCGGCCAACGTGCCGAGGTTGCACGTGAGCGTCTGTGCGGCGACGCTGCACTGTGGGTCGCTCTCCTGGATGTTCGTGAACCCGCCGGGGAGCGTATCGGTCACCGTGACGTTGGCGAGATCGCTCGTCGACGGATTCGAGACAACGATGCGGAAGTGAACGGTCTGGCCGCGAACTGCCGTCACGGACGAAGAGTAGTTGGAGCCGTCGAGCGAGACCTGCTTCGTGCAGTTGATGTCGACGAGGCAGACCTGCGCCGTGTCGCTGTCGAGGACGCGCGGGCCACCGCACTCCACCGGCGGACGACCGCCTCCGGTGACCGTGTTGATCATGCAACCGGTGACGTTGCCGTTGACGGTCGCGTCGAACGTCACCGTTCGCGTGACGCCAACTGGAAGGCTCCCGGAGCCCGAAAGGTTCGTGAAGTCGATCTGGGTGCGTCCCCCGCTGATCGGCGTCACGGCGAACGAGGCGGTTCCCGTGACGTTGTTTGCGAAGGTGAGTCCGTTCGGAAGGATGTCACGCATGCCAACGCCGTTCAGCACGACGTTGCCGGTGTTGTGGATCTGCAGGCGGAAGCGAACCGTGTCGCCTACTCGCGCGCCGACCGAATCGGCGAACGAGCCGCCGGCGGTCACATTCTCGACGTCCTTGGTCACGTCGACGGCAGCGCTCGAGATGTTGAAGACGATCGTGTTCGACGTGTCCTCAGGGAGACCGTCGACGAGCGAACCGGCGCGAACGATCACGTTGAAGCACGTCGGAGTCGGATCGAGAGTGCTCCAGTTGTTGATGCGCACTTCGATGTCGTTCGTGCTCGTATTCTCGTCACCGTCCGGGATTCCGGTATTGCCCCCGCCCGCGCCCGCGGTGCCGAGCTTGATGATGCCGCTCGCGCCGGGGATCGGCACGATCGAGTCGCCGGGCAGGATCTGGAGCGTATTGCCCTGATAGCGAACGTGGACGTCGGTGTGATCCGTCGTCACGCCGTTGCCATTGGTGTCGATGAAGAAACTGTATTCCTCGTCGGGTCCGACGCCCGGTTCCTCGACGAACGGCGAAGCCACGCAGGCCGGGTTCGTGAGAGTGTCGGGACTGTTGTTTCCGTCGGCGTCACCCGGTACACCGGCGCCATTGAGGCCGTTGCCGGGCGGGACATCCATGATGTCGACGCCGAAGAACAGTTGGTCGGCTGCGACGTTGTAGTAAACGTAGATGTGGGAGAAGTCGAAACCGCTCTTTCCCACTGCGCAGACCTCGTTGATCGGGTCCGCCTGATCTGCCTGCGCCAGAGGAATCAGGTCGGCCAGATTGCCGTCCACGACCTGGCCGAACGAAACTCCGGCCACGGTCATCAGCAGGATCAGCAATGCACAACACTGCTTGGACATAGTGATCACATCCTCCTTGTCTCTTCTCTCTTGCGGGAGATCTCGCGCAATGAGTTGGTCCAACGAAAAAGGCCGTCGGACGCGGCCCCTGAGTGAGGAGCTGAGTCCGACGGCCTGATTATTTCAGTACCGTGATCTCCGCCGAACGCGACGCTCGCACGGAGTCAGTTCACAATTGACTGTGGCGCCTAGAGCGCAAAGCGCATTCCGCGGACTGTTCGCAAACCCGTGGCTTTCGAAAGCTGCTCAGAGACATGAGAGTCAACGCATTATGTCGAGATCAATGTCGTGTATCGAAATCGAACTCCAGTGTGCGCGACGTCGAATATTCGAGACAGTCAATGTTCGAGCTCCGATCGAACGGGCGTAATCGTCGAGAGCGTCGCCGATTGTGAGGCGTTCATTTTCGTGGACGTGAGGTGCGAACGAGAGACGAGGTTCCGTCGCTCCGCGTGGCGCGGAAACGTCCGAGGGGAAGTGCCAACGCGGCGGCAGAGGGATTCGAGTGGTGCGTGTGATCCGCATCGCAGCGGCCGATGGAATCGTTCGAAAGCAACGAAGGCCGCGAAGAACACGGCCGGCGCGGCGTCGGAGCCGGGTGTTTCGATTCGGTTCAGACGCCTCGGGAAGGGTGCCGTTTCGACAGGTCGTCCGGCTCTTACAATGTGGGAAAAGGCATCATTGACTTTCGCGCGGCGTGCCGTATAGTTTGCCCAGAATATAGCGGTGCCTGTTAACCATTATCGAGAGAGGACGGTTTCCTGGGGAGGGAACCTTTCTTGCCAGCTCGGTGGTCAGGGACGGACCGAAGCAGGGCTGCGGCTCGTCGCTCCGGCTGTCGTCCCCGACCACCGGGCGTACCTGAATCTCCACTCGTGATCCACGCTTTTCGGCGAGTCGACCGCTCGATCGACGAACGGCGACGCGTCATCCCGGCATTCTGAACGAAACCCGGTCAAGGACGGAGGTCGAACGACCGCGCGTAGACTCCGTGTCGACATTCGTAAACTCGAGGCAACCACCTTCTGCGCCTCCGTCCTTGCCCGGCATATCTGCACTTCCAAGCCTATCCCGATTTGGCGCGAGACACCGTCGCGCCTCCGACCCATCTGCGCCAACATTCCGCGCCGCGCGTCGCTTTGCCGAATGGCGCCAAGTCGAAGCCATGTCTTGACTCCCGTACGAGGCCTGCTATAAGAGCCGACTCGGCTGATGTCCCATCCGGTTGCACTTGCCCAGACGACCGGACCCGAAGCGGCCTCCTGACTGCAGCGACATCGTTAAGGAGTAGGAATGAAGGGAATCTCTCGATTCCCGGCGCCGCTCGCGTCGGCATTGCTCGTCGTTTGGTGTGCGTCCTGTGCATCCGTCCCCACGGTGACGATTGGCAAGACCAATCGCGCACAGGAGGTCGCCGCAAAGGAGAACGAAGGCGATCTCACCGGCGCGATGGAAGCCTACCGAGACTATTTGTTCGGTTTGCCGGATGACGCCGACCACGTTCCCGCATATCTCAAGCTCTCGCGTTGCGCGATGAAATTGGGTGACTATCGCCAGGCACGCGAGTATTTCAAGCTGGCCGAGAATGCGACCGATTCCGCAAGCGTGCGTTTCGAAGCGGCGAAGGGCATCGGTGACGCGTACTATCGCGAGGCCCGGTTCGTGCTCGCTTCAATCCACTATCGCGATGCGGAACGATACGAGAAGAACCCGCTCATTCTCGACGAGATCTACTACAAGCTCGCCGTCTGCAACCAGAAGACGGAAAACGAGGACGCTGCCAAGGGCTACTTCGCGAAAGTCAGCAAGTATCAACCCCCGCCGGGGGAGCCGACCTACGCGCCATGGACTGAAATGGCCTCTGAAGAAGGCGGGACATCCGACGTCGCCTCGTCGGGGTCGGGTCTCCGAATCATCGATCGCGCGAGTTGGCACCCGAGACCCATGCGACGCAACTACGATCCGATGGGCCAGATCTGGCGCCTCACGATTCACCACTCGGCCGTGCGCGACACGGACCGGGACTTCGATTCGTGCGCCCGGTCGATCAAGAGCATCCAGACGACCCACATGGGAAGTCCGAAGTACTGGGCCGACATCGGATATCACTTCCTGGTCGATCGAGCCGGCCGTATTTGGGAGGGCCGACCGCTCTACATCCAGGGAGCGCACGCGGGAAACCCCGAAGCGAACCGAGGAAATGTCGGCATCTGTCTGTTAGGGGACTTCTCCGATCAGGATCTGACCGCGGAGCAGAAGTCGACGCTTCGCGAGTTGGTCGTCAGCTTGATGGTCAGCAACAGCATCACCATCGATCACGTCTACACGCACCAGGAAATACGCCGACAGTATGACATCGGGGCCACCGACTGTCCGGGGAGCCGCCTGCAAGGCTATGTGGACTCTCTACGACTGGAACTTCGTCGCGGATCCAGTCAACCGCAGCCGTTGGCTGGAGGCGTCGCAACAGTCCATCTCGTTCATCAGGGCGAGACACTGTTCCAGATTTCTCGACAGTACGGCATTTCTGTGGCTGACCTGAAACAGGCAAACCTATTGTCGGCCGATGGCGACATTGCCGTTGGGCAAAGGCTGCGCATTCCGCGCTAACACGTAGGAGGCCGAATGCACTTCGGAATGCGACAGTGGATCGCCTGTAGCTCGACAATCGCGGTCATTCTCGGTGTCGGCATCGGTCTGCGAGCAGCCAATGGCTGCCGCCCGAGCGACGCTCCCGCATCTCCGGCGCCGAAACAGTCGGACACGCAGCCAAAGCCGGCGACACTCGAATTCGTCATGTCGAAAGAGGGCCTGCCGCAAAAAGGCGAGTGGCGCGGCATGCCGGCGGTCGGCGACCTCAACGAAGACGGACATCTCGATTTCGCGGCTTCGATCCGAAAGGGAGACGGCCTCCACGTCTTCCTCGGAAACGGAAAAGGGGGGTTCACCGACGCGAAGCCCGGATTCAACCGCTACATCGAATATGGCGGCAGCGCGATCGCGGACCTCAACAAGGACGGGCACCTCGACATTGCGTTCACGACCCATGGCACTCCGATGCAAGTATTCCTCGGCGATGGCAAGGGAGGCTTCAAGGCATCGACCGAAGGGATCAAGAACGGGGACATCCTCGAAGGCGTCGCCGTCGGCGACGTCGACGAGGACGGCAACCCGGACATCGTTTCGCTTGCTTGGTCGGGCGGGGGCTTCTACGTCTTCCTCGGTGACGGCAAGGGCGTGTGGAAGCAGACTCGGCCGATCACGACGACGCCCGAGCGCGACTACGGACACGAGGTCATTCTCAAGGACATGAACGGCGACGGGCATCTCGACATCGTCGCCACGTATGGCGGTCCGAGCATTTTCGTCGGCGACGGCAAGGGCCACTTCAAGCCGTGGGGCAAAGGCCTCCCACAGGTGCAAACCTGGGGCATCTGTCACAACGTCGCCGTCGGTGACGTGAACGGTGACGGCAAGCCCGACCTCGCGGTCACCGGAGTTGCCGGCATCGACGAGCTGCTCGGCCTCTCGGTTTACTTGCAAGGCGCAGACGGCGTCTTCACGGCATCGAATGCCGGGCTCCCAACCGATCTCACCTTCAAGGGGGTGCGGTTCGGGGATCTCGATGGCGACGGCAAGATCGACCTCGTTGCTCAGGGCGGTCCGGACCGAAAGACCGCCGTCTATATCTGGCGAGGGGACGGAGCCGGCCACTGGACGCAGGCCGCGATGCTCACCGGCGTCGGCGACACGTCGGAGATCGTTCTCGCAGACTTCAACGAGGACAAGGCGCTCGACATTCTCGAGGTGTACATGGATGCGCCGGGTGGCATCCGCCTTTGGCTCAATCGTCGGGGTGAAGCCTCCCGTTAGAACCTCGCCGTCGACGACGAGGGAAATCGTCCTCGTCGTCGCGATCTTCTGTCTCGCGCTCGTCGTTCGAATCGCCTACCACTTGGAGTACGACGCCCGATACGGCGTCGACACCACTCGGCTTGCGCAACTCGACTCGAACACCTTCGATCTCGGCGCCCGCGCGATCGTGGCCGGCGACGTCTTTCAACGAAACGTGTACTACCCGTACCACTGGTGGAACGAGGCCGTCGCGCCGCGAGCCGAGTGGGAATCGTGGTATCACCCCCCGACGTTTCACCAGACGCCGCTCTACCTTTATTTCGTCGCGGCGCTGTACGCGATCGCCGGCTGCGTGCCGGCCATCGTGACTTGGAGCCAGGCAATCATCGGCGCGCTCGTTGCCGTGCTCGTCTACGCGATCGGGAGGCGCTCATTCGGTCGCCCTGTTGCGGCGATAGCGGCGATCTGGACGGCTCTCCTCGGATCACTCTTCTTCTACGACGTGTTCCTGCTGCGCGAGTCGCTCGTCGGCTTCGTGTTTCTCGTGACCGCGGCGTGCTTCGATCTCGCGCTTCGCCGCGACGCACGTCCGGCGTGGTGGATCGCCACCGGCGTCGCGCTCGGCGTCGCGTTTCTCGCGAAAGAGACGGCGCTGGCACTGTTCGCCGTCATGCTGCTGTGGCCGCTGCATCCCGACATGCGCGGGGAACGGTATGGGCCCCGAACGGCGCGCCTCGTCGCCGGATTCGCGCTCGCCTTGCTGCCGTTCGCCATCCGCAACGTCGCCGTCGGCGCACCGGTTCTCGCGTTCAGCACGCGCGGCCCGTGGGAGTTCGTCAACGGCAACGCGAGCGCATCGAGCGGCGTCGAATGGTTCCCGGAAGAAACGCGCCGCGCGCTCCTCGATGGCCAAGCGAAGGCGATCTTCCTCCGCTCGCGAGGCAGTTTCTCGAGCGCCGCCGCAGCGACGCTCGAGACTCACGCCGAACGCCCGCTCGGGTTCCTATCGTTGCAGTGGCGCAAGCTCGCCGCGTTCTGGAACGGCTACGAGTTTCCGAACAACGTCGATGCGTACGTCGTCGCGTCTCGCGTCTCGTTGCTTCGATGGGCGCCCGGATTCTGGCCGATGGGCGCGCTGGCGATCGTCGGGCTTGCATTGTCGCTTCGCCGGTTCCGCGAGCGATTCGTTGCTTATGGGTTCGTCACGGTCATCGTGTTCGCGACCGTCGCGTTCTACGTGCTGGCGCGATTCCGGGTCCCCGCGCTGCCATTCCTGTCGCTGTTCGCCGCACTGACTCTCGTGGAGTCGTGGCGTTTCGCGGCCGCGAAGCGATGGGGAGCGCTCGCCGCGACGATCCTCGCCGCATCGGTTCTCTCGATCCTCACGCGGCCGAGCCGCACCGCACCCGGCCCGTCGACGTGTGCGATCCTCTACGCACAGTCGCTCCTCGAGGAAGCTCGATATCCACAGGACCTTCGAGTCGATGCGGGCGTTCGCGCGTTGGTGACCGCGCTCCCGCCGGATCGTATCGAAGCACTCGAAACGCGCGCAGTCGCCGCGCTCGACGAAGCGCGATCTGCAGCGGTGACCGACGGCGACGCCGAACGAATCACGTCCGCGCTCTGTTGTCAGTTGGGTGACTATTGGATGCGCCGCGGTCAGTTTGCGCGAGCCGAGATCGAATTCCGCGCCGCGCTCGACCACGCGCGAAGCGACGACGAACGCGCCGTGGCGCTCGTCGACCTCGGAAACGTGCGATTTCAGCTCGGTTCGCTCGACGACGCGCTTCGGCGGTACGACGAGGCGTTGGCGCTCCAGCCGCGAAACAAGGCCGCCTATTACGGCAAGGGGAGCGCGTACCAGAAGCTCGGCAATCTTCCAGATGCCGCGGATCAACTCGAACAAGCGATTGCGGTCGATCCCGCCTACACGGATGCGCACGCACAACTCGGATTCATCTACGACGCCATGGGCAAGAGCGACCGGGCGCTCGAGCACCTCCGAAAAGGGCTCGTGCACCAAACGAACCCCGCGGTGGAGCGCGCGATCCGCGACCTCGTACGAAAGCTCGAAAGCAAGTGAACGGATCGACCGCACCGTCGATTCGAGTTCCGTGACGCCTTTCGCCGAACTCGCACACTCGGTAAACTATCGACCTCTCCAAATAGACCACCGGCGCTGGGCGGTGATCGGGCCGGGGACGGGACGCGGAGCGGGTGGCTCCGCTGGACGAGGGGCTGATGTTCATGCGCGACGTTTCAGCGATCGTGCCCCGTCGTCGGATTCGAGCGCTCTTCTCGATCATCGCGGTCTGCGTGCTCGTGGTTGCTTCGCGGGTTGCGGCTCAATCTCGAACCGTTTGCCTCGAGCCGGATCCCCTCGGCGCGCGGCTCTACGAAGTCTTCGAGATCACGCTTCGCGTCGAGAGTCCGGTGGCCTTGAACCCCTTCACCGACGTTTCCATCGATGCCACGTTCACGCCCGACGACGGCGTGCCCGTGCCCGCACACGGATTCTGCGATTCGCCCGATGGAACGCTCTTTCGAGTTCGCTTCTGCCCGGCGTTGCAGAGACCGCATCGCTATCACCTCACGTATCGCGATGCCCTGGGCACTGAGTCATTCGACGGTTCGTTCACGGTCGTGTGGAGCGCGAATCCCGGATTCGTGCGAACGGACCCTCGGTTCCCCGGACGCTTCGCCTTCGAGCGCACGGGTGAGACGTGGTTCCATCACGGATGCACGGCGTATCCGTTCATGCTCGCGAGCGACGATTCCGCGCGCGCGTACGTGGATCACATGAGCGGCGACGGTTTCAATCGCTGTCGCATCGTGCTCGCGGGCGGCATCCGATATCCGTTCACCGACCGCGAGATGAATCCGTTCGACGGCGCCGATTTCTCACGACTCGACACGGCGTATTGGCGGCGACTCGAGGATCGCGTTCGCTACATGAAAGAAAAGGGCATGGCGGCGGACGTCGTGTTCCTCATCGATTGGGGCGGCTTCATCTTCCAGTTCATTCAACGGGAACGCATCACCGACGCGGAGTGGCTGCTCTATCGCACCGCGATCGATCGGCTCGCCGCGTACACGAACGTCACCTGGAACCTCGGCAACGAGTACGACTCGTACCACTCGGAGAACTGGGCGAACGAAATGGGCGCCCGCATCAAGGGCTACGATCCCTATCGTCATCTCCTGACCGCGCACCCGAGCGGCGCGCACTTTCGGCATGGCAGGGATGCGTGGGCCGACATGATCTGTCTTCAAGCGTATGCCGGCGGCACGCCCGTTACGGTTCGCACCGATTGGAACGCGCTCGCCGAATCCGTCGCGAGCGCGCTGTCGTTCGGGAAACCGGTCGTCGTGGACGAGTACGGCTACGAGGTGCCGTACCCACCCGACGTCGTGCGGAAGAGCCACTGGGTGTCCGTGTTCGGCGGCGGCTACGCAACGTTCGGGAGCTTCTCCGGTCAGTCGGTCATCGGAACCGACGACCGCCTGTTCGGAAACGAGGTTGCGGACGGACAGCTCGCGCACCTGGTCGACTTCGTTCGCAATTCGCCGATGCATCTCCTTCGTCCGGCGCAAGGGCTGGTCATTGGAAGCGAGCACCCGGCATTCTGTCGCGCGCTGCCGGGGCACGAATACGCCGTCTACCTTCCGGATGGCGGGAAGGTGATCCTGGACGTCTCGGACGCCCGGGGAGTGTCGCTTCCAGTGGAGTGGTGGGTGCCGTCGACGGGCGAGCGAATCCGGACGGGCGAAACCGGCGGCGCGTCCGAGTTCGGTGCCGCACCGCCGTTCGCAGGAGACGCGCTGCTGCTCGTCGGCCAAACGGCGTCGAACGGCGTCGTGTCGCTCGGGTTCGGGGGCATGGACGAGGGCGACGTGCTGCTGCCGGGAAACGGCGACTGGATCGAACGAAACGGCGCGCTCGAGCAACTAGACGCCGGGAGTCCGGCGACCTGGACGTGGGTCCGCGGGCGAATCTATCGCGACGTGTCGATCGACGCGGAGGTCCGGATCGACGGCGGATCGTGCGGACGGGCCGGCATCCTGCTTCGCGCGGCGGATCCCGCAGCAGACCCTCGCGCCGTCGAAACGCTGGCGGTCGCGGTCGACGCTCGAGGTCGAGTGCAGCTCTTCGAGGTGAACGACGGCGTCGGCACGCTACTGGAATCGAATTCCGCGGCTTTCTGGGAGCCAAACGGATTCAACCTCCTGCGGACCTTCATCCACGGCAACGACATCGCCGTGCTCGTGAACGGCTGGCCCGTCATCGCGGCCAGGACGCGGAGCTCCGTTCCCACGTCCGGCTTCGTCGGGCTCTTCACCGAGCACTCGCTTGCAAGCTTCGCCCTATTGAGGGTTCGGCCGATCCTCTTCTCGGATTTCGACGACGGGTCTTCGAGAGGCGTCGAGCCGCTCGCCGGGAACTGGCGAGTCGCCGACTCGCACCTCGTGCAGACGAGTGCCCGCGGGGGCATCGCACTCGTGACCGACGAGTCCTACCGTAGGATGACCGTCGACTTCTCGCTGATGATCGACTCGCACGCGCCGACCGAGATCGGTGGCGCCGGCGTCGCCTTTCGCTGCGAGTCGCAGGACCTCGGGCCGTCGAGCGGCTACCTCTTTCACTATGACGGCGAGGGGACCGTGCGATTGTCGGTGCTCGAGCCCGGGGAGGTTCCGCGCATCATCGGCTTCTATCGCGACACGCCAGCATCGGCGGCGCTCTTTCCGGGCGCCTGGAACCACTTCGACGTGCGTGCCGATGCGACGCGGTTCACCGTTTGGGCGAACGGACGATGGCTCTTCTCGGCCCTGGACCCGAACGATCGCTGGCCCACCGGCTACGTGAAGCTCGTCGACCTCGCCGGACGAACGCAGTTCGACAACCTCGGGCTGTCGTCGTTCGATTAGCGTTGGAGCCGATAGATGCGAGTGGCGTTCGCGCCGAGGATTCCGTCGCGCTCCGCGGGCGTGAAGCGCGATGCCCACGACGTCACGACGCTCACGACCGCCCCGTAGTCGCCCGCGAGCGTGCACACCGGCCAGTCGGAGCCGATCATCAGCCGGTCCGACCCGAACGCATCGAGCGCCACGTCGAGGTACGGCGTGAGATCCGCGGCCTTCCATCGCGCAGCGTCGGCCTCGGTGACGAGACCCGACAATTTGCACGAGACGTTGCGGCTTCGGCCGAGATCGCGAACGAGCCTCGCCCACGGCTCGACGCGACGCGCGCGGATTTCCGGCTTGCCGGCGTGATCGAGGACGAACCGCTGCTCGGGAAAGAGCTGGACCAGCTCGATTGCCGCCGCCAATTGGCGGGGGTAGACGAGAAGGTCGTAGGCGAGGTCGTGCGCCGCGAGCGCTCGGATGCCTCGCTGGAAGTCGAGCCGCAACACGAAGCGATCGTCCGGCTCGCTCTGCACGACGTGTCGCACGCCGACGAGCTTCTTGCGAGTGCTCAGCTCCGCGAGGTCGCGCTGGACGCTCTTCGAGCGCAGGTCGACCCAGCCGACGACGCCGCGAATGAAGGCATGCTGATCCGCGAGGCCGAGGGGCCATCGCGTTTCGTCCACTGCCTGTGATGCTTGCACGGCCACGCAGCCCTCGAATCCGTTCGCGCGCAGGAGCGGCTCGAGGTCGGCTGGGAGGAAGTCGCGCTTCAGCGCACTCATCGAGTCGTCGATCCACGCGTGCGTCGCGGGCGCGTAGTGCCAAAAGTGCTGGTGCGCGTCGATCATCCGACGCGGTGCTTCTGGACGACGTCGTCGCGAAGGCGAAGTCCGACGCCGGGTTCCTCGGGCAACGTGTAGTACCCGTCGCGAACGGTGACTGGTTCGACCCAGATCTCGTTCAGCGACTCGTAGCAGCTCTCGACGAGGATCGCGCCGGGCGTCGCGGCGGCGAGCTGCACGTGAAGCTTCTGCTGCACGTTCGTGTGCGGCACGATGGGCAGGTTGAAGGCCGATGCCAGCGCCGCCACCTCGAGCCACTCGTCGATGCCGAGGAGCTTCGTCGCGTCCGCCTGCACGTACCGAACGGCGCCGGACTCGATGTAGTCGCGAAACGCGAACTTCGTGTAGATCGTTTCGCCGACGGCGATCGGGACGGGGATCGAGCGTTGAAGCTCGGCGTGCGACTTCACGTCCTCCGGCGGCATCGGCTCCTCGAGCCAGAAGACGTCGTGGTCCGCGAGCTTCGCGCCCCAGTAGCGCGCCGTCGCGAGATTCCACGCGCAGTTCACGTCCGTCATGATGCGGATCGCGGGGCCGAGCGCCTTTCGCACGGCGCCGATGCGTTCATAGTCCTCGCGCGGGTCCAGGCGCCCGAGCTTGATCTTCACGGCGTCGAAGCCGCGCTCGACGAGGCGCGTCGCGTCGCGCACCAGCTCGTCGACGCTCCACGAAAGCCAGCCGCCGTCCGTGCTGTACGCCTTCACGCGATCGCGCGCGGGCCCGAGGTATCGCCACAAAGGCAGATTGGCGATCTTAGACGCGACGTCCCACAGCGCGAACTCGACGGCGGCGATGCCGACGCGCGCGGCGCCGACGCGGCCGACGAAGTGGTTCGTGAAGAACATTCGCCGGACCAGCTCCTTTCGCATGAAGGGGTCCTGCCCGACGAGAACGGGGACGTAGTTCTCGTCAACCATCACCTGTGCCGCGCGAAGGCCCGGCGTGTAGCTCCAGTTCATGCCGAAGCCCGTGACGCCGCCGTCGGTCTCGACGCGCACTTGCATGAACTCGACGGCGTCGACCCGGCTTTGCGAATCGGTGATCGTCCGTTGCGCGAGCGGAACTCGCAGCAGCGTCGTCGTCACGCCCGTGATCTTCAGGCTCATCGACGATCTCCCAGGTTCAGCGCGCTCGAATCGTCGGGCGCCGAGTGAAACGGCAACCTCGCGACGCGCGAGCCCGCGATGACCTCCACCGTCGCATCATCCGGAACGATGTCTCGCGGATTCTACCCGGACTCGTGAGCGCGACGTGATGGAGCCTCTCTCGATTTCCGGTCTGTGTTACGGACGCGCCGTATCGGCCTCGAGGGAGACGGGCTCACTTGGAGCTTCTCGTTTGCCGCGGGCCAACTCGACCCGAGACTTGCGGGTCCGGTCGCGATGGCAGTGACGAACAGAGTCGGGGTCGAGAGCCGCCCTTTGCGGGCGCAGCGCGAGGTTCTCGATTGCGAGATCGGCGCGGCTGCGCACGGCAGCACAAAGGGCGACGAGCGCGAACCAAATGAAGAGCATTTCGCGATCGAACGGCGGCGTTCGTCCCACACCTGGGAACACCGGCCGGGGCGCAGTATCCTGCACACGGAACGGCGCTTGGCTGCGCCGGGAGTTTTCAGGCGGGACAGCTGATCCGACTCACGCGCCAGAGGAAACATGAAGCAGTTGCATGGGGTCGTCGCCGCTAGTTTGCTTTCCCTCGTCTTTCCCGATGAACCGCTCGTCGCGCAGCCGCAGCAGATCCATCCTGCCGGGGAACAACCGGCCGCGCGGGAGAACCTGGGTGGATCTGCATACCTGCGTCTCGACAATTTGGGCTTCGATGCGCTGACGACGACGACGAGCCCGACATCGCCGCTTGTCGCGTTCTACCTCTACGAGGGCGACGTCCATTCCGACCTGAACGGCGACGGGGACCTGTCCGATCTCGTCCTTCAGGTCTTCGATTCCTCTTCGGGCTAGACGGTCAACGTCGGACTGGCCGCCGGATCCACCTTTGGGCCTATCGTCGATGGTCACGCGGTGGCCGTGCTCGTTTCCGAAGCCGCACAGGGGCATTCAGACCTCAATGGGGACGGCGACACGGACGACTTTGTTCTTTTTGTCTGCGACGCGAGCGCCCACCGCGTCACGAACACGGGTCTGGCTGGAGGGCTCAGCCCCTTCGCGA
>JACOTG010000291.1 GCA_016178505.1 Planctomycetota bacterium
CGCCGCCTCCCACAATCGAAGCGCGTTTTGAACTTGCACGTCGGAATACCCCCGCCCCGGCATCGCGCGACGGAGCAAGAGCGCGACCTCGCCGTCGCACGCGGGAGTCGCGTTCGACGCCGTCGCCTCCTCCACGAGCGCAACGGTGGTCGCGTCCGCTTGGAATCGCGAATCGGACGCGAGGAGATCGGCGATCGGCTCCGGCGGAAGGGGGTGGTGGAGCGCGCGCCGCGCCGCCAGCTTTCGCATGACGAAGAACAAGAGATGTCGACCCGGCCCGAGCGCGCGAAGGGTCTCGGCTGCGAGGTCGGCAACGCTACGATTCCGTAGGGCGATCGCCGTCCCATCGGCGGGACGTGCTCTCTCGATGCGAAGGCCGAAGCGCCGCTCCTTCGCGTCGAGAACCGTGATCACGGCCGAGTCCCGCGGGCGAGCACCCGCCGCCGTCAGCCATCGACCGAGCCCACGAAGCTGCCATTGTCCCCCGCCCACGTGGTGCAGGGCCGCGTCGAGGGTCGCGCTCGGAAATCCACTCGAACGCTGCATTCCGCCTTCGAGCTGGATCTTTCGATCGGCCGCGGTCGCGTCGTGGAAGGCGTCGTACGCGAGGAGGAAATGCTCGGCTTCGGTGAGCCTCAAGAATCCGAACGCGAGCCCCACGGGCTCGAGGCGAACGCGAAACGTCACTCCCTCGAGGATGCGCCGAATCGCGGCGTACCGCTCCACGCCGACGGCTTCGACCTCCGGATGATCCACCAAGACGTCGCACAATCGCTCACGCGCTTCGATCAGCGACAGGTCGAATTGGAAGTGTGCTTCTTGGACGAGGAGACGGAGGGGCACCGGCGTCGCCGATCTGGCGACGAAGTCGTCAACCCACTTGCCGAGTTCGATCGTTTCCATTGCATGCTCTGTTTCGATTCGACAGTTCGGCGGATTCTAAAGAGACCTTGAGCGCCGGTCAACGCGCGCGAGGCACCGCTAAAGCCGGGCCGGGCGCGATTCCGATGAAGAATCAGGAGGGCTCAGCCAATGAAAGATCGCACGCGCCTTCTGGCTTTTTGTCTCGCGGTCCTCGTCGTCTTCCTCCCGGCCTGTCGCGACACGGTTTGGGTCTACTCGCATCCGCCGGGTGCCGACCTTCGCGTCGACGGCAAGCCCTACGGCATCGTGCCGGAATCCGGAACGCCGGTGGAGGTGACCTGGACGACCTTCAGCGACAACCGCGCCGAGCTTCGGTGGCCCAACGGCGCCTACTTGAACGCTCGCCTCGACAAAGGTCTCGGCGCGCCGAACCACCCCGAATACCTCGTCGTCGACGGAGTGCTCATCGTGTTGATCGTCGTGCCGCACGTCGGCTTCATCTTCTTCTTGGGTGGGCTCGTTGGTGCGTGCGTCAACACGTACGGGCCGACGCCGCAACAGCACTTCTACGCCCCGAATCCGGTGCCGTCGAACGAGAAGTCGCCGCGCAAGCCGTACGAATCGAAGCCACCCGAGGGCTAAGAGCCCGCGCAGAAACAACTGCTCCATTCGGCCGGCTGCGAAGGCCTCGGTGTTTGACGCATTTGTTTCTGCGCGGGCTCTAACCGAGAATCTTCTTCGCCTTCTTCGCGTCGCTGACGTGGATGAAGAGGTAAGCGTCGTCCGCGCCCTTCGACGCGCTACCGTACGCGTACTCGATGTTGAGCTTGGCCTTCGAGAGCTTGCGGGTGATCTTCGCGAGCGCTCCCGGCGAATGCTTCAGCGTGATGCCGACGACCTCGCTCTCGACGGCGAGCACGCCCGCCTCCCCGAGGATTTGAAGCGCCTCCCGCACCTTGTCGACCACGATGCGCACGACGGCGTGGTCGATCCCGGCCGCGACCGAAATGCCGAGAACGTTGATCTTGTTCTTGGCGAGAGCCTCGAGGACGCTCGCGAGCGTGCCGGGTCGATTCTCGAGAAAAATGGAGAGCTGTGTGAATGCGGCCATGTACCCCTTCCTCCCTGATTCAGAAATCAATCACGCGGAGCCACGCCGCTTGCGATGCTCGGCGAGGCATTTTTGATAGTCCTCTTCGGTGTCGACGTCGACGAGGATGAACGGGTTCTTCGACGGCACGTTTTCGGTGAGCGCCGTGCCGGCACGGACGATGGTGTGGGCAGGTTCGTCGTCGCCGAGCGCGAGAAACGACTTCTTCGCCGAGATGTCGAAGAGCGCCGGATGCCCGCGCTTTCCGATGTACACGGGGACGAAGATCTTCTTTGCCCACTTGAGCTTCCCGGGATCGAGCGTCCAACTCTGCGTGAACGCGTCGAGAAGCCGCTTCACGTCGTCGGCCTTCACCATCGGATAGTCGACTGGAAAGAGCAGAAACCCCTTGGCGTCGTCGGGCAGCGCGGCGATTCCCGCTTTCAGCGACGTCGTCTGCCCCTTTTCGAAGTTCGGATTGCGGACGATCTTCACGTGCTCTTTCGGCGCAGCTGCTTCGACGCGCTCCGCTTCTGCGCCGGTCACGAGAACGATCTCGCCCGCGCCGCCGTCGAGCGCCGCACGGCAAACGAGAGACAGCGTGGTTTCGCCGTCGAAGTCGAGGAGCGCCTTCGGGCGGCCGAGACGTTCGGACTTACCCGCCGCGAGAACGATCGCATGGATCATCGTCGGTCCTTCCGCTCTTCGAGTTCGAGAATGGGAATCGGCAATCCCTCGGGCATTCGCTCGGGCGCCGAATCGAGGGCATCACGCCACCGTCCGAGCAGTTCGAGCAGACGATCCAAATCGATGCCTTCGTGGAACGGCCGAAACGGCTCGAGCTTCGCGATGCCCTCGTGGAGGAGCTTCCGCATGCCGCGAAGATTTCGCGTCCCATGATGAACGAACGCGGCAGCGATCTGGATGAGGCCCTGGTAAAAAATCCGCTCGTCGCGGTTGTCGGCCTGCCAAATTCCCTCCCAGGCTTCGTGGCTCTCCCAGAATTCCCCTCGATTGAAGAGGTCGACGCCGCGCCGGTAGTCCTCTTCACGGTGGAACATGCGAGCCCTTTGCCAGTCCGTCGGCCCTTCGCCCCGAAGCGTGGGCACGCTTATAGCAGTCCCGAGAAGCGAAGAGCAAGTCGAGTGCATCGAGACGAGACGAAAGGAACGCGATGGACCGGCGTGGCATCGTTGGTGCGAGTCGCAAGCCTTGTGTCTTCAAGACGGTGGAGGTAGCGTAGCGCCCATGCGTGCACGGAAGCAAACCGCCCTAGCGCTTGCCAATTGGTGCGTCGCGGCCCTTGCGCTCCTCGTGTCTTTGATCCCCAATCTGCACCCCTGCTGCTGCGGACCGCTCGGCGTCTTCTGCTCGAGGAGTGGATCCGTCGCGTCTGTCAGCGTCCGCGAAGCGCCCTGCTGCTCGACGGCGTCGGACTCGCGTTCGAGTGGCCCCGTCGTCCGCAGTGAGACGAGCCGCTGCTGCGCTCCCGCGACGATCGGCGACCGCTCTCGCGAGTTCTCCGTCGTGGCGCCGCCCAAGCCGCTGCCGACGGCGACCGTCTTGCTGGC
Organism: Planctomycetota bacterium; assembly: GCA_016178505.1. Classification (GTDB taxonomy): domain Bacteria; phylum Planctomycetota; class JACOTG01; order JACOTG01; family JACOTG01; genus JACOTG01. The sequence continues at coordinate 3,526 of JACOTG010000291.1, forward strand.
CTTCGCCGTTCCTTCGCCGATCGTCATCCCCATCGAGCCGCCAGCCGCGAGACGCTCTCACGCCGCCAACGACCGGCCCGGCGCGAGCTCCTTGCCCATCCTCCTCTGCGCGCTTCGCATCTAGTCGTCCCTCCGCCTTCCTGAATCGATTCCCGGTTCCCCAGTCGATTCCGGCTTCTCCGCGGTTGCGGAGGGACACATGACAATGACCGACTTTCTTTTTCGAGGCTCGAGATCTCCTCGAGTCCGGCAATTCACCGAGATCCTCATCGCGGGATTTTGGATCAATTTCGCCTGGGAAAGCGCCGCGCGTTCCGTGGCTCGATGTCGGCCTTACCCCCGCTCTGCAGATGGTCGTTCTTCCGATCGGCGTTCTCCACGTCACGCATCGCCGGTGGCGGCGGTGCGCCGAGGAAAGGAACGGTGGAATATGCAACTCACATCAGTGAAATCACGACAGCTCGTGGGATTCGTCGCTTCGTTGGTCTTCGCCCTAGGGGCAACGGCAGTGCCGCTCGGGTGCAGCACCCCGCTCTCCACTCCGGCGAATCACGAGGAAGTTCACGGCATCCGCGTGGATGCGGTCCGCAATCCGGACGCGTCGGTGCGTGACGTCCACGTCTACCGCAAAGGCGATCACGTGGTCGTCGTCGGCCGAGTCTTCAACGACACGATGCGAGTCGTGAATGGCGGCCGAGTCCTCGTGCAGCTCATCGACACCGATGAAGCCGTCGTTTCCGAAGGGACCGGACCGATCGAGAGCAGCCAGATCCCGAATGGTGGAGCGGCACCATTCCGCATCGAGATCAACTCCACGAAAGAGTTCAGCCAGTGTCGGGTCGTCGTTCAGCCGGAGTTCGAAGGACGATGAACGTCTCGTTGATGGATCGGGTCGAAACGACAAGGAGAGAACCCATGTCTCGGAATCGATCGCTCTTGATGGTCTTGGGAATGAGCCTCTTGTTCTTGGGGTGCCGATCGACCCCACCCGTCCCTGAGCTCACTCGCGTCTGCGAGTGCGGGACTACGGAAACCGACGTGCTCGGCTGCGCGGCGACGTGCTGCGAGAAGGGCCACGAGTCCTGCTCGAAGCCGGTGTGCACGTGCGAGCCGTCGAAGTCGGAGGAACAGCGATGATCACGCACGCACTTCTGCTCCTCGCACTCACCCTTTCGCCTGAACAGATCCGCATGCGCAACGGAAGCGAAGTGAACGGCGAGCTGGTCGAGGTGAAAGACAAAACGGTCGTCCTGCGGGTTCGGGAGTCGGGCGGCGTCGGGCAGATCGAGGTTCCGTTCGACGCCGTCGATCGCTACTCGCTCTATCGGTTGTGGGCTCCGAGAGTGGAAACAAATGGAGCGCGCGCCCGGATCGCGCTTGCCCGATGGTGCCTCGATGCGAATCTCCCCTTCCTAGCGCAGCGCCAGCTCGACGCCGCGCTCGCGGCCGCCCCGGAGCTGAAGGGCGAGATCGAGCCGATGCTCGACGAAGTGCATGTGAAAGGAGCGAAGATCCTCTACGACTCGGCGGTCGACGCCGTCGACCGAAGTGACTTCACTGCTGCCCGTCGGCGTCTATCGCAGGTCCTCACGGAGTTCAGCGACGAGCCTGTAGCTGCCGATGCCGAGCGGCTCCTCGCTGGGATCGCCGATCGCGAGATGGCCGAGATGAACAAGCGCGAAACCGAAGTGCGCCGCCGTCTCGAAGCCCGGGCCACGCAGGCGTCGAAGGAGAAGCTCGACGAGGCGGCTCGGCATCATGAGCACGGAGAGAAGGCCGACCGTGACGGCTTGGCGCGAACCAAGGATTCCTCTTACGCATTCGGAAAGTTCCGCGAGGCGATGCAGCATTGTCGGGCGGCACTCCGTGCGATCCGCGATGTGCAGAAAACTGAACTCACGAGCGACGGCGCGGACGCTGCAGCATCTCTCGCTCGAGACGTGAAGCAGCACCTCGCCCAGAGTGCCATCCATCTCTCGAGCCTCTACTCCGTTCGTCGCAGCTATCACGACGCAGCGACCGTGCTCAACGAGGTCCTCGCGGACGATCCCGACAATGGCGAGGTTCTCGCTGCACGGGCGCGGGTCGAGCTCGCAGCCGCACAGCGATACGGCTACGTGCGCGGACGGGGCCGCTATGGCCCGGGTGGACGATGAGCCGTTTCCTCAATCAGGAGTCCCTGCGATGAGTGACGCGACGATGTCAAGGCACAGAATGGTCCGCTCACCCGCACTGCTCGTGCTCGTGGTCGGCCTCGCGCTCGGTGGCGTCTTGGTCCCGTTCGTGTTCGCCCGACTCGCACCGCCCCCAGATCCCCCCACACCGGCGCCGCAGTCGCACGCGACGCACGAACCACCGCCGGCGCCGAAACCCGACGGCCCGGTCACCTACTACTGTCCGATGCACCCCAGCTACCACTCCGATCGACCCGGCGTGTGCCCGATTTGCAGCATGGCATTGGTGCCGATGAATCCGGAGACGGGTGCGTCCTCCGGCACGGAAGGGCGCGCGACGGTCACGGTCTCGCCGGAGCGACGGCAGCTCATCGGCGTTCGGACGGCGGTGGTCGAAAAGAAAGCCGTGGCAAAGACGATCCGTGCGGTCGGACGGGTGGACTTCAACGAAAAGGCGCTGTCCACCGTCAACTTGAAATTCGGCGGATGGGTGGAGGAGCTGTTCGTCAAATCGACGGGAGAGCTCGTCAAGAAAGGCTCGCCGCTCCTCAGCCTCTACAGCCCAGAGATCCTGGAGGCCGAGCGCAATCTGGTTCTCGCCAAGCAAGCACTGTCGACGATCGGAGCCGACTCCGGAAACGACGCGAAGACCTTCGCCGAAGACAACCTTCGATTTGCTCGGGATCGCCTTCGCCTCTGGGACATGACCGATGAGCAGATCGCCGAGATCGAGAGCAAGGGACAGCCGGAAAACCGAGTCACGCTGTTCGCGAAAGTCGACGGCGTCGTCACTCGTCGCGACGTCGTGCAGGGATCATCGTTCGAACCCGGCAAGAACCTCTTCGAGATCGCGGATCTTTCGACCGTGTGGATCAACGCCGACGTCTACGAGTACGAGCTGCCGGACGTGGCCCTTGGTCAAGAGGCCACCGTGCGACTGCCTTCGGCGCCGGACGCGGCATTCACTGGGAAGGTCGTTTACATCTACCCGTACCTGAACGAGGCCACACGCACGAACCGCGTCCGGCTCGAACTTCCGAACGCGGATAGAAAGCTCAAGCCGGGCATGTACACGCAGGTCTCGATTGCCGTCGACCTCGGCGAGCAGTTGGTCGTCGACGAATCGGCTGTGGTCTTTTCGGGCACGCGAGACATCGTGTTCGTCGATCTCGGAGAAGGCCGGCTCGAGCCGCGCGAGGTCACGATCGGACCGCGCGCCGATGGGAACATCGTGATTCGCAGCGGGCTCTCCGCGGGCGAGAAGGCCGTGGTGAGCGGCAACTTCCTCGTGGACTCCGAGAGTCGATTGAAATCCGCGCTCCTGCAGGGTGCGTCGGGAAGTGGGCACAAGCATGGCCAGTAAGCGAGGCGCTTCTCGCCCTGATCGTCGCGGAGACGCCCCATGATCGAGCGCATCATCGACGTCTGCGCCCGCAACAAGTTCATCGTGCTCATTCTCACGGCGGTAGCCGTGGTTGGCGCGATCTACTGCGTCCGAAACATCGCGCTCGATGCGATCCCCGACCTCTCGGACACGCAAGTGATCGTGTACTCGCGGTGGGATCGCAGCCCCGACGTCATCGAGGATCAGGTCACCTATCCCATCGTCTCCGCGATGCTCGGAGCCCCGAAGGTCAAGGCGATCCGCGGCTTCTCGGACTTCGGCTTCTCTTACGTCTACCTCATCTTTCAGGACGGAACCGACATCTACTGGGCTAGAAGCCGAACGCTCGAGTATCTGAGCAAGATCCTTCCGCGGCTTCCGGAGGGCGTGAAGACCGAGCTGGGCCCGGACGCGACCGGCGTTGGATGGGTCTATCAATACGCGCTCGTCGACAAGAGCGGTCGGAACAGCCTCGCCGATCTGCGCACGTTCCAGGACTGGTACCTGCGCTACTGGTTGCAGGCCGTGCCCGGCGTCGCCGAAGTGGCGTCCATCGGTGGATTCCAGAAGCAGTATCAGGTGCTGATCGATCCCACGGCGTTGCTCGCCCACGACGTCCCCCTCATGAAGGTCGTCGACGCCATCCGGATGGGCAACAACGACGTGGGCGGTCGCCTCGTGGAATTCAGCGGCGCCGAGTACATGGTGCGCGGGCGCGGATACGTGCGCTCCACGAAGGACATCGAGGACATCGTCGTCAGCGTCGACATGAACGGCACCCCAGTGCTGGTAAGGAACGTCGGAAAAGTCGTCCTCGGCTCCGACATCCGTCGCGGCCTCGCAGACCTGGACGGCATCGGCGATACGGTCGGCGGCATCGTGGTCATGCGCCACGGAGAGAACGCGCTCAACGTCATTCAGCGTGTGAAGGCCAAGATCGAAGAGATCAAGCCATCGCTCCCCGCCGGAGCAGAATTGGTCACCACCTACGATCGTTCGGAGCTGATCGAGCACTCGATCTCCACGCTGAAGGACGAGCTGATCATCGCGCTCATCGTCGTGAGCGTCGTGATCTTGATCTTCCTGTGGCACATCCCATCCGCGATCGTGCCAATCATCACAATTCCCATTTCCATCCTCCTCGCCTTCATCCCCATGTACTTCATGGGCGTGACGTCCAACATCATGTCGATCTCGGGCATTGCGATCTCGATCGGCGTGCTCGTCGACGGCGCGATCGTCGAGGTCGAGAACGCATACAAGAAGCTCCAGCTCTGGGATCAAAACGGCCGCGTCGGCGACTATCACGAGATACGCCTCAAGGCATTGAAGGAAGTGGGCCCATCGGTCTTCTTCTCTCTGCTCGTGATCGCCGTGGCGTTCATGCCGATCTTCGCCCTGGAGGAGCAGGAAGGCCGCCTGTTCAAGCCGCTGGCGTACACGAAGAACTTGACCATAGCGATTGCCGCGATCCTCGCGATCACGCTCGACCCCGCGGTGCGAATGCTCTTCACTCGGATGGACTGGAAGCACTACCGGCCGCGCTGGCTTTCGTGGATCACCAATCAGATCACGGTTGGTCGGTACGTGCCGGAGGAGAAGCATCCGATCAGCCGGATCCTCTTCAAGCTCTACGAGCGGCCGTGCCGCTTCGTCATCCGGCACCGAATCGCCACGATCCTGGTCTCGCTGTTGCTCGTCCTCTCGACCATTCCGGTGTTCACCCATCTTGGCTCGGAGTTCATGCCTCCTCTTTGGGAAGGGGATCTCCTCTACATGCCAACCACGCTTCCGGGTCTCTCGGTGACGGAAGCGCAGAACCTCATGCAGCGAATGGACGAGGTCTTGATGAGCGTGCCGGAAGTCGAGCGCGTGTTCGGCAAGGCGGGCCGCGCCGACACGTCCACGGACCCGGCGCCGTTTTCGATGATGGAGACGACGGTCGTCCTGAAGCCGCCGTCGGAGTGGCGCCAGAAACCGCGCTGGTTTTCCAAGTGGCCCGAGTGGCTCCAGGCGCCCCTCCGCCACGTGTGGCCCGATCGAATCAGCAAGGACGAGCTCATCGCCGAGCTGAACCAGATCATGCAATTTCCGGGCGTGGCCAACGCCTGGACGATGCCGATCAAGAACCGGATCGACATGCTCACGACCGGCGTGAGGACGCCGATCGGAGTCAAGATCCTCGGCGACGATCTCGGGAAGATCGAAGAGATCGGGACCCACATCGAGTCCATCCTCAAGGACGTCGCCGGCACGCGAAGCATCTACGCCGAGCGCACGGCCGGCGGCTACTTCCTCGACTTCGACCTCAAGCGCGAGGAGCTCGCTCGCTACGGCCTCACGATTCAGGAAGCAGAGATGGTGATCATGACCGCGATCGGAGGCGAGCCGGTGACCACCACGATCGAGGGACGCGAGCGCTACACCGTCAACGTTCGCTACGCTCGCGAGCTTCGCGACGACCTCCCCGAGCTGCGTCGGGTTCTCGTTCCCACGATGTCCGGGGCGCAGATCCCTCTCGGTGAACTGGCCGACATCCACTTCTCGCTCGGGCCATCCATGATTCGAAACGAGAACGGCCTTCGCGCCGGGTACGTGTTCGTCGACACGGGTGAGAGCGACATCGGCGGCTACGTGGACCGCGCCAAGGCGGCGGTGCGGCAAAGTCTCGAGCTTCCGAGCGGCTACTCGATCGTCTGGAGCGGCCAATACGAGAACATGCTTCGGGTCGAGGCTCGCCTGTGGATCGTCGTTCCCATCACCCTCTTCGTGATCTTCGTGCTCCTCTACATGAACACGAAGTCAGCCGTGAAGGCGTCGATCGTGATGCTCGCGGTGCCGTTTTCCGCGATCGGCGCGGTGTGGTTCCTGTACCTGCTCGGCTACAACCTCTCCATCGCGGTCGGGGTCGGCGCGATTGCGCTCATGGGCCTCGACGCGGAGACCGGCGTGTTCATGCTCCTCTTCCTCGACCTTTCGTATGCCGACGCAATCCGAAGCGGGAAGATGCGGACGTTCGAGGACTTGACCGAAGCGATCATCCACGGAGCGGTGAAGCGAATCCGGCCGAAGCTGATGACCGTGGCCTGCGCGTTCATCGGGCTCGTGCCGATCATGTGGTCCACGGGAACCGGCGCGGACATGATGAAGCGCGTCGCCGCTCCGCTGATGGGAGGCCTCATCACGAGCTTCCTCCTCGAGCTCCTCGTCTACCCGGCGATCTATGCGATCTGGAAGTGGCGTTTCGAGATGAAGCACGGCACCGTCGACGTGAGCCAACTCCACATCCCCAAGTTGCGAGGTCACTGACCGTGAAGGAACCCGAACGATGAAGACAATCTGGCTCGTCGTGCTGTTGGCGTTACTCGCCATCGTGGGCCTCGGGATCTACCGGTGGAGCCGCACGTCGGCCGAGCGCGAACCCGCCGCTTGTGAGGTTTGCGAACGGCCGATCCATCGGGCCACAGCGTTCTCGATCAACGTCGACTCGCGAGAGGTGTGGGCGTGTTGTCCGCGATGCGGGCTCTCGCTCGCACGCGGCGATGGCGACCGCCCCCCGCAAGCGCGAGCGACGGACTACCCGACGGGGCGCCTCGTTCCCGCCGACCACTGCGTCTTCGTCGAAGGCGCCGACATTGCGCCCTGCTGCTCGCCGGACGTCATCGTCGGCGCCGAAAAGGTTCCGACGTCCAAGTGTTTCGACCGCTGCTATCCGAGCGCAATCGCATTCGAGAAACCTCAGGACGCGGCGGACTATTCCCGGAAGCACGGCGGAACGATCGTCTCGTTCGAGACGCTCTTCAGGGAGGTCAAGAAGTCATGAACGGCCACGATCTTCGCGCGTCGCTGTGCCTGGCATCGATCGCTCTCTTGCCGCTCGGCTGTGC
>JACOTG010000283.1 GCA_016178505.1 Planctomycetota bacterium
GGATGCGGCCGAGCGCCAGCGCCGTGCGACGGCGGACGAAGGCATCGAGATGATGGAGATAGCCGAACAGCTCGCCTTCGCCGAGCGACCGGGCGATCTCTCGAGACGCGATATCGGCGACGGCTTCATTGGAATCGGACGCGACCATCGACGCGGCGAGCCCGAGCGCGGCGAGAAAAGACGCGCTCACTCCGTGACGCGCGGGTGGCCCGGCTTGACGGTGGCGATGCGCGCGGGGATGCCGACGGAAACGTGGTGCGCCGGAACCTTCTTCGTGAGAAGCCCCATCGCGCCGAGCATGCCGTCGTCCTCGATCTCGGTGCCCGAAAGCACCGTCGAGTGGTACGTAACGCGCGCGCCCTTGCCGATCTTCGTCACCGCCATCGTCACGTGCTGACCGTCGGAGATGTCGTGCGAGTGCGAGTACACGTTCACGTAGTCGGAGAGGCTTGCGTTGTCGCCGATGACGAGTTCACCGCGGTCGTCGAGGAAAACATAGCGGTGGATCGTGACGTTGTCGCCGATCGACAAGTTGTAGCCGAACGAGAACTCGACGTTGTGGAAGATGCGCGGGTTCTTGCCGCACTTCTTGAAGACGTGCTTGGCGAGGAGCGCGCGGAACTGCACGCCGAGGATCACGTTTTGGCCGAGCGGAGAACGATCGAACATGATCCAGAGCCACATCAGCGGCTTCCGCTCGGCGAACGCGGCGGCGTCGATCTCGCTGTAGTACTCGCTCTCGAGAGTGATGTTTCGGGGGTCGAAGCAGTGGAGCATCGACTTCCGCCCGAGGCTCGCGCCCCGAAGCGCGTCCTCGTAGCGTTTGCCGTCGCCGACGTAGAGGTCGTACAGGACGTCGCGGCACAGCACGTTGCGGTCGATCTTCGGATCGGCGAGGCGGCGCTCCACATCGGCGAGGAAGTCGGTGAACGTGGCCTCGGCGTCCTTCGACTCGAGCACGAGCTTTCGATGATTGACGCGGATCTCCCACTGGCGTCCGCCCGATGCCGACGATTGCCGAGCCATGCACTCTCTCCGCTTCGCTGCTTGCCTCGTTCTCCCGTCTCGCGAGCGGCACACTATACGGAAGCCGAAACTCCCTTTCAACGCCACGCGCCCGGCCTTGGCTCGGGGTCGGCGCCTATGTTAGCTTCGCGATGTTCCGCGCTCCCAAGGAAAGAAAGGGCCCCGAAACGGGCGGCACTTGCATGAGCCTTTCGCTCGCCCTCGCCTTAGCTCTCCTCGCCGCTCCGCCTGAAGTTTCGGACACCGACTGGGGCCGCGCCGAAGCGGCGTTCGCCTCGCAGATCCGACACGACGATGCGCGCCTCCGCCGCGAGGCCGCTCAAGCACTCGCGGAAGTCGCCGACGTGCGAGGCGCGCAACTCTTGTGGCGAACGATCCAGAAGCAGGTGAAGGCGATCGAGGCCCTCGCCGCCGAGCGCGCCGACCGCGAAGAGAAGCTCGCGAAAGCCGAACGCATCCTCGAGAAGTCCGGATTCCAAGGACGCTCTGGGGCCGGCCGCCGATCATCGGGCCCCGACGAGGCGAAGAAACTGCGTGAAGCCGTACGCGGAATCGTCGACCGCGAGAACCAAGCGCGTGTGATGCTCGACACGTACGCCGAGGCGCTCGCGACCTCGCTGTCGCACCTCGCCGGCGCGGAGTTCGTGCAAGGATTCGCGGTGGTGCGCGAAGCCGCGTCCACGCCGAAGGCGCCGTTGGCGCTTCGTTCGGCGGCGATTCGAACGCTCGCGAACTGCGAAGCCAGCGAAGCTCGAGACGTTCTCGCGTCGATCCTCGTCGCGGACAACGACCGACAGGTTCGAGTGCTCGCGCTCGAGGCCGTCGCCGAGCGCAAGGACCCCGAGGCCGCGGACCGCGTCATCGCCGCTCTCGAGGACGAGGCGTGGCAAGTGCGAGCCGCCGCCATCAAAGCGCTCGTCGAGATCAAGTCGAAGCTGTCGATCGTTCCGCTCATCGACGCGCTCGGCCGCGAAAAAGGACGCCTCGTCGACGACATCGAAAAAGCGCTCGTCGCGCTCACCGGCCGCAACTTCCACTCGAGTGCTCCGCTGTGGAAAGAATGGTGGGAGAAGGACGGCCCGTCGTTCGTCGTCCTCGGGACCGCGGAAGCCGACGCCATCGCGAAGGCGGCGAAGGCCGCCGCTCCCGACGCGGACGCGGCGAAGGTCGTCACGCAACCGCCGACGACCTCGTTCTACGGGATCGAGACGCACTCGCTTCGTGTGCTCTTCATCCTCGACGTCTCGGGCAGCATGGCGGAGCGCACGGGTCCGTCGCCGACGGGCCCCAGCCAGACGACGCCGACGAAGCTCGCGGTCGCAGAGGACGAGATCCATCGCGCGCTCGGCGCGCTCCCGGAGCAGGCGACGTTCAACGTGCTCGTCTACTCGTCGGAGGTGCAGCGCTGGAATCGCGGCATGACACCGGCGTCGATCGCAAACAAAGAAGCCGCCGAGGCGTGGCTGCGCGGCATCCCGGCGCGCGGCGCGACCAACATCTACGCCGGGTTGATCGAAGGCTTCAAGATCGCGGGCATCGGCGCGACCGATCACAACTACACCGCGGACGCCGACACGATCTTCTTCCTCACCGACGGCAATCCCACGGTCGGCGCGATCACCGACGTCGAGCGCATCCTCGGCGAAGTGCGACGCCTCAATTCCCTCTCGCGCGTCGTCATCCACACCGTGGGAGTCGGCCACGACGCCGACCAGGATTTCCTCGACCGTCTCGCTTCCGAGAACGGCGGAAAGCATGTAAAGAAGTGACCGTGAACGTGAACGACGCTCGCACGCCGCAACCGGCCCCGACCGACGCCGACTCCACCGCCTTTCGCGACATGGCGGCGCGACTGCGAGCGGAGATCGCGAAGGTCGTCGTGGGCCACGAAGAAGCGGTGAACTTGCTCGTGGCCGCGCTGCTCGCGCCCGGCCACGTGCTCCTCGAGGGCGTCCCGGGGATCGGCAAGACGCTGCTCGTGCGCGCGCTCGCGAAGGCGCTCGACCTCGAGTTTCGCCGCATCCAGTTCACGCCGGATCTCATGCCTTCGGACATCACGGGCACGCAGATCCTGAACGAAGGGCCCGGCGCGGGCATCTCGTTTCGCTTTCAGCGCGGGCCGGTCTTCGGCAACGTGATCCTCGCCGACGAGATCAATCGCGCGACGCCGAAGACGCAGTCCGCGCTACTCGAGGCGATGGAAGAGCGCCAGGTCACGATCGGCGGCGAGATTCATCCGCTAGACGATCCGTTCCTCGTGCTGGCGACGCAGAACCCGATCGAGCTCGAAGGAACGTATCCGCTGCCCGAAGCGCAGGTCGATCGCTTCCTTTTCAAGATCCTGATGGCTCCGCCGGCGCTGGACGATCTCAAGCGCATCTTGGCGCGGACGACCGGCGAAGCGCATCCCGAGACGAAGCCCGTCGTCACGCGAGCCGAACTGCTTCGCTTTCGCGCGCTTCGCGAGCGGGTCGTCGTCGCCGAGCCCGTGCTCGACTACGCCGCCCGGCTCGTGCAGGCGACGCAGCCTCCGGCCGAGGGAGAGACGGGCGGCGTGGACCTGGTGAGTCGCTTCGTGCGGTTCGGTGCGAGCCCGCGCGGCGGTCGCGCGCTGATCCTCGCCGCGCAAGCGTTCGCGCTCGAAGACGGGCGCGTGCACGCGTCACGCGACGACATCCGGCGCGCGGCGCTTCCGGCGCTGCGGCATCGCCTCGTGCTCACGTTCGAGGGCGAGGCCGAGGGCATATCGTCGGACGCGATCGTCCGCGGGATCCTCGAAGCCGTGCCCCTCGACGGCCCGCGCGTCGAGCGCGTGATTCGCGAACGACAGAAGTGAAAGACCACGGGCGCGAGCACTGCGGGCTCATCGGGGTCTGGAACCATCCGCACGCGGTCGACAAGACCTATCTCGGGCTGTATGCGCTGCAGCATCGCGGCGAGGAAGCCGCGGGCATGGTCGTGTCGGACGGCCGCGAATTCACGGTGTGGAAGGATCTCGGGCTCGTCGGCGACGTCTTCTCGCCCGAGGCGCTGGCGCGGCTTCGCGGCCGGCACGCGATCGGACACACGCGCTACTCGACGACGGGCTCGTCGGTCGTCGCGAACGTGCATCCGCTCGTCGGACGCTTCGGCGCCGACGGCGAGGTCGCGGTCGCGCACAACGGCAACCTCACGAATGCGCTTCAGCTTCGCGCGGCGCTCGCGCGCCAAGGCGCGATCTTCCAGTCGACGACCGACAGCGAGGTCGTGTTGCTGCTCCTCGCGCGCGCGCGCGGCCGAGGCCTCGCCGATCGACTGCGCACCGTGCTCGGCCAGGTCCGCGGTGCGTTCGCGTTGCTCGTGCTCGCGCCGGACTCGCTCGTGGCTGTGCGCGACCCGCAAGGCTTTCGTCCGCTGTCGATCGGCCGCATCGGTCGCTCGACGGTCTTCGCGAGCGAGACATGCGCGCTCGACCAGATGGGCGCGCGCCACGTGCGCGACGTCGAGCCGGGCGAGATGGTCGTCGTCACGTCGCGCGGGATGCGCAGCTCTCGCATTCCGTCGATCTCGGGACGCGAGCTGCCGGCGCACTGCGTGTTCGAGCACGTCTATTTCGCGCGGCCCGACAGCGTCCTCTACGGCGAGCCCGTTCACCTGGTCCGCGAACGCATGGGCGAGGCGCTCGCGCGCGAGCATCCCGTCGACGCCGATTGCGTGATCGCCGTGCCCGACTCCGGCAACAGCGCCGCCGTCGGGTACTCCCGCGCGTCGGGGCTGCCGATCGAGATCGGCTTCATTCGCAATCACTACGTCGGCCGAACGTTCATCCAGCCGCGCTCGGCCGCGCGCGGACAAAAGGTCGAGATCAAGCTGAACGTCGTCCGCGAGGTCGTGCGCGGCAAGCGCCTCGTCGTCGTCGACGATTCGATCGTGCGCGGCACGACCGCGCGCGCGCGCGTGCGATACCTCCGCGAGGCCGGTGCGAAAGAGATCCATCTGCGAATCACGTTTCCACCGGTGAAGTACCCGTGCTTCTACGGCATCGACTTCCCGACTTCGAAGGAGCTGATCGCCGCGCGGCTGTCGGTCGCGCGCATCCGAAGCTCGCTCGGCCTCGACAGCCTCGGCTATCTCAGCGTCGACGGGATGCTGTCCGCCGTCGGCCGCCCGCCGTCGCACTTCTGCGCCGCGTGCGTCACGGGCCGATATCCCGTGCCCGTCGAGGCCGCGATGCGCAAAGAGGCGGTCGAGGCACGCTAGCAGACTCTTGCTCATCCCCTTGGTCGTGTCGAGTTCCCGCGCACCATCGCAATCCCCGGCGTGTGCGCGGGCGTAGGCGCGACGGGGCGCAAGATGCGTGCGGTACGGAGCCAGGGTCAACTCCGGCGGATTATTCCCCACCGCCCTCCTTGACCGCCGACTTTGAGTTCCAGCTTGCGCGGCACGCGGCCCTGGGTGTACAGATCGTCTGAGGCACGCGCGCCCGACTCGCGCACACCGGGGATCGCACCCCTCGAGAGGAGAACGCCCGATGGATCGCTTCCGGAACCTCGCACTGGCGATCCTTCTGCTTTCGCCCGTCGCGGCAAACCGGGCGACGGCTCAGATCACGACCCGAGAGAGTGTCGGCGCCGACGGTAGCCAGCTCTCGGCTGACAGCGGTTGGACGGACAACTATCTAACCCGTCGAGGGGTATCGATCTCCGCCGACGGCCGATTCGTCGCCTACGCAACGATCGCTGCCATTGACGCTCGGGACCAAAACGGCCTCACGGACGTGTACGTTCGGGATCGCCTGAACGGGGCCGTCACCTGGGCGAGTGGACCTTCAGGCGGAGGCGCGTGGAGGCCCGCGCTTTCGGGCGACGGTCGATGGGTCGCGTTTCTCTTCGGCGACGAAACCGGCGGAGACGTGTTCGTCCGGGACGTCCAGACGGAGAGATTCGTGTTCTTGGGCGGCTATCCAGCGTGGGATCTCGCCATTTCGGGA
>JACOTG010000284.1 GCA_016178505.1 Planctomycetota bacterium
CTTGGCGATCCCTCGCGATGGGGAGCGCCGACGTTCCCGTCGCCGCCCGCTCCGGCCGTGATCTTCCGGCGCGCGAACGGGCTTCGACTGCGAGCGACGTTCTTCCTGCAGGGATTCGTGACGGATCCACGCGCGCCGTCCGGCTTCGCGGTGTCGAACGGCATCCTCGTGCAGTCGATCTAGCCGGTCACGCTTCGCGCGGCGCGATCGACATTGCAGTCCACCGTGGAGGAAGGACCGGCCCCCTCACGATTGGAGGGGATGCGTCACCGCCCTCCGGCGACCCCGAACTTCAGTTGGCGCTGGTATTCGGCCTCGTCGAAATGTCCCTTCGACTCGGCGATCAGCCCGTCCGCGCACATCCGCCACTCTTCGTAGCCGCTGATGCGAACGGCCTTGCCCGTTCCGCCGGGGCCGGTGTTCGTCCCCGTGAGAGTCCAATGATAGGTGACGCGATCGCGGTCGACGGCGAGCGTGTCCATCGTCACGACCATGTCGGGAAACGCCGTCATGAATCCTTGCGCCGCCGCCCTGATCGCCGTCCGCCCGACGGACGAAGGGCCTTCGTTGATCTGGAGCGCGCCGTCCTCTGCAAAGCACGCGGCGACGCTCGCCGCATTCTGGCTGCACCACGCGGCGGTGTAGCGCGTCGCGAACTCGTTCAGCTTTGCGGAATCCATCGGGTTCGTCTCCGAGCGGCAAGAGCAAAACAAGACCATCAAGAGCGCCGTTCCTATCGCCGGAAGCCATGCGGTTCGCCACTGCCTATCGAGAATCATCGTCGCGCGCTTCCTGCGAGGTGGCTTCGCCGTGACGCTGTCGTGCGAGCGCGATGACCCAGTAGGTCGCGAGCGCGAGAGCGGCAAACCACACGATCGCCGCGACGATCGCCGTCGGCTCGCCGAGCCATGCAGGCTGAAGCGAGGCGAGCCGCGCGAGAGCCGTACGGCCGAACGGCGCCGCCGCGTACTCGGGGATCATGTCGATGACCCAACCTCGCGCCGTGGTGAGGGCATAAACCGCGGCGAGCACGCCGGCGAAGGCGACGCGCGGCCACATCGTCGGCAGCGCGGCCGCGCCGGCATACGCAACGACGAGGAGCCAAGGAATCGCACCGATCGCGTACCACGGGTTCGTCGAGACGGTACCCCACGCAACCCAACTGTGGAGCATGTGCCATCCGAGCGCGAGGAAGAATGCCCCGACGAGAAGGGCCGCGCGTGCGGGCGTGGCTCGTACGCGAAACGGGGCCACGAGCCTCGCGCCCTTACCGATTGTGAACGCGCCCGCGGCGATCCCGAGTGAAAGGGCGAGGGTGATCCAATACGTCCGTTGAAGATCGATCGACGTGCCGAGCATGCTCCACCCGCCGGCCCAAAGACACGTCCAGATGCGAATCACATTCGGGATCCACGGCAGCTCGAGCGCGGCCTGAGCGAGGCGACCGGTCTCGCCGGCTCCGCGATTGAGGATCGCCTCCTGCGTCGCCGTCCACTCGCCATACACGTGCTGGTTGAACAGGAAATAGGGGAGCGTCAGCGCCGCGGTGATTCCGAGAGCGACGGCAACCGCGGAAAGACGGCGGGCCATCGGCACACCGCTCGAAACGAGCAGCGCCGCGACGGAGAACGGCACGAGCGCGATGGCGATCGCCTTTGTCCAGATCGCAACAGCAGCGAGCAAGCCCGCCCAGACAGCCGATCGCAACAAGCGATCGGAGTCGGCCGCGACGAGAACCGTGATCGCTCCCGTCATGAAGAGCAAGGCGAGCGCGTCGTTGGAAACCCGTGCGACGTCGATCAGGAAGAGAGGTTGGAGCGACACCAAGAATCCGACGAGGACCGCGTCCCGTCGATTCTCGAACAAGCGGCCGAGTCCCCCGATGACGATCCACAGTGCCGCAGCGCCGAGAAGGATGTTGGCGAAGCGAAGCGCTGCCACCGATGCGCGGAGGTCGGAGACGCCTCCTGCGGCGGCGAACACGGGCGCCGCGAGGTAGTAGTAGAGTGGCGCCTGCTGCGCCTCGTACAGCGCGCGCGCATACGGCGGATGCGGTTCCGACGCCGAACGATGATCGTGGCTCCAGTACTCGGCATACGATTCCAGCCTGAGGGATTCGAGCTGCTGCCGTGCGCCGCGCGGGTGAGGAAACTCGCGCAGCTTCTCCAACAATGCGGGATCGATCATCGCGTCGCCGAGGATCGGTATTCGACCCGTCTGCCACACCCACTGCACGTATGCCCCGTGCTGGTACTCGTCCCACCCTTCGAACGGGGGCACGATGCAAATCGTCACCACGCCGGCGGCGATGAACACGATGACGAGGAGGATGCGGAGTCGTTGGAATCGAATCGCGGCGTCGGGTTGCTCCCGGATCGTCACGCGCGACGCGAGCGCTGTTGCGTGCGGTGATCGATCACGTCAGTGCCACTCGCCGCGCGCGCGGCGGATGCGGCCGACGGTGATCGCGCGGGCGGCGGGGGAGTCCTTCATCGGGAGCGTTTTTCGGCGGATGCCGTCGAACGCTTCGAGCGCGCCAGCGACCGCGCCCGCGGTCGGGACGAGGCCGATCTCGCCGACGCCCTTCACGCCGAACGGGCCTTCGGGCTCGTGCTCCTCGACCATGATGACGTCGACCGGCGGCATGTCGACGGCGCGCAGCACGCCGATCTCGCGCAGCTTGAACGTCACGGGCATGCCGTTCTCGCACGGGAGTTCCTCGGTGAGCGCGAAGCCGAGGCCCATGTGGATCGAGCCCTCGATCTGGCCGCTGCACGTGGCGGGATTGACGACGCGGCCGACGTCGTGGGCGGCGACGAAGCGCTCGATCTTTCCCTCGGCGTCGAGGATGCAGACCTGCGTCGCGTAGCCGAACGCGGTGTGCGTCTTGATCTTCGCGACCTTCGCGCCGAGCGCGGTCGTGTCCGAGATGACCTCGTCGGCGGCGTAGACGGTGCCGACCAGCTCGCGCAGCGACTTCCCTCGATCGAGATCGGCGCGCAGCTTTTCCGCTGCGCTCTTCACGGCGCGTCCGCCGAACAACGTCGCGCGCGAGCCCGTCGTCTGTCCGCAGCCGAGCGCGAACGTGGAGTCGACCTTGGGCCGGAAGACCGAACCGGGGAGCCCCGTGACCTCGACCGCGAACTGCACGAGCACGGTGAGGAGCCCCTGGCCCATCTCGGTGTAGCCGTTGTAGAGCGAGACCGATCCGTCCTTCTCGACGACGAGCCGGCACTTGCCCCACTCCTGCACGCCGTTCCCGATCCCCGAGTTCTTGAGGCCGCACGCGATGCCGACCGCTTTGCCGGCGCGCTTCGCGTCGTAGTAGATCGAGCGCACGGCCTCGAGCGTCTTGCGGATGCCCACTGATTTCTCGAGCACTTGCCCGGTCGCGAAGACGTCGCCGACCTCGACGACGTTTCGGCTGCGCATCTCGAACGAATCGATGCCAACTTTCTTCGCGAGGAGATCGAGCGCGCCCTCGATCGCGAACGCGGTCTGGTTGACGCCGAAGCCGCGCATCGCGCCGCACGGCGGGTTGTTCGTGTACGCCGCGATCGACTCGACGTCGACGTTCGGCACGCGGTACGGCCCGCACGCGTGCCCGGCCGCGCGCTCGAGCACCTTGCCGCCGACCGAGGCGTACGCGCCCGAGTCGCCGAGGAGCCGCGCCTTCACCGCCGTGAGGCGGCCCTGTTCGTCACAGCCGACCGTGTAGTGCATGCGGATCGGGTGTCGCTTCGGGTGCAAGCGAATCGATTCCTCGCGCGTCAGCTCGACGCGAACGGGCCGGCCCGTCAGCTTTGTAAGGAGCGCGGTCTGCGACTGGACCGACATGTCCTCTTTGCCGCCGAAGGCACCACCGCTCGGCATGAGCGTCACGTGGATCGATTCTTCGGGCACGCCGAGGAAGCGCGCGACCTGTCGCCGGTCGTCGAAGATGCCTTGGCCTTGCGTGAAGAGCGCGAGGCGACCATCGGGCATCGGCTCGGCGAGCGCGCACTCGGGCTCGAGGTAGAGGTGCTCGATGCGCTGCGTCTGCCACGTGTCGGTGACGACATGCGTGCTCGCCGCGAGTGCCGAATCGGCGTCGCCGCGGCGGATGACCGAGTGGCCGAGGACGTTCGGATGTTGCGGGTTCACCTGCGGTGCGCCGGGCTGGATCGAGGCATCGGCATCGAGCACGGGCTCGAGCACTTCGTACTCGACACGGATGCGGCGCACGGCCTCGCGCGCGATGCGTTCTTCGTCGGCCGCGACCGCCGCGACGACGTCGCCGACGCAGCGCACTTCCTCGCCGACCGCGACGAGCCCGGGCCAGTCGTTGTAGAGGAGGCCGTACCAGCGCTCGCCGGGCACGTCCGCCGCAGTCGCGACGGCGCGCACGCCGGGCATCGCGCGCGCGGCCGACGTGTCGATCGACGTCACGCGCGCGCGCGGGTGCGGCGACAGGACGAGCGCGCCGTGCAGCATTCCGGGCCGCGTGAGATCCGCGACGTAGGGCCGATCGCCGAGCGCATACTCGGCCGCCTCGACGCGCTGATAGGGGCTGCCGATCCGCCCGTCGGTGCACGGCTCGGGAATCGGCTCGCCGCGCCGCGACTTCGCGTAGAGATCGATCGCATCGACGATCTTCGTGTAGCCGGTGCAGCGGCAGAGGTGTCCGTCGAGCGCCTTCGCGATCGCGTCGCGGCTCGGGTTCGCGTCCCGGTCGACGAGCCACTTCGCGCGAAGCGCGATCCCGGGAATGCAGAAGCCGCACTGCAATCCCGCCGCCGAGACGAACGCCTTCGCGAGCCGCTCGCGCTCCTCTTGGCCGAGCCCTTCGAGCGTGACGATCGACTTCCCTTCGCACGACGCCGCGGGCACCGCGCAGCTCGTCTTCGGCATGCCGTCGACCAGCACGAGACAGCAGCCGCACTGACCCTGCGGTTGGCAGCCGTCCTTCGGCGAGATCACGCCGCAGCGCTCGCGCAACGCGTCGAGCAGCGACTCGCCGGGCGGCACGTCGACGCGCCGGGACTTTCCGTTCAACGTGAAGTTCATGGCAGCCTTGCCTCGAGCCGTCGAATCGAGAGGATCGATGTCCTTGTATCCGCGCGCCGCCGACGTGTCCAGAAACCGCGTCTCGCGGCAGCGTCCACGTTATCGACGCTCGAGGGCTCGCCTCTCCACCACGGGCTTGCGTGCGGGCGCCCGTCGTCGACGGCCGCACGGTTCCAAACCGTAGGGAACGTCCGCCAACGCGCTTCCTTACTGGCGTGCGGGCTGATACCTTCGTGGCTCCTCGAGGGGTTACTGAAGCATCGCGAATCGTAGAGTCGGAGGAGCACTGGCATGAACACCGCTTCGATCGTGCGCATCGCTATCGCCATCGGACTCGGCGCGCTGTGGACGCCGGCCCGCGCCGCAGACGACGAACGAATCGCGGTGAAGATCCCGCGGCGCGTCGCCGAAGATCGGCGCCCGCGCTTCGCGGAAGGCGAAGTGCTCGTTCGCTACCGAGGCGAGCTGGGTCCGTCCGATGCGATCGTGGCGCAGCTCGACGAGAAGCTCGGCCTCGAGCGCCTGGCGTTCAACCCGTGGATCGCCGTCCATCGCTATCGATTGCCGAAGGGACTTGCGGTCGACGAAGCGATTCGCCGGCTTCGCGTCTCTCCGGACGTGGAGTTCGTCGAACCGAACTGGATCTACTACCTCGACGCCGTGCCGAACGACACGTTCTACGCCGGGTTCAACGGCGTCGCGACGGATCTGCAGAAGTGGGTGTATGCGGGAATCGGCGCCGACAAGAACGTGAACGCCGAGCCTGCGTGGGACGTCGTCACCGGCCGCAGCGACGTGGTGATCGCGATGATCGACACGGGCATCGACCTCACGCATCCGGACCTCGCGGCGAACATCTGGACGAACCCCGGCGAGATCCCCGGCAACGGCATCGACGACGACGGAAACGGATTCATCGACGACGTGCACGGCTGGGACTTCCAAAGCAACGATGCCGATCCGAGCCCGGATCTCGGCGACGGCATCGACAACGACGGAGTCGGCGGCCCCGACAGCAACGTCTTCCACGGCACGTTCTCCTCGTCGTGCGCCGGCGCGGTCACGAGCAACGGAACGGGACTCGCGGGCGCGGCGTGGGGTTGCCGGCTGATGTCGCTCAAAGTTTTCACGGACGACGGCGGCGCGCTCATCTCCGACATCTCGAACGCGATCACGTACGCGGGGAACAACGGCGCCGCAGTCGCCAACATGTCCTTCGGCGGCGGCTTCTCGGCGACGATGCAAACGGCCGTCGACTTCGCGTGGTCCCGCGGCGTCGTGCAGGTCGCGTCTGCCGGCAACGGCAACTCGTCCGCGACGCAATTCCCGGCTTCGCTCACGCACGTGATCTCCGTCGGCGCGACCGACTCGGGCTCGACGTTCACCGCCGGATCGGGCGACATCGCCGGCCGCGCGTCGTTCTCGCAATTCGGAACCGCGGCCGTCGACGTGGTGGCGCCGGGCGCCGATCTCGTGGGCGCGGGCGTGAACTCGGTGGCGGACGGCAATCCCGGGGCGCACGCGTACTTCATTGCGTCGGGGACGTCGTTCTCGTCGCCGATCGTCGCGGGCCTCGCGGCGCTGATCGTTTCGCGGGCTCGGGACCTCGGCACCGCGATTACGAACGATCAGGTCGAGTCGATCATTCAATCGACGGCGAACGACCTTCCCGACGACCCGAACGACGTGCCGAACGCGGGCGCGACGTGGGACCACTTCGGCCGCGTCGACTTCTTCGCGGCGGTGAGCGCGGTCGGCACGCCGCCGGCGAATCGTCCGCCGGTCGCTCGGGCCGGCGCGGATCAAAGCGGCGCCGTGGGCCAAGTCCTCACGTTCGACGGAAGCACGTCGAGCGATCCCGACGGCAATGCGCTCACGTTCACGTGGAACTTCGGCGACGGCTCGGCGAACGCAAGCGGCGCCATCGTGACGCACGCGTTCGCGACGGCGAACACGTTCACCGTGACGCTGACGGTGAGCGACGGCCAGGCCCCGAGCACGGACACCGCGCTCGCCACGATCTCGCCGGCGCCGCCGGCCACGACGTGGTTCTTCTCGTTCAAGTCCGCGACGACCCTGCCCGGAGTCGGCACCGTACAGAACGAGGACATCGTCGCGTTCGACACCGTGGCCCGCACCTTCGCGCTCACCTTCGACGGCTCGGACGTCGGGCTCGCCAATGCGACGCTCGACGCGTTCTGCCGGCGACCCGACGGAGACTTGCTCTTGAGCTTCACCGCTCCATTCACGATTCCCGGGATGACGGGCGGGCCGGGCGGCAGCACGCTCCTCGACGACTCGGACATCGTGCGATTCACCCCAACGACGCTCGGCGCCACGACCGCCGGCGTGTTCACGTTCTTCTTCGACGGATCCGACGTCGGGCTGACCACCACCTCGGAGAACATCGACGCCATCGCGCTCGACCCGGCCGGGAATCTGCTCCTGTCGATCACCGGCTCGGGCTCCGCGACGGGGCTTTCGGGGATCCAGGACGAAGACCTCATCCGGTTCACCGCGACGAGTCTCGGCGCCACGACCGCCGGCTCGTTCTCGATGTACTTCCGAGGCGCGAGCGTCGGCCTCGCGACCAACGCGAGCGAGGACGTCGATGCCGCGTTCGTGGGTGCGGACGGCCGCATCTACCTGTCGACGCTCGGGAACTTCGCGGTGACCGGCGTCTCGGGCACGAACGAGGACATTGTTCGCTTCACGCCGACCTCGCTCGGCACGACGACCGCGGGGACGTTCGCCCTCCTCACGCGAGGAACCGCGATCGGCATCCCGAGTTCGGCCGACGTGTCCGGCTTCTCGATCTTGCCGTAAGCCGTCGGACGTCGGCTGACACGTTTGGTTTCTCGCTCTCGCGCCGCGCGACGATCGCGTCCGCGGACTTCACGCCCATCCGCTTTCTGGCCGATCTAGCTATGATGTTCCGACTCGCGGGAACCCGAAGGGCCTGCTCGGCGTAAACGAGCCGTCCGAATCGGCCCCGATGGGCGGCCTCGAGCCGCGGTCGCGGGTCCAGCAACACGAAACGATTCCACTGGAGGTGAAGCCATGAATCGAAGCGTCCCCCTGTTCGGCGCGTTTGCCATCGTCCTCGTCGGCGCGTTCGCGTCCACGCCGGCGCAGGCGAGCGGGGCCGACGGGTCAGCCAAGACCGCGAAGGTCGTCGAGTTCGCGGTGAAGACGATCGGGGAAGACCCGATGCCGACGAACCCGCTCGGCCCGTCCGCAAAGAACTTCCGCGGGTCGCTCGGCCTGTTGCGAAAGATCGCCGCCGATCCAGACGTTGCGGGCATCCAGCTCAAGCTGAAGGACACCGTGGACTTCGCGCACTCGATCGAGCTTCTCGGCGAGCTCCGCCGCGCCAAGGCGGCTGGCAAGAAGATCGTCTGCTACTCGGAGACGCTCGATCAGCGCCAGCTCCTGTTCGCTTCGGTCGCCGATTCACTCGTCATTCCGCCGTCGGGGCAGATCGTGCTCACCGGTCTCACCGCCGAGGTGATGTACCTCAAAGAC